>DATADW010000001.1:0-2317 GCA_036258335.1 Acidimicrobiia bacterium
GACGGGCGGCGAGCCAGACGACCATTCCCGCCACGATCTCCACCGCCGATCCCGTCGCTGAGATGATGAACCCCTGCCCGTTGCTGAACGGCTTTGTCGGGACCATGCGGGTGACGCCGCCCAAGGCGTAAAGAGTCACCATCGCCTCGCCTTTGAAGCCGCGCGCCGCCACGGCGTGCCCCAGCTCGTGGATGAGCACCGAGAGGATGGCGACCCCGGTGAACACCGCGATCTCGACACCCTGGAAACCGCCGTTCCAGGCGAAGAGAGCGAGCGCCAACGCCGACCAGTGGATCCGCACCGGAATCGGGCCGAGGGCGAATCTCAGCATGCCGTCTCGATGAGTTGCTGTGACAAGGTCCGCCTACCCCCGGGAGAGGCCAAGACCCTGGGTGTCGGCCTGGCTTGCCTCTGCCCGGTCGTCAGGGTCCTCGAAATTGCGATCTATGGCCCGCCGGACCCGAGCCTGACGGTCGACAAGGGGGCCACGGCGTAACTCTGGGACCTCGCCGAGCAGCACGGCCAGCATCGCCAGGAGTCGGCGCATCACCTGCACCGACCTAGCGCCGTAGATCCGGATTTCGTCCGTTGCCAAAGCGACCAGGTCTTCCCACGAGGGAGTCGGGAAGACAAGCTGAAGCCGCCCGTCCTCGCGGACATGCCCCTGTTCGAGCTTCCTACCGGCGATGCGATGCAGCATGTCCTCGATGTGGTCGATGGCCAAGACGGCGGTCGTCGGATCGTTCACCGCAGGCGACAGCGCCCTTATGGCGATATCCACCAACAGCCTGATGGCGTACTTCGGGTCCTGCTCGATGGTCCGCTCCACCGTGATGACCAGCGCCCGCCGCAGCAGCACGTTCGGTGCCTGGCGCGTGGCGCGCCTGACTCTCGCTACCACGTCCCCACTCGCCATGGCGTCGCCCACCGAGACCACCAACTCAACCAGACCCGGGCCCTCGACACCGTTTTTCGCTTCGCCACGTCTTGGGATGGTAGGAGCGGAGGCTCGCTCGCTTCGCTCGCCCGCTCCCCTAATAGCTTCCCTTCCCTGAAGGGCGGGGGTTGGGGAGAGGGTGATCGCCGCGGCGACCGTCACCCCCTCCGCTCGCTGGGTCTCGCGCCTCCGCCTTACCGGGGGAGGCGGACCCCTCTTTCCGGCCGCCTCCCGTTCACACCGTTCTGGTCACCTTGCGGAGGCCGCGGGGGGCGTCGGGGTCGAGGCCGCGGGCGCGGGTCAGGTGGTATGTAGCGAGTTGGGCGGCGACCACGGTTGGGATTGGCACCAGCCACTCGGGGACACCGGGCGCCAGGTGCACCACCGATCCGGGAGGGTGGTGATCGGGTCGGTCGCTGAGCACGAGTAGCTCGGCGCCGCGTTCCGCAACCGACTGGATCAACTCGTCAACGTCATCCTCGAGCTCTCCTGCCGTTGCAATGGCGAGCACGGGGAACCCGGGCTCCACCAACGCCATCGGCCCATGACGGAAGTCCGCGGTCGAGTAGGGCTGTGCCAGCACCTGAGCCAGCTCTTGCAGTTTGAGAGCCCACTCGAACGCGGTTGCGTGCTGGAAGCCGCGAGCGAGCACCGCGCACCTGTCGTCCTCGGCCAGCGGCGCCGCCGCCGAGTCCAATTCCTTGCTTAGCTCCAACGCCGCGGCCACCTGTTGGGGAAGATCCGCGAGGCTGGCACCGGGATCGGGCTCTCCGGCCAGCGCTTCGGAGAGCATCGCCACCACGGCGAGCTGACAGGTGTAGGTCTTTGTGGCCGCCACCGCTCTCTCTTCGCCCGCGTAGAGGGCGAGCACTTCGTCGGCGGCGGAAGCCAGCGGTGAGTCGGGGTCGTTGGTGATGGCGAGCGTCGGCCGCCGCCGCCTCCGCGCCTCCTCGAGCACACCGACCAGGTCGGGTGACTGGCCGGACTGCGAGATCCCTACGACGAGTGCACCTTCGAGGGACGGTGGTTGGCTGTATCCCCCGAAGAGCGATGGCGCCGCCGAGGCTACGGCCAATCCATTGCGCGCTCCCCATACGTACTGGGCGTATCGGGCGGCGTTGTCCGACGTGCCGCGCGCCGCGATCAACACCCATCCGATGTCGGACCCGTCGATGAGCGCCCCGACCCGCGAGACCTGGCGGCGGTTTCCATCGATGACCGACTCCAACCGGTCCGGTTGCTCGTGGATCTCGTCCCAAAGCTCACTGCTCATTGCCTGCCCCCGGACGCTCGGTTTGGAATACCACTTGACCGCCGATGATCGTGGCGATGACATCTCCATCGAGGTCAAAGATGGTGAGGTCGGCGCGGGCACCAACC
>DATADW010000002.1:0-13097 GCA_036258335.1 Acidimicrobiia bacterium
TCCGGGCCGACTGTTGCCTCGACTATTCGGCGCGGCGCCTTGCCGGGCCGGAACCCCTTGATGCGGAGCTCTCTGGAGAGGCGCCGGGCGGCCTGTTCCTCGGCATCCGCCAGCTCGTTCTCCTCACGCCGGAGGGTTAGAACCTTCTCGAATGGCCCGGCGTCGCTCAGCGTCGTGTTCACAGATCGGCTCCTTGGATGGTCGGGCGCCGACCCAGTGCGGCGCGGGCGCGCCACGAAGGCGGCTGGGGTGACCGAGGGGACTTGAACCCCCGACCTCCAGGGCCACAACCTGGCGCTCTAACCACCTGAGCTACGGTCACCATGACGGTCCCGCCGCTGCGGAACCCGCTCGGGTCGGCGCCCCCGGGAGGATTCGAACCCCCGACCCGGTGCTTAGAAGGCACCCGCTCTGTCCTCTGAGCTACGGGGGCCGATCCTCGCGGTCGGTTTCCCGACCCGCGGAGCGGGTGAAGGGAATCGAACCCTCACCACCAGCTTGGAAGGCTGGGGCTCTACCATTGAGCTACACCCGCAAGACGGCCCAGCCAGGATAGTGCGGGGCCTGCGGCCGTCGGTCACAACGCTCGCAGGCTGCACCGTGGCAATCAAGGCCGTGTCACAGGCAGATGTCATGATCAGCGGATGGGCGCGACTCGCCGTTGTCCCAGCTGCGGACAGGTTCTGGAGCTCGACGCGTTCGGATATCGAGATGCTGGTCATACCCGAATCCAGTCGTACTGCAAGGCATGTGCCAACGCGGGATGGCGGGCGTGGTACGGCGACGATCGGAACCGAGAACACCACATTGGACTTGTCGATGCCCGTCGCCGTAAAAGGATCGCATTCAACAGGGAGCTTGTTCGCAAGGCCAAGGCTCGGCCATGCGCGGACTGCGGTTTGCGATATCCCACGGCGGTCATGGACTTCGACCACCGGGAGGGCAAGAACGGCGACATCTCACAGATGGTCTTCACTCACAGCCCTGAGGAGCTGCTTCGCGAGATCGCGTTGTGCGATGTCGTGTGCGCAAATTGTCATCGCGTTCGCACCCATATCGGTCGTGCCTACGTTCAACCACAATTGCCAGGACCGACAGCCGGTTAATCTCGACTCGACTCGGGATGTGGCGCAGTTTGGCAGCGCGCGGCGTTTGGGACGCCGAGGTCGCCGGTTCGAATCCGGCCATCCCGACCGGCTAACAGTCTTGTGCTCATGCCCTCCATCAGCAGTTTGTCCTGCTGCGCGCCGCTACCCTTCCTCCGGGCCGCTAGCTCAACTGGCAGAGCAATTGACTCTTAATCAATAGGTTGTGGGTTCGAGTCCCACGCGGCTCACTCATCCTTGCGGGCGTGGCGGAACGGCATACGCGCCGGGCTTAGGACCCGGTGGGCGAGAGCCCATGTGGGTTCGACTCCCACCGCCCGCACCTCCCAACCCCTGGTAGAAGCGCTACAGGGAGCCCCAAAATGGCTCTCCGATCACCCGTTTGGTCACGGAACGCTCCGAACAGGCGTTCTTGGGACGCTGTTCGTGCAGCGGACTTCCAGGCCGGAAATCAGCTGAGCAAGGCGTCGGCAACTCGTGGTCAGGTGCTGAGCGGCGACCTTCGGATCGCGAGACGGCTCATCTCAACGATGGTGATCACCCTTCGGATGTCCTCGAGGTCGGTCCCAGCACCAAGCGGCGTACGGCGAACCCGACGGTGCCTACCGAGTGGTCGGGCAACCGTAGAAGGTCTATCCCCGCGTGGCTGCCCGGCGGATAGCGACGGCTGTCGGCGACACCACGGTCGAGGGTGATCACCAACCGTCCAGCAGCCTGGTCGGCTTGTATGCCTTGGCTCAGGGGTGGGGAGCGAGCGACGAGCGCACCTGCCTCGAGGTGCGCAGCGGCGACGAGCGATGCTGCTTCTGTCGGAAGCGAGCAAGCAAGGTCGGTCCGCTGGAATGCAGGGGAGCGATGCGGATCTGCGGACATTGTCTGACCATGGCCACCCGCGAGTTCGAACGGGCGTCCGAACCCGCCATACGAGGCAGCTCCAGCTCACCTCATTGCTCAGTTCCATCAAGGCGGCGAACGTTCAGGCTGGAGCCTACGAGTCTGTGAGTGGTCCGCGTGTTCCCGGTCTCGGGGGGTGGTCATGGGTGGGTGGGGATTTGGGTACGCGGGACCGACGCCGTGTCGTAACGATGCGGCGGCGCCGAGTAAGGCGACGATGCCGGGCCGTTCGCCGCGACGACCAACTCGACACTTTCGACCCGCGCGACAGCGCGCCGCGTAGGGTTAACCCTGCATCTGCCAAGAGGACCGCCCGACCTGAAGGAGGCACGCTGAATGTCCGATCATCCCAACGCCGCTCGCTATCGCCAGATCGCCGCGGCCATGGACGCCGGAGACATGGCAGCTTTGGCGGACGGCATCGCCGACAACATCGAATGGTGGGAGATTGGTGCGTCTGAGCCGGTGCGGGGCAAGCAGGCGCTCACGGAGAGAATGCAGGCCCTCAGCGAGTACAACATCTCAGGAGATCTGCATGACGTCGTAGCCAACGACGACCACCTCATCGCCCTCCTCAACGTCACCGCAACCAAGGCCGACGAGACGCTCAACTATCGGACGGCGGAGATCTACCACGTCAATGCCGACGGCCTAGTGACACAGCGCTGGGCGTTCTCCGACGACACCCAAGCCATCATCGACTTCTTCGGCTGAACCAGTCGCGGTAGCGCCGTCCCTGGTCGGAGCGACGAACGCGGCGACTCTGCGGTCACGGACTGGTCACAGAAACGGCGTAACGAGCCGCTATCAGACGACACCCGCCGGCCAGCCGCCAACGCGTTTGCCCAGGTCAGAGGACATACAAAGCCCCCGGAGCGGGAGTTCGACTCCCATCGTCCGCACCTCAGCCCGTTGATTCAGCTCGGCGGGTGGTCCCCAGTCTGCCCGTCGATCAGCTCACGCATGATGTCCATGTGACCGGCGTGACGGGCCGTCTCCTCGATCATGTGGATGAGCACCCAGCGCATCGAGACGGGGTCTCCAAACCATGCTCTACCGAGGTCGTCGACGTCCATCTCGGCGATCACTTCGTCAGAGGCGGCCCGGGCACGCTCGTAGTAATCCACGATCGCCTCGACCGTATCGTCGGGTTCAACGCGCCAATCGGCGTCGGGGTCATCCGGATCGAAGGGGACCGGATCCGACGGCCGCTCGAACGTATCGCAGAACCAGCCGTACTCCACGGATGCTATGTGCTTTACCAGCCCGAGCATGCTTGTCCTAGAGGGTGTCATCGGCTGCCGCAGTTGGGCGTCCTCGAGTCCTTCGAGCTTCCACAACACAACATCTCGGTGCCGGTCCAGGCTGGCGACGAGGCTTTCCTTCTCCGTACCCGTGAAGGGCACCCGCTTTCCCATGCCTCAACCCTATGACCCGGCAAGAGCTTCGGCCAAAGCCTGTATCGCCCGGGTGCGGTGGCTGAAACGGAGCTTGGCCTCGTGACCCCATTCGGCAAGGGTGCGGCGGTCCATCTCGAAGATGGAGTCGTACCCGAATCCGTCCGAGCCCCGCTCCTCGAGGGCGATTGCGCCTTCCAGTTCGCCGGCGGCCACTACTTCCTCACCGGTCGGCCAGGCGACGCACATCACGGTCCGGAACACCGCTCTTCGGTCGGTCACTCCATCGAGCGCCGCCAGCAGGGCCGCCCGGTTCGAGGCGTAGGTGCCCCCCGGACCGGAGAATCGGGCAGTACGCACCCCGGGTGCCCCGCCGAGCGCAGCCACCTCGAGACCGGTGTCATCGCCCAGCGCGGGGAGCCTGGTCAGATCGCACACCGTCCGTGCCTTGAGCCGGGCGTTGCCCAAGAGGGTGGGCTCGGTCTCTTCGATCTCGGGCCAGCTCAGACCCTGGGCCACCTCCCCCACCAGGCCCGAGTCGATGAGCACCGCCTCGATTTCGGCGAGCTTGTCCGGATTCTGGGTGGCGACGACGAGCCGTTCGATCACGTGGCGATTGCTTGACGCTGGAACTCGCACAGTGTCTCTATCCCGCCCTGAGCGAGGTCGAGCATCTCATCCAATTCGTTGCGGAGGAAGGGCTGGCCCTCCGCCGTTCCCTGGACCTCGACAAGCAGGCCCCTGCCGGTCATCACCACGTTCATGTCGACTTCGGCGGCGACGTCGTCCTCGTACTCCAGATCGAGCATGGTCCGACCGTCGACGATCCCAACCGAGACCGCTGCGACCTGGTCGATAAGCGGGACCTCGGTGAGTCCTCCTCGATCGACTGCGGCGGAGAGCGTGTCGTGGAGCGCCACCCAAGCCCCGGTGATGGCGGCGGTCCGTGTGCCTCCATCCGCCTGGAGCACATCGCAGTCGACTCTCACCATCATCTCGGGGATCGCGTCGAGACGGACAACGGCGCGCAACGATCGTCCGATCAAACGCGAAATCTCGTGGGCGCGGCCTCCCTGGTACGAGTCGCGCCGGATGCGTTCGCCGCTCGAGCCGGGGAGCATGCCGTACTCGGCTGTGACCCACCCTCGTCCGCTGTCGCGCATCCAGCGCGGGACCTCGCTCTCGACCGACGCGGTGCACAGCACCCACGTGCGCCCCAACTCGATCAGCACCGACCCTGGCGTCATCTCGGTGTACCGACGGGTGAGCTTGACCGGCCGCAACTCGTCATGGGCCCTCGCCCGTCCCATATCACACGGTCGATTCGGTGCCGGGGACCGCCAGGTCCACAGGGCGACCGAACGTGGCGGAGGCCTCCTCCACCGATTGACGGGGGTCGAGTGTCGGCCATATGTGGGTCAGAACCGCCTTCCGAGCGCCGACCCGCCGGGCAATCTCCCCCGCCTCACCGGCAGTGAGATGGTGGGCCCACGGCTTGTCCTCGGACGCACCCTGATAGGTGGCCTCGATGAGCATCAGGTCCGCTTCTTTTGCCAGACCAGGCCAATCGCCCTCGGGGCCGGTGTCGGCCGAGTATGCAAGGACCCGGCCGTCACACTCCAGCCGGGAGGCGAGCGTGGGCACGGAGTGCTGCGTAGTGGCAAACCGGATCTCGATCCCCCCCACCTCGATCTCGTCCCCGTCGCCGACCACGACGAACTCGCACGTGCTGGCGGTGTCCCCGTCCGCTGCGCCCATGAAGTGGAGCAGCCGGTCTGGAAGTCCCTCCGGGCAGTAGATCGGGATACCCTCTCTGCGCTGGGCGCCGTAGCGGACCGCGTGGTAGAAGCCGATGAGATCGGTGCAATGGTCGGCGTGGACGTGCGACAGGATCACCGCGTCGAGCGACACGAAGTCGGTGACGGCTTGGAGGGCGGCGAAGGTGCCGGGCCCGGCGTCCAACCGGATCTGGGTGTCGTCGTGGCGAACAAGGTAGCCGGAAGCGGGCCGGCCGGGCGTCGAGTAGGTGCCGTTGCTGCCGAGGACTGTCAATTGCACCAGGGTCACGGTACCGCACCGCAGACCATCTCCCACCAGACTGATGTCGGGGGTTTGTCCCAGCGGGCTCTGCTCAGAAGTAGAGCTGGGTGCCCAGACGCCTAACCGCTTCGTCGAGAGTGCCGGACCACAGCCTCGAGCTCAAGTATTTGGCCCCGGAGTCGGGGAAAACGGTAACCACGACACCCTCGTCGAGACGCTGCGCCCACCGGGCCGCGGCGTGAGCCGCTGCCCCGGAGGAGACACCGGCGAAGAGCCCCTCCTCGGAGAGCAGTCGTCTCGTCATGGCCACCGCGTCCTCGGTGCGCACCAGGATCCTGGCGTCGATTGCCGTCGGGTTGAACACCGGCGGGATATATCCGTCGTCGAGCGACCGGAGTCCGGCCACCGTCTCCCCAACCGGCGGCTCGGCGGCCACGATCTGCGCCGAAGGATGCACTTGACGGAGCGCCTTGCCGACTCCCATCAAGGTCCCCCCCGACCCGAGCCCGGCCACGAAGGCATCCACCCGGTCGAGCGAGCCGAGGATCTCCGGACCGGTCCCCGTCTCGTGGGCCCAGGGGTTGGCCGGATTGCCGTACTGGAACAACATGAGGTGACCGCCTTCAGCGGCCAGGTCGGTCGCCCGGGAGATCGAGCCATTGGTTCCCTCTTCGCCCGGGGTGAGAACGACGTTGGCCCCCCAGGCGCGGAGGAGATCGAGACGCTCGTTGCTGACGTTGTCGGGCACCAGCACGGTGAGATCGAGACCTTCCCGCCGAGCGATCCTCGCCAGCGCGATCCCCGTGTTGCCCGAAGACGGCTCCACCAGCCGGGTCCCTGGCCCGAGCAAACCCGTGGACCTCGCCTCCTCCACCATCGCCTCGGCGACACGGTCCTTCACCGAGCCGGTGGGGTTGAGCCATTCCAGCTTCGCCCAGATCTCCACTGCCGGAGAAGGAGAGAGGTGCTTCAGCCGAACGAGCGGCGTGCCGCCGACCGGTCGGCCGTCATCTCGGGCCGCGCTCGCCGACACGCCGGCTCCGCAGGCTCAACCACCGGCCACCGCCGGGAGTATCGAGACCTCGGTCCCCTCGGAGATCGGCGTGTCGAGCCCTTCGAGGTACCGCACGTCCTCGTCACCGACGAAGACATTGACGAAGCGGTGCAGCCCGCCCCCGGGATCGAGGATTCGCTCGGTGATACCGGGGTGCCGCTCTCCCAGATCGGTGAGCAGCGCCCCCAGAGTGACACCCTCCGCCTCCACCACGGCGGCACCACCGGTGTGTGGCCGCAGCACCGTGGGCACTCGAACGGTCGCCTTCATCGCTCACTCCACAACGAGGGGCTCCTCGGTCAGCTTCCCATCCTCCAACCACCAGGCACGGAGCTCGGGTTGGGCGACGTCCGCCATTCCGAGAATCAGATGGACCCATTCGGGGTCGGACGCCTGGCGGCGATCGGTGGGGGAAGGATAGGGGGCGCTGTGCGTGTGCGAATGGAAGACACCGGTGATCTCCATTCCGGCGCCGTCCGCCTGCTTCATCGCTCGGTAGTGGTCGGTGGGGTCGATGGTGAAGCTCGACGGCGAGGCGTCGACGTTGGCACAGCGATGGAAGGTCACCACCGAGGCGCGGCCCGAGCCGACCAACAAGCCGCAAGCCTCGTTGGGAAAGCACGCCCGGGCGTGCTCCACCATCTCATCGACCAAGGACGACGACAGGTTCATGGCCACAACCGCTCGACGACCCATTGGCCGGAGTCGAGCCGGTAACGGAACCTGTCGTGGAGCCGGTCGCTCCTCCCCTGCCAGAACTCGAACACCTCGGGGACGATCCGGTATCCCCCCCACCACACGGGCCGCGCCACCGCGGCATCACCCGTGCCCTCGACAAGGCGGGCGACGGCAGAGTCGAGCGTGGCGCGATCGGCCACCACCTCGCTCTGCGACGAGGCGGCGGCACCGAGCTGGGCACCGCGGGGCCGGGATGCGAAGTAGCGATCGGACTCGGCCTCGTCGATCAATTCCACCACTCCCTCCACCCGCACCTGACGGTGGTGCTCCAGCCAAACGAAGCAGGCAGCGGCTCGCGGGTTCTCCGCCAGTTCGCTCCCCTTCCGGCTGCGATAGCTCGTGTAGAAGACGAGGCCCCGTTTGTCGAGCCCCTTGAGGAGTACCGCCCGCGCCGACGGGTGGGCATCGCTGCCGGCGGTGGCAACGATCATCGTGTTGGGCTCGGGTAGCCCACCCTCATGGGCGGCGTGGAGCCATGTGGCCAGTTGGGCGACCGGGTCAGGATCGAGATCGGCGCGGTCGAGACCCACCGTCTCGTAGTCGATCCGTGCCCGGAGGAAGCGCTCGTCCACTCTCCCGCCACGGTAACCGAGACCCTACGATCGGATGGTGGAGCCGTGCCCGGGTCTGGGCAAGATGGTCGGGAGGGCGCTTTCCCGGCGCTGCCCCCGCTGTGGGGGCGGGCCCGTGTACCAACGGTGGATGGCGATGGCCGAGACCTGCCCGAGCTGCGGTCACCGCTTCGAGCGCGAGCAGGGCTATTGGGTGGGCGCCATCACCATCGACACCGCCGTCACCTTCGGCCTCTTTGCCCTGCTGGTCATCGCCATGGTCGCCGCCACCTGGCCGGAGGTGCCGTGGACGGCGCTGCTCGTGACCGCCCTTGCGGTCAACGGCGTCTTCCCGATCTTGTTCTACCCGTACGCCCGGCTGCTCTGGGTGGCGCTTGACCTGCGGGTCCGACCCGTCGATTGAAACCCTTGGCCTAGGAGCGCTTGGCGATCTCGTCCAGCATGACTTCGGTGGCGCCGCCCCCGATCGTGTGGATCCGCACGTCGCGGTACATCCGCTCGACGGCGGTCTCGGTCATGAACCCCATCCCGCCGTGGAACTGGACGCATGCCGCCAGGACCTCGTTGGCCAGCTCACCGCAGTAGCTCTTCACCATCGACACCTGACGGACCGCATCGTCGCCCTGCTCGAGCAGCCAGCCGGTGTGATACAGCAGCTGACGACCCGCCTCGACCTTGGCCTGCAGCATGGCGAGTCGGTGCCTCACCGCCTGCTTGTCCCAGAGGGGGGCGCCGAAGGCCCGTCGCTGGCGAAGGTGGGAGACCGTCATCTCGATGGCCCGTTGGGACTCCCCCATTGCCATGGCACCGATCACGAGGCGCTCGGTCTGGAAGTTGTGCATCACGTGGTAGAAGCCGCGCTCGGGCTCGCCGATGAGCTGGTCGGCGGGCACCCAGCACTCTTCGAAGACCAACTCGGCTGTGTCCGAGCAGCGCCACCCCATCTTGGAGAGCGACCGTCCCACGGTGAAGCCCTCGGCGCCGCGCTCCACGGCCAGTATCGAGATCCCACGCGACCCCTTGACCGAGGGCTCGGTGCGGGCGGCGACGAATACGAGGTCGGCGGTGGAGCCGTTGGTGATGAACATCTTGGTGCCGTCGATGACGTACCCGTCGCCGTCCCGTCGCGCTCTGGTCCGTATGGCCGCTACGTCAGAGCCGGCATCGGGCTCGGTGACGGCGATCGCGGTGAGAGTCTCGCCACTGAGAATCCCCGGGAGCCAGCGCTTGCGCTGCACATCGCTGCCGAAGTTGAGCAGGTAGGGCGTTGCCAGGTCGGTGTGGACGAGGACGGTTATGGCGAATCCGCCGAAGGTGGACCGCCCCAACTCCTCGGCGAAGACCACGGATGCCAGCGGTCCCATCGCCACCCCACCGTGCTCCTCAGGCAGGCGCAGCCCGAAGAACCCGATCTTCCCCATCTCGAGGAGGATCGCGCGCGGCACCTGTCCCGCCTCCTCCCAGTCCGCCGCATTGGGCACGACCTCGGTCTCGACAAAGCGCCGGGTCTGTGCCCGGACCGCCTCGTGATCCTCGGTCTCGTATATCGACCGCACCTTCATCGAGGATAGGGTCGGCCGTGCAGTCAGCACCCTTGAGCGAGAGAGGCCCCATGCAGCAGATCGATGGACGAGCCGACCAACGTCACATTGCCCGGCTCGACGGCGAGTTGGTCCGGGCGGCGCGGACGATCAGGCTGCTCGACCGGCTGCGGTGGCCAGACGAGGAGCGGGATCGGTTCCTCAATGGCTGGCGGGCCGGTAATCCCAGCATCCCGGTGGTGGAAGCGCGGCCCGCAACGCACCCTGAGTCGAAGGCGGCGCTCGAATCGGTGATGGCCGAGGCCGATCGCTCCCACCCACTCGGTGAGTTCATCCACTCCACCGCCCGCTGCTACCACATCCTGGCCAGGATGATGGAGGCCATCGGGACGCCCGCCTTCACCGAGAGGTCCGTCGAGCTTTACGGCCGCCCCGATTACGTCTACGAGCGCCAGGGCACATCGGCGCTGAGACTGGCCGACGGCTTACTAGAGCTCACCGACGAGATCCTCGGATCGGGGGACATAGCCGAGGCGGTGACCGACATACCGGCCGACGATTTCGCCGCCGAGCTTTCCGCTCGACTCGGCGACTTCTTCACCGACGACGACGTCGCGGTCGTGGTGGACCCCGACATGGCGGCCAAGGCGGCCGCAGGGAGCAAGAAGGTCAAGATCAGGGGCGGGGCAATGTTCAGCCGCAACGACCTCGACCAGCTCACCAACCACGAGGCCTTCGTCCACACCACCACGGTGCTGAACGGGAAGAAGCAACCGCTGCTCACGTCTATGGCGCTCTCCGCCCCGAGGACCACGAAGACCCAAGAAGGACTGGCCACGTTCTCCGAGCTGGCCACGTACTCGATGGACATGAGCCGGCTGCGCCGCATCGCTCTGCGGGTCAATGCCGTGCAGGCGGCGCTCGATGGGGCCGATTTCATCGACCTCTTCACGTTCTTCCTCGACGCTGGACAGAGCCCCGAGGAGTCCTACCAGTCGGCTCAGCGTGTCCTCAGGGGAGGAGATCCGGCCGGGGGCGCTGCGTTCACCAAGGACGCCGTGTACCTGGAGGGGTTGGCACTGGTCCACACCTTCCTCACCAAAGCCATCGCCGAAAACCGCCCGGGGATGATCCCCGACCTGTTCGCCGGGAGGCTCACGCTGGGCGATGTGGTGAGGCTGCAACCACTGTTCGACGATGGGACCGTGGCCCAGCCCCGCTACGTCCCCCCGTGGGCCCAGGGCATGAACCGTCTCTCCGCATACCTGGTGTTCTCCACCTACGCCAACCGCATCCGGCTGGAGCGTGTCGAGTTGGATCGCTTTGGCGAGCTGGAGGACGCCCAGACCGGGGACTGAGACGGGGCGGAGGCTCCAGCCCGAGGGTCGTCAGCCGGCCAGGAGAAGTAAGACATGGATGGCGATGCCGACCAGTGCCCCGACGACGGTCCCGTTGATGCGAACGAATTGGAGGTCGCGCCCCAATTGCAGCTCGAGGCGACGAGAGATCTCGGTGGCATCCCATCCCGCCACCGTCGTCTCGATCAGCCCAACGACCTCATCGTCCCATTGCCGGGCAAGACGTTCGGCGGTCTCGGCAATCCAATTGTCGATTCTGGCCCGCAACAGCTCATCGTCCAGCACGCGCTGGGCCCACCAGCGGATCAGCTCGGCCAGTGTCTTCTCCAACTCGGAGCCGGGCTCGTCCGCGGCCCGAGCCAGGCCCTCTCGCAGCACCTGCCACTGCGACTCGATCGCCGCGGATAACTCCGGGGAGTCGAGGAGCCGCAGCTTCGATCCCTCGATCCGGGCCGCGAGATCGGCCGAATTGCGCAGGTCGTCGGCAACCCGGCTCAGCATCCGCTCGATGTCGGCGCGCACCGGATGGCTTGGATCCGAAACGACGTCTTCGATGAGAATCCGAAACGAAGCGATGATCCTCTCGAAGACGAGGTCCCCTGCCCACTGCGGCATCCACCACGGGGCCGACCGGTCGAAGCTCTCCTTGAAATAGGGCAGGTTGTCGACCAGGACGACGTCCATCCCACGCAGGACGGCCTCAATCGACTCCTGAGTGTGGCCGCCCTTGAGCCAAGAATCGACCACCAGCGAGATGAGCGGGGTGACCGGGGTCTGCCGGATCCAATCCAGGGAAGCTTGAGTGACCACCGCCGCCACCGTTTCGTCATCGAATGACTCGGCGGCGGTGGCTGCGGCCTGGACGGCGCGCCGTGCTGCCCGCTCGCTGTGATCCGGCGCCTGGAGCCACGTGGCCAGGCGCCCGGCGATATTGGAGCCGGAAAGCCAGCTGTGGAGATTGGTTGGGTCGAGGAAGTTCTGCTGGACGAACTCGGCCAAGCCACGGCCGATCTCGTCCTTGCTCCGCGGGATCAGGGCCGTGTGCGGTATCGGGATGCCAAGGGGATGCCTGAACAGAGCGGTGACCGCGAACCAGTCCGCGATCCCACCGATCAGGGCGGCCTCAGAAGCCGCCCTCACAAATCCGTTGACGACGCCATCGGAGCCGAAGAAGTGGCTGACCACGAACACGGCCAACGCCCCGAGGAGGAACCCGTTGGCGCGGCGCTTCCAGCGCCGAAGCTCCTGGATGCGTCGCTCCTCGTAGCCAGCAACCGACCCGAAGCCGGGACCCGGGAATGTCACTTGGAAATGGTAAGCGGGACCTGATGGTGTGCAACGGCCCGCCTAGCGGCGGGCCGTAGTGGAGGTGCGGGGAGTCGAACCCCGGTCCGCTGAGACATCGGCGACGGCATCTCCGAGCGCAGCCGTCAGGAGCGTTTCGGAAAGGTGGACCCTGACGGCGAGTGACCCACCTCCCTATCCGGAGTTATCTCAGCCCCCAGGTCCCGGATCCCCGGGGGAGCCGCCTACGTTACGACGCCCGGATCCGGCGGGGTAGGCACCCACCGGGCGGACGGGCTGCGGTGTTCAGGCAGCCAGGGCCAGACTGTCGTCGGCACTTCTTGGTGTGTCCCGGTTCTTTAACGAGGACTCCGGGGACCTCGGCTCGCTTCCGTCGCTTCAACTCTCAACGTCGAATCCAGTTCACCCCCGTGGTTGATCGTCGAAGGATAACGGCCTCCCCTGACAAACCCGTCCCGTCAGTAGGTCCGCGCTCGCAGCAGGTCCCACCGCTAGGTTGCACCGCCGATGACATCACCTCTGGTGGCTTTGGCCGTGCTTCTCGCCACCGCCTTCGCCACTGGGCCCGAGACCGACAACCTCATCGCGCCCGATCTGGAGCCAGGCGGCACCTTCTTCGACGATGACGGGTCGACCCATGAGGGCTACATCGAGGCGCTGGCGGCCATCGGCGTGCTCAGGGGCTGCAATCCACCCCTCTCAGACTTCACCTGCCCTGCGGACCCGATCACCCGCGGTCAGATGGCGGCGCTGCTACGGCGGTCGCTGCGGCTGCCGCCGGCATCTGGTGACGCCTTCGACGATGACGACGGCTCGACATTCGAGGAGGACATCAACCGTGTCGCCACTGCCGGGATAACCCGGGGTTGCGACGCCGCCCACCCCCGGCTCTTCTGCCCCGACGAGTTCGTCACGAGGGGCCAGATGGCTGCCTTCCTCAACCGGGGGTTCGACCTGCCCCCTAGCAAGGTTGATCGTTTCAGCGACGACGACCGCTCCACGTTCGAGAAAGACATCGACCGGGTCGCCTCCGCCGGGATCACCGAAGGGTGCGACCCGGATTACCCGAGGCGGTTCTGTCCCCTGGAGTTG
>DATADW010000003.1:0-4351 GCA_036258335.1 Acidimicrobiia bacterium
CGCCCCTCATCGAAGACCAGGATCTCGTCTGCGGCCTCGGCGGTGGAGAGGCGGTGGGCGACGGTTATCGAGGTCCGCCCGGCGGTGAGGCGTTCGATGGCGCGCCGAAGTTGCACCTCGAGCGCCGGGTCGACCGCCGACGTCGCCTCGTCGAGCACCAGCAGATCGGGGTTGGTGATCCAAGCGCGCACCAAGGCCACCAACTGACGCTCCCCGGCGGACAACCGACCACCACGCTCTCCGACAAAGGTGTCGAGCCCCTCGGGCAGCGAGTCCATCCACTCGTCGAGACCGAGGTCGTAGAAGGCGGCCCGTACCCCCTCGTCGTTTGAGGCGAGACGTCCGTAGCGCACGTTGTCCGCCACCGAGGCGTCGAAGAGAAAGCCCTCTTGCGGCACGTATGCCACACGGGAGCGGAGCGAGGCGAACCTGACCCGGTTCACCGGGATCCCCCCGACAACCACCTCACCCTCCGTCGGGTCGAACAGTCGGGTGACCAGCTTGGCGAAGGTGGTCTTGCCCGACCCGGTCTCTCCCACGACCGCAACACGTCTCCCCACCTCGATCCGAACCGAGACGTTCTGGAGCACGTCGTCACCACCGTCCGGGTAGCGGTAGTTGACCTGTTCCATCCGCACGTCGAGCCCACCTTCGGGCAGGTCCACCCCGTCGGGGGGGTCGGCCACGTCCACCGCAGTGTCGAGTACCCCGAGGATCCGCCGCAGCCCTGCACCGGCGGTCTGCGCCTGGTCGAGCGTCTCCACCAGGATCTGGACCGGCTCGACCAGGAGGTTGAGAAGGAAGAGGAAAGCGATCAGCGTCCCCGCAGATGTGCCGTCGGCAACCCCGGTGATTACCCCGACGGCCACCACCGCCGCGGTGAGCGTCCCGGCGAACAGGTCCGCCGAGGAGAACAGACCGGCGCCAAGCCGAGCGGTTCGGAACTCGGCTTCGAACTGGGCGTCGAGCGCCCCCTCCACCTTGGCGGTCGTGGCCCTCTCCGCCCCGTAGGCGCGCACCACCGGCAGACCGGCTATGGCCTCGCTCAGCGCGGAGAGGCTGTCGGCCACCCGCTCCCTGACGTGGTCGTGTGCCCGGCGCAGGATCCGCTGGAACCACAGAAGCAGGAGGGCGTAGAGCACGACGCCGCCGAGGACGAGCAGCGCCAGGTACCAGCGGTAGATGGCCATCACCGTGAATGCGAGGACCACCTGCGCCGATCCGACCAGCATCCCCACGCCGCCCCAACCCATGAAGTCCTGGATGGTTTCCGGGTCCGATGTAACCCGCGCCACGAGGGCGCCCCGGCGCTGCGACTGGACGTGGAGCATCGAGAGTTGGTGGAGATGGCGGAAGGTGCCAACCCTGAGGTCAGCGAGCCCGGTGGCCGACGAGGTGGCGAGCCGCGCCAATGCCGCCCGCTGCGCAACCACCCCGGCGGCAATGGCGAGGAGGGCGATGCCACCGAGAGTGAGCGCGCCCTCGATGTCCACGCCGCCCTCGCCGAGGATCTCGTTGTCGGTCATTTGCTGGATGAGAATCGGCACAACCACCTGCGAGGCGGTGCCGGCGACGGCGAGCACGATGGTGAGCCACAGCCCGCGGCCCAGCGCCGGCGCCAGCCGGAAGGCGCGCGACAGGGCCGAGGTCGTTGTCGCAGCAGGGGCGATGGTGCTCACGTTCGCACCTCATCGGGTGCCCGGTGTGCCCGGTCAACCGTTCGCTCCCTGGCCTCCTGTCTTCGGGCGGCGGCGTCTTCGTCGTAGGCGCGCAGCAGTCGGGCATACCCGGGAGCCCTCTCCAGCAGGTCGCGGTGACTCCCTTGTGCCACGACCCGCCCGTCCTCGATGTAGATCACCTCGTCGGCCAGCACGATGCTCGAGCGCCGGTAGGCCACCACGATGACTGTGGACGGCAGCCCGGCGTGACGCAGCCCTCGCAGGATCTCGGCCTCGACCGAGGGATCCACCGCCGAGGTGGCGTCGTCGAGGATGAGGAGGCGGGGACGCCGCACCAGGGCACGCGCCAGCGCCAGCCGTTGCCGTTGGCCGCCGGAGAGCGAGGTGCCCCGCTCCCCGATCCGGGTGTCGTAGCCCGCGGGCAACTGGCTGATGAACCCGTCAGCTCCAGCGAGGCGGGCGGCTTCCCTGACCTCGTCGTCGGGGATGGTGAGGCCGAGCGTGATGTTGCCCCGCACCGTGTCGTCGAAGAGGAACGTCTCCTGGGAGACGAATGCCACCTCCCTCGCCAGCTCCGACCGGGCAAAAGACCTCAGATCGCGGCCGTCGAGGTGGATGATTCCGGTGGAAGGGTCCCAGAGCCGGGCAAGCAGGACGGCGAGGGTGGACTTACCCGAAGCGGTGCGGCCAACCATCGCCACCACCTTCCCGGGTGGGACGTCCAGCTCGAGTTCGGAGATGACCGTCTCACCCTCGTCGTAACCGAACCCGATGTCTTCCCCTCCGACCCTCGCCCCGGAGTCGTCCTCCAGGGCGCGTAGCGGGCCGTGCTCCACCAGCTCGTCGGCGTCGAGCACCTCGCGCACTCGCCGCCAGCCTGCCAGGCTCTCGGCGAGGTCCCACAACACGTAGCCGATGAGCCGCATCGGGACCGAGATGAGCGAGAGCAGGTAGGCGACCGACACCAACTCCCCGGGCGTGATGGCGCCGGCGGCGATCCGCATCGTTCCTAACGTCAGCACGAGGACCGTGGTGACTGCGGGGAAAGACTCGACTACCGACCGGTATGTCGCCGCCGCCCGCTCGACGGTGATCACCTTGTCCCGCAGCCGGTGCGCCGCCCGAGAGAACCGCTCGGTCTCGAAGTCCTCCCTTCCCAGCGCCTTGACCGTCAGCGCACCGTCGAAGCTCTCATGCGCCACCGTGCTGGTCTCACCGCGCAGCCGCTGTACCTCCTGGAAGGCCTCGAACAACTTCCATGAGCCGCGCACGTCGACCGCAGTCGCCACAACGAGCGCAACAAACGTGAGCAGGGCGAGGATCGGGTCGAGGGCGAAGATCACGACGATCGTGCCCACCAAGAGCAGCGCGGCGCCGGTGCCGAACGGGAGCGGTGCAAGGATGAAGGTCCCCTGGCTGGCGTCGGTCTCGCTGACCGCCAACAGGTCACCGACCGACTGGCGGCGGAACCAGCTCAGCCCGAGCCGCAGCTGGTGCGAGATCAGCTTCTTGCGGACATCTGCCCTGGTCTGGAACTGGAGCCATCCCGCACCGGTGCGGCGGAGCACTATCCCGGCCGCCTTCCACACCGCCACCGCCAAGATCGACAGGACGACGGGGAGCACCAGACCGGAAGGGGAGACACCCTGATCGAGCACCGGGATGATGAGCTGATCGGTTGCCCGTCCTATGACCCATGCGGAGAGGATCACCCCGGAGGCAAAGATCGCTGCCCCGCTGACAGCAACCAGGAACGAAACCGGGTGGACGCGCACGAACCCGGCGACCAGGCGGTAGCCGTCGCGCAATACCTGCAGGGGCGACTCACGAGTCGTCATAGGGGAAACATGGACGATCGTAGGTCGGGCTTCATCGGACCACGGTCGGATTCCACGGCTGGTACGTGAGGTCCCGGTAGCTCAGCGCGGTGAGACGCTTCGCACCCGCCCTCCGCTCACGATGACGCCCTCGTTGGCGAGCCGCTCAGCCTGGCGATGCACCGAAGGCGACCGGAGCCTCCCGTCGTGACCCACCACTCGCCACCAGGGGATGGGACTCTCGACCTCGGCGAGGATGCGGCCCACCGCTCGGCCTGCACCGGGCCGGCCCGCCTGAGCCGCCACCTCGCCGTAGGAGACGACCTCGCCGGGGCGCAAGCCGGTGACCACACCGATCACAGCCTCGCGGAAAGAGGACGTCACAGAGTCCCGAAGAGCCGGTCGCCCATGTCCCCGAGACCGGGGCGGATGTAGAAGTGGTCGTCGAGGTCGCGGTCGAGCGAGCTGGCCACCACCCGGACATCGGGATGGTCACGCTCGATCACTGCTGCCCCCGGCGGTGCCGCCACCACGCACAGGGCGACGATGTCGCGGGCACCGCCCTCCTTGACCTTGCCGATGGCCCAGGACAGCGATCCGCCGGTGGCCAGCATCGGCTCGAGCACCAGGACCCGCGCCTCGGCCAGAGTGGGGAGCTTGGTGTAGTACTCGAGAGGTAGCGCGGTCTCCTCGTCACGCTGCACCCCGGCGTAGCCGACCTTGACCCCGGGGAGGAGGTCGAGCACCGCCTCGAGCAGGCCGAGACCGGCGCGCAGCACCGCCACCGCCACAAGGTCCTTTCCCAACCGGTGGCCGGTCGTTGGCTCGAGCGGAGTCTCGATGGGGACCTCGACC
>DATADW010000004.1:0-7316 GCA_036258335.1 Acidimicrobiia bacterium
CGGCTCAGGTGAGGGTTCCGCATCGAGCACAGGGCAAAGCCACGCTGGCTGTTGGCATAGATGAGCTCGTTGCTCACCGGCGGCGTCTCGGCTAGAACCCCAATCCAGCCGAACGGGTAGTCGCGCTCGAAGGTGCGGATCACCTGGAGCGGGATCGTCTCTCGGCTCACCCCGTGCGACCCGTCGCACCCGGCGACGAATACGGTGCCCACGCGCTCCCGTTCCCCACCACGTACGAAGGTGACCGATGGCGATTCGGTGTCGGCGTCGTGGATCTCGACATCTTCAACTTGGTCGATGACCAGAGCGCCCCGCGCATCCGCTGCAGCGAAGAGATCCTTCTGCACCTCGGTCTGCCCATAGATGGTGACGTACTTGTCGGTCGCCTCCTTGAAGTCGATCCGCAGCACCCGCTCTCCGAATGCGATGGCGACACCGCGGTGGATGAAGCCCTCGCGCAGCATCCGCTCACCGAGCCCGGCGTCGCGCAGCACGCGGGTGGTGCCGAACTCGAGGACGCCGGCCCGTATCCGCTCCATGACGTGCTGCCTGGTCTGACGCTCGAGGACCACGCTCTCGACGCCCCCGAGGTGGAGCAGATGAGAGAGCAGCAGACCTGCCGGCCCGCCGCCGACGATCACCACTTGTGTGTCGATCCCGGCATTCTGCCGGAACAGGGCAGACGGCAGGCGGCAGACGGCGGACGGCGGCTGATCGTGTCGGCAGGTAGGACCCACCGCGAAAAGAGGGCTTCCGGTATCCATCCGTGTGAGGTAGTGTGATAATTCACACCTTTGAACGTTGAGGAGGCGGTCGGGTGGGGACGGGCGTCGTGCTGATCACACTTCCGTGGACCGCGTGACCGACGAAGCGCCGCTCCTCGTAATCGAGGGTGTCTCCAAGCGGTTCGGTGCTACGCAGGCGCTCTCCGATGTCGACCTCACGCTCCGTTCCGGCGAGATCCACGCCCTGGTCGGCGAGAACGGTGCGGGCAAGTCCACCCTGATCAAGATGATGACCGGGATCTACGCGGCCGACGAAGGCGAGATGACCCTGGACGGTCAACCGTTCGCTCCTCGGAATGCAGCCGAGGCACAACAGCTCGGTGTCGCCGCCATCTACCAGGAACCGTCGATCTTTCCCGACCTGAGTGTGGCGGAGAACATATTCATCGGTCACCAGGACAGGGGACTCCTGGTCAACCAGCAGGCGATGGCTCGCGACGCATCCCAGATCCTGGCCACATTGGACGTCCATATCGATCCCCGTTTGCCCGCGGCCGGTCTGACCGTCGCCGGGCAGCAGGCCGTCGAGATCGCCAAGGCGATTTCGCTCGACACCCGAGTCCTGATCATGGACGAGCCGACGGCGGCCCTGTCCGCCCACGAGGTGGATCGGCTGTTCCGTCAGGTGCGGCAACTCAAGGCCTCGGGGGCCGCAATCCTCTTCATCACCCACCGCCTCGAGGAGATCTTTGCCATCTCGGACCGCATCTCGGTGTTCCGCGATGGGCGGCACATCTCGACCCGCGTCGCCGCCGATGTGACCGAGGACTCTCTGGTCCGCGAGATGGTCGGCCGAGACCCTGCCGACTTCTTCGCGCGGACGGAGCATCACGAGGGAGATCCGGTGCTGAGAGTGAGCGGCCTGGGCCGCACGGGCGTCTTCGCAGACATCAGCTTCGAGTTGCGCCGAGGTGAGGTACTCGGGTTCGCCGGTCTGGTTGGCGCGGGCCGGACCGACGTCGGTCTCGCTCTCTTTGGTGTCGCACCCGCCGACACCGGCTCGATAGAGCTCGACGGCAAGGAACTGACTATCTCCTCCCCGGGCGATGCCCTGAGACACGGCATCGCCTACCTGTCGGAGGACCGGAGGCGCTCGGGCCTATCGCTCCCCCAATCGGTGACCGCCAACATCACCCTGGCGACGCTAAAGCGGTACACCGCACGATTCGGCCTCCTCGACGCAGCGCGAGAACGCTCCGATGCCGAGACCTTCCGACAACGCCTTGGGATCAAGACACCGAGTCTCAGGACACCGGTGGGGCAGTTGTCCGGTGGCAACCAGCAGAAGACGATGCTCGCCAAGTGGTTGAACGCAGAGCCACGGATCCTGGTTCTCGATGAGCCCACCAGAGGAATCGACGTAGGTGCCAAGGCGGACGTGCACCGCTTCATCGACGAGTTGGCGCGTTCCGGAATGGGCATCATCTTGATCTCATCGGATCTGCCGGAAGTCCTGGCGATGAGCGATCGCGTGGCTGTCATGCGGGAGGGGGTGCTCAGAGCGATCTTCCGCGGTGCAAGAGCCACCCAGGAAGAGGTGATGGCGCTGGCCGTGGGCGCCGAATGACCACGGATGCGAGCGCTGCGATAGCGCGTCCGAGGCGATTTCCGCAGCCCGATCGGATCAAAGAGATATCGCTACTGGGGATGATCGCATTCTCCATGATCGTCTTCAGTTTCTTCATCGATGAGTATCCGGGGGCGCGTTTCTTTGATCGGCTTACTACCAGTGTGGTCATCGTGGCGATCCTGGCAGTTGGCCAATCCATCGTGATCATCACTCGCAACGTCGATCTGTCGGTCGGATCCATCGTCGGATTCACCGCCTATCTGACCGGCGACTTTCTTGCGACCTTTGGCTCGGCTGGGCCGATCGCGGCGATTGGCATTGCGATTGTGGCGGGAGCCGTGCTTGGATCAATCAACGGCGCGCTCGTCGCCTTCGGTGGGGTACCGGCCATAATCGCCACGCTGGGGACGCTGGCAGTATTTCGCACGGCAATGGGCCTGTATGCGGGGGGCATCGACATCACGGTTGATCGATTGCCCGATTGGGTTCTCGAATTCAACCAGCGTTCTGTGCTCACTATTGGTGGGTTCGACCTCACCCTGATATTCGTGATCACGATCGCTGTGGTGGCCTTCTTCCAATGGTTCCTTGCTCGAGTGAGAGGTGGTCGAAGGCTCTACGCCATTGGATCCAACCCCGATGCCGCCAGCCAAGCGGGGCTGCCAGCCGCCCGGTTGATCTTCCTCGCGTTTCTCACCTCGGGAGCCCTCGCCGGGCTGGCCGGCTTCATGTACCTGACCCGGGTTGGCACCATCAGTGCCGCCGCCGGGGCTGGCCTGGAACTGCGATCGGTCGCCGCCGCCGTTGTGGGTGGGGTCAGCATCCTCGGGGGCTCGGGGACCGTGCTGGGCGCTTTCCTGGGCGCGCTGCTCCTCGACGAATTGCGGCTGAGCCTGATCAGGTTGCCGGCTATCAGCGAGTTCTGGATCGAGGCTGCTCTCGGAGCCTTGATCCTGGTGGCGGTCGTGCTCGATGCGACCCTGAGGAAGCGGCTCAATTCTCGCTGGGCGGCTGAAGTCCGGAGATCCATCGGCGAGCCGGCACCTGTCACTCAGGGCATCCCCGAAGGCGGGTCAGCCGATGCGTGAGTGGGCCCGAAACCATCGATGGGAGGTCCTGCTTGTCGGACTGTTGATTGCCACGACCGCGATCAACATCGCCATTACGCCGGTCTACCTCGGCGTAGGCAACTTCATCAATCTGTTCGGGCTCTCCGTCGAAAAGATCATCGTCGCCGTTGTGATGGCCTTCGTCATCATCAACGGGGAGATTGACCTGTCGGTAGCCTCGGTGATGGGTTTCTCAGCCGCCGTGATGGCCGCCCTGTACGTAGGGGGCGACGTACCGTTTGTGGTTTGTGTCGCCATTGCGATAGCGGCAGGAGCCACGGCGGGGCTGCTTCAAGGGCTAGTCGTCATCCGTTTCGGCCTGCCCTCGCTCGTGGTCACATTGGCCGGTTTGATCGGCTTCCGCGGAGCGGCGCGGGTTTTATTGGAGGACACGGCGGTGGGCGATTTCCCGGAATGGTTCGACCGGCTCGGTCAGCAACCGTTGCTTGGTCCGCTCCCGCTCGCCATGGTCATCTTCATTGTCGAGTTGACAATCGCCTGGATCATCCTCGAACGCGGTTCATTTGGCCGCAAGGTGTATGCGATCGGCAACAGCGCCGAGGTCGCCCGGTTTGCCGGGATCGGAGTGACCGGTGTAAAGCTGAAGATCTTTGTGACCTCGGGCTTGGTGGCGGGCCTGGCGGGTGTGTTGTTCGCCGCCCGTGTGGGATCTGTGCGCGGCGATCTGGCCCAGTTCTTCGAGTTGGACATCATCACGATCGTCCTTCTCGGCGGGGTCAGCATCTTCGGAGGTTCAGGGTCGATGCTGGGGGTGGCCTTGGCCATCTTCACGGTCCTCAACATCCGCAACGGGATGGGCCTGACCAACGTGGACGGGCTCATCCAGACCGGGGTGATCGGGCTCCTGCTCATCGGGTCGGTTCTGATTCCGAATCTCGTCCAGAAGGCACGCCAAAGGCGTTCGACACCGGCGATCGCCCATGCCCCACCGTGACGTAGGAGCGAAACGGAGGTACATCCGAGTCATCTACGAGCGTATGTGAGAGAGCCGACCGAGAGAAGGAGACATTGTGACAGCGATTAAACGACGCATCCCCGCCGTCGCCCTGGTGGCGCTGGCCATGGTCGTAGCGGCATGTGGCGGTGGTGGAGCCGATACGACTGTCGGAGCGGACACCACGACGGCCGCGGCGGTCACCACGGCTGCCGCCGATACCACTGCAGGGGCGGACACCACGGTCGCAGCGGACACCACTGTGGCGGCCGAGACCACGGTTGCGGCTGAAACCACGGTCGCTGCCGAAGGGCCAGTGACCATCAGCGCCGCCGATTCCATCACCGGGGCGTTCGTGGGAAAGTGCACCACCAATCCTGTGTTCCCGCAGGCGAACGATGGGGCGGTGGAAGCAGCCGGAGAACTCGGCTCCGAACCCACCGAACTGCTCGGCCCGGCGGACTGTGCCGACACCACGGCAGGCATCGACATAGTCACCAACGCGGTCACGCAGCAGGTCGACGTCATCATGGTTTCGAACAACGCCGGTGATCAGCTGGGCCCGGCCGCGGCGGCTGCCCAGGAGGCGGGCATCCCGGTCGTGACCTGGGACTCTCCGATCCCATCCGCCGAGGGCGAGTCGGTGTACATCGCGCCCGCAGACTTGAGCGGTGCCGGCCAGGTGATGGCGGAGATGGCTCGCAGCATCCTCGGTGAGGAGGGGGGCCAGATGGCGATTCTCTCCGCGACGCCCGAAGCAGCGAACCAGAACATCTGGATCGCCTCTCTCGAGGAACTGCTGGCGACCCCGGAGTACGAGAACATCGAACTGGTCGACACTGTCTACGGGAACGACGTTCCCCAGGACAGCCAGGATCGGGCGGAGGAGCTGCTCGAGAATCCCGACTTGGACC
Source organism: Acidimicrobiia bacterium (assembly GCA_036258335.1). GTDB lineage: Bacteria > Actinomycetota > Acidimicrobiia > Spongiisociales > DATADW01 > DATADW01. Next base: position 5,334 of record DATADW010000004.1, read on the forward strand.
TGATCATGGCCCCGACCACCGTCGGCATCGTGGCGGCCGCTCAGGTCGTGACGCAAGCTGATGAATGTGATCGGGTCAAGGTCTCGGGCTTGGGAGTCTCGACAGAGATGCGCGACTACACGCTCAGCGGATGCGCCCCTGAATTCGCATTGTGGAGCTTCCCCGACCTCGGCTATCTGTCCTATTACGTCGGCTACGGCCTCGCCACCGGTCAGATCGAGGCGGAGGCAGGCCAACAGTTCGTGGCAGGTCGCCTGGGTGAATACACGATCGAGGAGGATCCTGGTCGCGATGCTGGCCTCCGCGTCCTGTTGGGGCCGATCAAGAAGTTCAACGCCGACAACATCGACAGCTGACCGATGAGGGCAAACCTGGGCCCGGGCTTCGGTCCGGGTCCAGACTGCCGTCACGATGGGGTGCCTGCATTGGTATGGATGTGAGAGATCGATGAAACATCCAACGACTGACCGAATACGACGGCTGCAATGACACGTCCAGACTTGCCATCCGCTGTCGCGAAGCTGGTTGCGCGCTCCAACCGGCTGGGCGCCGACCGTCGCAACACCAACTACGGCGGGGGGAACACCTCGGCCAAAGCGACGGCGGTTGACCCTGCATCGGGCGACGAGGTCGAGGTCATGTGGGTCAAGGGCTCGGGTGGCGATCTCGGGACACTCGGTGCCGATCAACTGGCCGCTCTCCGGGTGGATCGGCTGCGGGCGCTCCGCTCGGTCTACCCGGGGGAGCAGCACGAGGACGAGATGCAGTCTCTCCTCGACTACTGCGGTTTTGGCCCTCCTGGTGCGGCTCCGAGTATCGACACCGCAATGCACGGTCTATTGCAATCGGCGCATGTCGATCATCTCCACCCCGATGCAGTCATCGCTCTGGCGGCGGCCGCCGACGGCGAGGCGCTGACAAAGCAGTGCTTCGGCGATGAGGTCGGCTGGTTGTCGTGGAGGCGCCCAGGGTTCGAGTTGGGCCTCAACGTCGCCGAGATGGCGCGCGACCAACCCAACATGAGGGGTGTGATATTGGGCGGGCACGGGCTGACGACGTGGGGCGAGACCTCCGAGCAATGCGAGGCAACGACGCTGGCGATTATCCGCACAGCAGCGGACTTCCTGGAGACGCACGGTCGCCCCGATCCGATGGGACCGCTCCGCCCGGGATTCGAGCCGCTAGCCCCGGAGGAGCAACGGAGGCGCGCCGCCACCTTGGCGCCGGTGATCCGCGGTGCCTGCTCCACCGACAACCCCGTGGTCGGCCATTGGTTCGATGACGATCTGGTCCTCGATTTCATCGGTCGTGAAGCGGCCCCCCGGGTGGTGCCGCTGGGGACCTCGTGCCCCGACCACTTCATCCGGACCAAAGTCAGACCGTTGCTGCTCGACCTGCCGCACACCGAGCCGATCGAGGCGCAGATCGATCGGATCAACGAACTGCACGCCGAGTACCGCGAGGAGTACCGCCGGTACTACGAGCGGTACGCCGACGAGGAGACACCACCTATGCGGGGGGCCGACCCGGCCATCGTCCTGGTTCCCGGCGTGGGGATGTTCAGCTTCGGGCGGGATGCTCCGAGCGCCCGGATTGCCGGCGAGTTCTACATCAATGCCATCAACGTGATCAGGGGGGCGGAATCGGTATCCACCTACTCGCCGGTGTCCGAGCGGGAGAAGTTCCGGATCGAGTACTGGATGCTGGAGGAGATGAAGCTGAGGCGGAGGCCTCCCGCAAAGCCGCTGACCGGCAAGGTGGCGTTGGTGACAGGGGGCGGCTCGGGGATCGGCAGAGCCATCGCCGCCATCTTCAGCGAGAACGGGGCGGCGGTAGCTGTAGCCGATATCGACCCTGACGCGGCGGCCCAGACCGCCAACGAGATCGGAACAACCGACACGACAACGGGGGTCCAGGCCGATGTCTCCGACCCGGAAGCGGTACGGGCGGCGATAGACGAGGTGTTGCTCCGCTACGGAGGGG
>DATADW010000005.1:0-7936 GCA_036258335.1 Acidimicrobiia bacterium
GCTGTCGGTACGCACCGTCGAAGGGCTCAAGCAGAACGGCCAGCTTCACCCGATACAGGTCGCGTTCAAGGAGCATCACGGGCTGCAGTGCGGCTTCTGCACGCCGGGGATGATGCTGGTCGGCTCGGCTCTGATCGAGGAGAACCCGTCGCCGACCGACGAGGAGGTGCGCTGGGCGATCTCGGGCAACATCTGCCGCTGCACCGGATACACGACCATCGTCACCGCCATCCAGGCGGCCGGTGAGACGATGGCCGCCACCAGGACCGAGGAGATGGCATGACCACCACCATGGAGCCTCGCACCACCGCCGAGATCGGGGGGATCGGCCATTCGGTTCGGCGCAAGGAGGACGACCGCTTCGTCCAGGGGGCCGGGCGCTACGTGGACGACATCGTCCTTCCCGGGATGCTCCACATGGCGATCCTCAGATCTCCCCTGGCCCATGCCCGGATCGTTTCGATCGACGCCAGCGAGGCCGAGGCGCTCGACGGCGTGATCGCCGTAGTCACCGGTGAGTTGATGGCGGCGCACAACCTGGCGTGGATGCCGACCCTTTCCGGTGACACCCAAGCGGTGCTCGCCACCGACAAGGTCCGCTACCAGGGCCAAGAGGTGGCGGCGGTGATCGCCACAGACCCATACATCGCCCGCGATGCGCTCTCGCTCATCAACGTGGACTATGACGAGCTGCCGGTGATCATCAACCCGCAGCGGGGTCTCGAGCCCGACGCCCCCCTCATCCGGGACGAGAAGGAGGGTCAGACCGACAACGTCGCCTACACCTGGGAGACCGGCGACAAGGCGGGCACAGATGCAGCCTTCTCCGCGGCGGACAAGGTGGTCACGCTCGACACCTTCTACCCCCGTTCGCACCCCTCCCCTCTGGAGACATGCGGGGTGATCGCCGATATCAATCCGGCAACCGGGCAGGCCACCATCTACCTGACCAGCCAGGCACCCCACGCCCACCGGACGCTTTTCGCCCTGGTGGCCGGGCTGCCCGAGCAGAACATCCGGATCATCTCCCCGGATATCGGCGGCGGTTTCGGGAACAAGGTGCCCATCTACCCGGGGTACGTGGTGGCCACCGCTGCCTCGCTCCTGCTTGGGAAGCCGGTGAAGTGGGTGGAGTCCCGATCGGAGAACATCATCTCGACCGGGTTCGCCCGCGACTACTACATGAGAGGCGAACTTGCGCTCGACGCCGACGGCCACATCCTGGCGATGCGGGCCTCGATCCTCTCCGACCAGGGCGCCTTCTACGCCGATGCCCAGCCCTCCAAGTTCCGCGCCGGGCTGTTCCACATCTGCACCGGGAGCTACGACATCCCGGTGGCGCACGTCAGCGCCAAGGGGGTGTTCACGAACAAGGCGCCGGGGGGAGTCGCCTACCGGTGCTCGTTCCGCGTGACCGAAGCGTCGTATCTGGTCGAGCGGCTGGTGCAGAACGCCGCCTATGAGCTGGGGATGGATCCCGTCGAGTTCCGCAGGCGCAACTTCATCCGATCCGACCAGTTCCCGTACAAGTCGGCCACCGGTTTCGTCTACGACTCGGGTGACTACCACCGGGCGCTCGACCTGGCGCTGGAGATGGCCGACTACGAGGGCTGGCAGCGGAAGAAGGCGGAGCCGCACCCAGATGGCAAGCTGATCGGGGTGGGGATCGCCTCGTTCACCGAGGTGGTCGGGGCCGGGCACTCCAAGGAGTACGACATCGCCGGGCTCAAGATGTTCGACTCCGCCGAACTCCGAATCCACCCGACTGGCAAGGCGATCCTCAAGCTGGGGGTGAAGAGCCAGGGCCAGGGGCATGAGACCACCTTCGCCCAGATCGTGGCCGAGGAATTGGGGATCCCGGCGGGGGACATCGTGGTGCAGGAGGGGGATACCGACAACACACCGTACGGGCTGGGCACCTACGCCTCCCGCTCCACCCCGGTCGGCGGAGCCGCCACCGCGGTGATATCCCGCAAGATCAGAGAGAAGGCCAAGGCGATCGCCGCCCACCTCCTCGAGGCGGCCGAGGAGGACCTCGACTGGGAGCCGGGGCGGTTCTTCGTCAAGGGCTCGCCCGACCAGGGTGTCACCATCCAGGACGTGGCCTTCGCCGCCTACACCAACCTCCCTGACGGGATGGAGGCCGGATTGGAGGGGGTCCACTACTACGACCCGCCCAACATGACCTTCCCGTTCGGCTCCTACGTGGTGGTGGTCGAGGTCGACCCAGGGGACGGCACCTGGAAGGTCCTCAAGATGGTGGCGGTCGACGACTGCGGGGTGCGGATAAACCCGATGATCGTCGAGGGTCAGATTCGCGGCGGGTTGGCCGAAGGGTTCGCCAAGGCGTGCAACCAGTGGATCACCTTCGACGAGGAGGGAAACTGCATCGGGACCAACTTCCTCGACTACCTGGTGCCGACCGCGTGGGAGACCCCTCAGTTCGAGTTGGGGGCGACGGTGACCCCGTCGCCGCACCACCCGATCGGGGCAAAAGGGGTCGGCGAGTCGGCCACGGTCGGCTCACCCGCCGCCTATGTCAATGCGGTGATCGACGCCTTGTGGTCTTCGGGCGTGAGGAACATCGACATGCCCGTCCTGCCGCACCGGGTGTGGGGTGCCCTCAAAGGGATCGAGGTGAGCCCTTGAACGGCGGACGGCGGACGGCAGACATCGGTCCTTGAGCACCCTGCGGCGCGCCGCCGAACTCGAGGCGACGGGTCAGCCTTTCGTGATCGCCACCGTGGTGTGGCGGCGGGCACCTTCCTCCGGCCGGCAGGGGTCGAAGGCGATCATCACCCCAAGCGGGAGCGTCGACGGATGGCTCGGGGGCGCCTGCGCCGCTCCGACGGTGGTGAGGCGGGCACTCGAGTCGCTGGAGGACGGCCGGCCGCGGCTGCTCGTGCTCGGCGAGCGTGATGGGCGCGAGGGGGTCGAGGTGGTGCCGATGGCGTGCGAGTCGGAGGGAGCCATGGAGGTCTACTTGGAACCGGTTCTCCCCATGCCGGAGTTGGTGGTGGTGGGCGACTCGCCCATGGTGGGCGTTCTCGTCGACATGGCCGGGGTCCTTGGATGGCGGTCGCGTTCGATTGACAACCCCGACCTGGGTCCGGTCGGCGAGGGCGGATACGTGATCGTCGCCACCCAGGGCCACTACGACGAACCGGCGCTCAAGGCGGCCCTGGCCACGCCGGCGGGCTTCATCGGTCTGGTGGCATCGGGGAAGCGCGCCTCATCGGTGCTCGAGGCTTTGCGGGCCGATGGGGAGGACGAGGAGCAACTTGCCAGGGTCAGGGCACCCGCCGGTCTCGACCTGGGCCACACCAGCCACGAGGAGGTGGCGGTGGCGGTCCTGGCCGAGTTGGTGTCCTTGCGCGCCGCTACCGGCACAACCACACCGTCTGTGGCGCTCCCGGAAGTGGCCATCGACCCGGTTTGCGGGATGGAGGTGGACCCCGCCACCGCCCGGTTCTCGGCCGAGCACGAGGGCGCCACCTACTGGTTCTGCGCCGCCGGTTGCCAGCGGAGGTTCGAGGAGGACCCCACTCGCTACCTGTGAGCCTGACACGCCAGCTACCCAAGACCGCCCCTCAGATCACATAGGTCTCCGGGCGGGCGGTGGCCGCAGCGAATCGTTCCACTGAGAGAGGGCTGAGATCAAGCGGCGGTTCCAACCCCAGCGCCAGGCAGGCGAGATACTCGCCGACCACCGGCGACTGCTGGAAGCCGTGACCGGAGAACCCGGTGCCGTAGAGCAACCCCTCCGGCTCGGCGGCGGCGCCGATGACCGCGTTGTGGTCCGGAGTCATCTCGTAGTACCCCCACCAACCGGGACGAATCCCGAGATCCGCCAGTATCGGCAGTCGGTGGGTGGCAAACGGCTCCAATTCCTCCAGTGACTTCTGTCGGCCCCCGAAGAGCAGCGACTGGCCCTCGCGCTGAAAGTAGAACCCGGTGTCGAAGTCGATGGTCAGCGGTAGCTCGTGGGGGAGAGGGTCACCCGGCTCGGTCAGCCAGACGTGGCGCGGCTCCGGTGTCACCGGGAGGTGGAGACCCACGGCGGCGGCCAGATCCACCGACCACACCCCGGCGGCGATTATCACGAGCGGCGACGAGACCGTGCCCATCGTGGTGGCCACGCCGTTCACCCCCTCTTGCCCGACAGTCACCGCGGTGACCTCGCAGCCCTGGATCACCCGCGCTCCCCGGCGGGTGGCGGCACTTGCATAGCCCTGGGCCACGGTTTCGGGGGTGGCGTAGCCGTCGATTGGACAGAAGGTGGCTGCTGCCAGGTCGCCGGTCGCCAGCTGGGGGACGATGCAGGCGATCTCATCGGGACCGAGCAGCTCCGAGGGGACGCCGAGCCGGTGCTGCAACTCCAGCGCCTGTTGGAACTGCGGCAACGAGCCCGAACCCACCATGATCAGGTAGCCCCACTGCTTGAAGTCGATGTCCACCCCGATCTCGTCGCCGAATCGCTCGAAGCGGCGGATGTTCTCCAACGCCATCCTGATGTTGAGCTCGTCGGAGAACTGGGCGCGGATCCCGCCGGCCGCTTTGCTCGTGGAGCCGGCGCAGAGCGTGTCGCGTTCCAGCAACAGCACGTCTTGGCATCCGGCCGCCGTCAGGTGGTAAAGAGCACTGGCACCGGTGACGCCCCCACCGACCACGACGACGGAAGCAGATTGAGGTAGATCTGGCAGAGGGAGGCTCCGGGCTGGGAGGAACCCGGATGGTACTGTCGGCCGCCGATGGGGGTCCCAGCCTGATACGTGTCGCCATTTCAGGGGCAGGCGGCCGTCTCGCCGTGGCAGTGGCCGAGGCAGTCGAAGCCGCCGACGACCTTGAGCTCACCGGCGCCTACAACCCGAACCGCGGGGGCAGTTCCTTCGCGGGCCTGGAGGTGGTTGCCGACCCCGACGAAGTCGAGGCCGACGTGGTGGTCGAGTCGACCAACCCGACGGTGGTGATGGACAACCTGCGCGCTTGGCGCCGGAGGGGGTTTGGGGCGGTGGTCGGGACCTCCGGGTTCACCGAGGAAAGGCTCGCCGATCTGCGCCGGCTCTGGGGGGACGAAAGACCGGGCTGCTTGGTGGTGCCCAACTTCGCGGTGGGGGCGGTGCTTATGGCGCGCTTCGCCGAGCTGGCCGCGCCCCACTTCGAGCAGGCCGAGGTGATCGAGCGCCACCACGCCGACAAGCCAGACGCCCCGTCGGGCACGTCTTTGAACACCGCCTCACGGATCGCCGCTGCGGGAGGGTCTTCTTCAACCGCCTCCTCAGAACTCGTTGCCGGGGCGAGGGGCGCCGACGTGGGCGGGGTGAAAGTCCATTCGATCCGGCTCGAAGGTGTCCTCTCGTATCAGGAGGTTGCTTTATCCAACAGCGGTGAGCTGTTCTCGGTGACCCACCAGAGCACCTCCTACGCGTCTTTCGCCCAAGGTGCGGTCCTGTCCATCCGGCATGTGGCCGGGTCAGAGGGCGTCGCAGTCGGCCTCGACCACGTGCTCGGTATCTGAGATCAGGGGACGAGCACGGGGAGAGCGGCGTCTAGCAGCGCGCTGAACCGCCCCCGGGCGGCGGTGGCGGTCTCCTGCACCTCGTCGTGGGAGAGCGGGGTGGCCGAAATACCGGCGGCGAGGTTTGTCACCAGCGAGATCCCGACCACCCTGGCCCCCATGTGACGAGCAGCGATCGCCTCGGGCACGGTTGACATCCCCACCAGGTCGGCGCCGAGACGCCGCGCCATCTCCACCTCGGCAGGAGTCTCGTATGCGGGACCGAGGAGCCAGGCGTAGACACCACTGCCGAGTTGCTCACCAAGGCCCGCCGCGGTCTCTTCGAGCCGCTCACGGAGCCCGACGGTGTACACCTCGGTCATGTCGGGGAACCGCAACCCAAGCCTTTCGTCGTTACGACCGAGGAGCGGCGTGCGCCCGGTGAGGTTGATGTGGTCACGTATCACGACCAGGTCGCCGGGGGAGAGTCCGTCCCCCACCCCACCAGCCGCGTTGCTCAGCACTACGGTGCGGCACCCGGCGAGGACCGCGGTCCTTACCCCGAACACCACCTCCGCCAGGTCCCATCCTTCGTAGGCGTGCACCCGCCCGGTGAAGGCGAGCACCGGGTAACCGTCGGCCATCGCCGACACCAAGACGCCGCCGTGTCCCTCGACACCGGGCACAGGCATCCCCGGGATTTCCTCGTACCCGATCTCAACACGGTCGGAGAGGGTGGCGGCATAACCACCCAGCCCGCTCCCCAGCACGAGGGCGAGGTCGTGCCTGGTGCGCCCGGTGATGTCGGCAATGAGGTCGGCGGCGGCTCGCAACGTCTCAAAGCGCGCCGCCGGGTGTGGTTCGGGTGTCATCAACCAACCCGTTCGATCACGAGAGGGCCCGGTGCGGTGGCTTCGTCATCTATCTGCCAGGCGCCGGCGAGAAACGGCGCCGTCTCGTCCCAGCGTTCGAGGGAGCGGTAGCGCACCTTGGCCACGGGCTGTCCCAGCTCCACCCGGTCGCCGACCTTGGCGAGAAGCGTGATCCCGACTCCGTGGTCCACTTCGTCCTCCTTGCGTTCCCTGCCGGCGCCGAGGCGCATCGCCGACACCCCGACGGTACGGGCATCGCACAGGGTCACCCAGCCGTCCCGTTCCGCCGTGACCTCGGCGACCTCGGGTGCCGACGGGAGGCCGGCCGGATCGTCCACCACCGAGGTGTCGCCGCCCTGGGCGGCGACGACCCGGCGGAAGGCGTCGAGAGCGGCTCCGGACTCGATCACCCCGGCGACCGAGAGAGCCGCCTCGTCGGGCGAGCCGGTCGCACCCGCCGCCATGAGCATCCGGGCAGCTAGGTAGCTGACCAACTCGACCAGGTCGTCGGGGCCGCCGCCTCGGAGCACCTCGATCGACTCGGCCACCTCGTTGGCATTGCCCACCTCGAGCCCGAGCGGCTGGCTCATGTCGGTCAGGACCGCCTCGACAGTCAGACCGTGCGCCGCCCCCAACCCGACCATGGTCTTGGCCAGCAGTCGGGCGCGCTCGAGGTCGCCCATGAAGGCACCCGACCCCACCTTGACATCGAGGACCAGCGCGTCGAGATCCTCGGCCAGCTTCTTCGACATGATCGAGGAGGCGATCAGCGGGATCGACGTCACGGTGCCGGTGGCGTCGCGCAGTGCGTACAACCGCCTGTCGGCCGGGACGAGCGTGTCCGACTGGCCGGCGAGGACCAGTCCCTCGGCGGCGAGCACCTGGTGGAAGCGGTCCGGGTCGAGGGCGGCGGTGAAACCGGGGATCGACTCGAGCTTGTCCAGCGTCCCACCGGTGTGACCCAATCCCCTCCCGCTCATCATGGGGACCGCCACCCCGCAAGCGGCCACGATCGGGGCGAGCGGGATGCTCACCTTGTCACCCACGCCGCCGGTCGAGTGCTTGTCCGCCTTCGGGGCCTCGATCAAGGAGAGGTCGAGTACCTCTCCGGAGTGGAGCATGGCGTCGGTCCAGGTCGCCAGCTCGTCGTCGTCCATCCCATTGATGAACACCGCCATGAGCATCGCCGCCGCCTGGTAGTCGGGGATCGTCCCGGCGGCGACTCCTGTGATGAACCAGCGGATCTGGTCGTCGGTGAGGGCGGCCCGGTCGCACTTCCGCTCTATCAGCTCGACGGCGTTCATCGGGCTCGAGGCTATCCCGGTCTCAGGCGACGCTGGCGGTGCCTGCCGACCAGTCGGCGTGGAGACGGGCGTAAACGCCGGCCCTTTCGAGCAGTTCGGAGTGGTCGCCTCGCTCGACGAGACGCCCCTCATCGAAGACCAGGATCTCGTCTGCGGCCTCGGCGGTGGAGAGGCGGTGGGCGACGGTTATCGAGGTCCGCCCGGCGGTGAGGCGTTCGATGGCGCGCCGAAGTTGCACCTCGAGCGCCGGGTCGACCGCCGAC
>DATADW010000006.1:0-1543 GCA_036258335.1 Acidimicrobiia bacterium
CCTAGGAAGACGAGCAGCACGATCAGTGCTACCACCGTGCCTGGCCGGCTCACCGAGACCACCGGCTCATTCTTAACGGTCGTCACAAGACCTCCTCTAAGGCATCTTCACCATGGGGGTCGGAGACGGCGGACCACCAGAGGCCAACGTCCCGATCAGGTACGCGTGTCCACCGCCTAGGACAGGAGTCCTGCGCCCCAAAGCTGGGCCCGTTCCAGCTCCCCTTCCTTGAGAGGGCCCTCGGTTTCTTCAACGAAGAAGCTCTCCGGTTCGACAACGATCTCGTAGCCGAGGTGGCGCAACTTCCTCGCCATGGTCTTCGCCGCCGAACCGGTCAGCAGTCTGGCCATATCGAAGCGAGTGTCGAAGCAGGCCGCCCTCCCGGCTTCGACCTTGGGAAGCCCGTCGAGAAATGCGCGCATGCCAGAAGTTGGGTTGTAATCGAGCGGCGTTCCGTTGCCCTCGGCCTCCTCCACCGCAGCCACGATCTCCTTGCGGCTCATCTTCGTGGGCAATCCATGGGCGTGCGTCGGTGCACCAACCACCAACAGGTCGGCAACCACGGGCTCATCACCGACCGCCCGCAGGTCGACATCCGCGTGGGCGCGCAGACCCGAAGCGATCGCCTCGGCGATGGCCGCTGTGTTGCCATAGATCGACTCGTAGACCACAACGCTCTTCATGTCCATCCTTTGATCCTTGCCAACTGCCATCTGACCGAAGCGGCTGCGAGAGGCAAACGGTCCAGCGATCCACCCCACCTACGGGGGCCTCCCAGTTGGAGCCGGAGTGGGAGGGCAGGGCGTGCCGATTCCGGGTCAGGCCTCGCCGGGTTCGCGGGCGTCGGCCTTGGTGCGATGGACGGTGCCGGCTGGGTGGTGGGGCGGGCCGTAGATGGAATAGAGCTTGAGGTCGCTCGATCCGGTGTTGACCACGTTGTGCCACGTCCCGGCCGGGACAACGAGGGCGAAGTCATCACGGATCTCGTGGGTCTCGTCGACGCTTTCGGGTGTGCTCCCAAACTCGACGCGCCCTTCGCCCTGCTCGATCCTCAAGAACTGATCGTTGTCAGGATGCACCTCACGACCGATGTCCTCACCTGCGGCCAACCGCATCACCGTCAGCTGAAGATGCTTACCGGTGAAGAGGACCGTCCGGAACGTCTCGTTGTCCATTGCTGCCCGATTGATATCGTCGACCCAACCGGTCATGGTGCCACCTCCTTCGATCCACCCAGCTCACGTCACCACCGAGTATGGGGGGTGATGCGAGCGTTAGCCAGAGCCCAATGGCCCGATCGATAGGTGATGGTGCTTTTCGATGTCCAAGTCGGCGCCGGGGTGAGAGGCTCCCTACCCTGACGCGCTCCCCCGCCACACGGCATCGTGGACCACTCCCGGTGCCCGAGCCAACACCGAGGAGGCGATGATGGCGAACGACCAACACCGACCGATCGACCACGCCGGGCTGGAGGTGCTGGCGGGCACCGAGTGCACGAGGCTGCTGCACGATCACCGGGTGGGGCGCGTCGCTTTCCTCGAAG
>DATADW010000007.1:0-5739 GCA_036258335.1 Acidimicrobiia bacterium
TCGAGAGCCCGGTGGATCGGGGTGACCGGGGACCGCACGTGGGCGGCGAGAGTCGCCAGCCTGAGGTTGGGCACCTCCTCCCGCCACAGCCGGCGGGCCAGCGCGGCCGTATCCACCCAGCGGTTGGCCGGCGGCTGGTACCCGAGGGCCAAGGCCGCCGCACGGATGAAGGAGAGGTCGAACCGGACGTTGTGACCGACAACTACGGCATCCCCGATGAACTCGAGGAAGGAGGGTAGGGCGGTCTCGATCGACGGCGCCTGCACCACCATGGCGTGGGTGATCCCTGTGAGGATCGTTATGAACGGGGGGATCGGCGTCCCCGGGTCCACCAGGGTGTGGAACGTGCCCAACACCTCGCCGTGGCGGACCTTGACCGCCCCGATCTCGGTTATCCCGCAGTCGGCAGGGGATCCACCCGTCGTCTCCAGGTCGAGCACGCAGAAGGGGACTTCGTAGAGCGGGGTGCCGAGGTCGTCGAAGCTGGTTTGGAGGGCGACAGACACCCCGCCGAACCTACATCGAACATATGTTCGGGGTCAAGGATCAAGGTCGTAGGTGGTAGGTGCCCTACCGGGTCAGGCTCCGCTGCCGTACCGCCTCGAAGAGGGCGATACCGGCGGTGGTGGCGGCGTTGAGGCTGTCAACGGTGCCGGCCATGGGGAGGCGAGCGGACTGGGAGTCGCCCCAGACGGCGGAGAGACCGGCATGCTCGCTGCCCACCACCAGAGCCACCGGACCGGTCAGGTCGATTTCCCACAGCAGCTTGTCGGCCGCCGGATCGAGGGCCACCGGGGCGATCTCGAGGTCGGCCAGTCGATCGCGGACCGCCTTGGAATCGCCGACCGCCAGCGGGACGGTGAAGAGCGCTCCCCGTGAGGCACGGACGACGTTGGGGTTGAAGACATCGGTGGTGGGATCGGCTACGGCGACGCCACCGGCCCCGGCGGCGTCGGCGGCGCGAAGCATGGCGCCAAGGTTGCCCGGCTTCTCGATCGACTCGGCAACGAGCAGCAACGCCGGCGCTGGTGGCACCAATCGCTCCGGGCCCGTTGGGAACCGGCGGACCACCGCCAGTAGTCCGTCCGAATTCTGCCGGTAGCTCACCTTGCGGAAAGCGGCGTCGCCGAGTTCGAGCAGGGGGACACCTTGCCCCAAGGCCTCGCTCACCGACAGGGGTCGGTCCTCGCTTCCTAGTTGGCCGACGCCGATCACCAGTTGCTCCACGGCGGCACCCGCTTGCAGGGCACGGTCGACCTCGAGGACACCCTCCACCAAGAATGTGCCCGAGCGGTCACGGTGACGGCGCTCACGAAGCCGGACCAGGTGTTGCACCGCCGGGTTGCGGAGCGAGGTGATCACGTCCGCCATCGCCGTTGACGCTAGGTCGCGCCAACCCAGGGTTGGAGAGTACCGCCTGGGTAGCTATCAACCCTGGGTTGCCGGGGGTTCGGCACCTTCCGTTCCGTGGGCCCGAGCGGTGGCCGTGGTGCGGTTCGAACCCTGGGTTGGAGGGTGGTGGGTATGGTCGATGCAATGGAGTTCGGTGACTTGATCCGGAAGCGGCGGATGGTCCGGAACTACACCTCCGAACCTGTGGACGGGGCCGTACTGGAGCGGATCGCGTCGTCGATGCTCCGTATCCCATCCGCGGGGTTCACCCAGGGCGTGGCGGTGGTCGTGGTCACCGATCAGGAGCGGCGGGCGAGGATCGCCGATCTGGCCGGCGAGGAGCACTACACCGCTTCCGGTTTTGAGCCCTGGATATCGAAGGCCCCGGCGCACATAGCCATCTGCGTCAGCGAGGCTGACTACCGGCGACGGTACGCCGAGCCCGACAAGGGCTCGGTATCCGAGGCCGATCAGGACTGGCCGGTGCCCTATTGGTGGGTGGACGGCGGGGCGGCAATGATGCTCGGCCTGCTGGCAGCGGTCGACGAGGGTCTTGTGGCCGGTTTCCTCGGCGTCCACAGCGTTGCCGGACTGGCCGAAGCGCTCGGATTGCCCGATGGGGTTTCCCCGATCGGGGTGATGACGGTCGGTCACCCCGCGCCGGACCGCCCTTCCACATCGCTGGCCAGAGGTCGGCGCCAGGATCGGATCCACTGGGAGAGGTGGGCCGAGTGAGCGATCGACCACTACGCCGCGCCGTGAAAGACGTCGGGTTTGGCGCGGTGGTCGTCGGGGGACTCATCCTCCTCACCTTCGCGGGCTCGGTTGGGGTGGTCGAGGTGCTCTTTGTCGTGATCAGCAGCCTCGTCCTGTGGTGGTTCATCGTCACGCCGGTCCACCGGCTCCGCACCTCGCGTGGCTACCCCGATCCAATTGCCTTTGGCGCGCTCACGATGGGATTGGCCCTCAATCTCTATTCGGTTGCGACCCTGGGCCGGGCCATCCTCTTCGTATCGCTGCTGCCGCTGGTGGCGGCGCTGCTGGTCGGGTTGGTGCGGGTGCTCCGCGGCCCATGACGGATCGGAGGTCTTGACCGGACCTGCCATGATGCTCGGGTCTGATTCGCCTGGGAGACGCAAATGGTGGTGGAACGGCGGTCGACGCCGCATCCGGGCAAGCCTCTCCAGGTGGTCTGGACCAGAGGACGTGATTGTCGCGAGCTGGCCGAGCTGCTAGGCGGCGACGCGGCCTTCCGGTCATCGGGCGACCTCATCGACGCATGTGTAGAGGCTCGCGCCGACATGGTGGTCAGCCGCAAGCTGCTGCCATCGTTCGACCTGGTGCCTGTTGCGGTGCCGATGGACCTTCCCGCATCGGGGTTCGGGTCTGTCGTTGCTGCGGTCGCCGGGGGCCCGCACTCTTCGCTGGCAGCAGAAGTGGCGGCGGTCATCGGACGCAACGCATCAGTGCGCGCCTCGATGGTGTGCGCCTACCGGGAGGACGAGGAGGCCAACGCACGTGCTTGGGTCGATCGGCTGCTGTTAACCGCTCCGGATCTCTCATGGAGCACGGTCCAGGTGGGGTCGGTCGGCGATCTGATCGCCCAGATCCCGGACGACGCCCTGCTTGTACTTGGTGCCCCGGGTGGAACGTGGTTCCAGCGCCTGTTCTTCGGCGCCGGCGCCCGGCTCCGCCAAGCGGCGCCAAACGGCGCAGTCGTGGTCCGCAGCGCGCCGCTCCGGGTATTCCATGTGATGCAGGAACCGGTGTACGTAGCTCCACTGATCGGGTGCTCCGAGGCGCTTCGAGTCACCTCGCACGGCGTCTTGCCGGTGGTGCAGGAAGGTCGGTTGATCGGGATCGTTACCCGTTCGGTCCTGGCTGCCGCGCCCGAGGGGTCATCTGTCGCCGATGTGCTGCTACCGGCCATCTGGGTGGAGGCGGTGGATCCGGCGTCGGCCGCCGAGGAGCGGGCGGCCGATCTCGGCGCCGATCTGGTGCCGGTCGTGGGTCGACAGGACTCGCTCGTCGGGGTCGTCGAGGTTCTCCCGCGGGCATGAGGTTCCGGCTGGTCTGTCTTGACGGCGACGACACGCTCTGGGACTTCGACCGGTCGATGCGAGACCGGCTGGAGCGGGTCCTGGAGGTGCTCTGGTCGGAGAGGATGGACGAGTCCACCGCCCAGCTGAGCGTCGAGGGGCTGATAGGCACCCGGGAGCGAGTGGCTGAGGAGCTCGAAGGACGGGTGCTCGACCTCAAGGCAGTCCGACTCGCCGCCTTCGAGCGCTCGCTCGAGGACATCGGGGCTCCCGACCCCGAAGTGGCGGAGCGGATGGCCGAGGTCTACTTCGAGGACCCCACCTTCGAGCTGTTCGACGACGTCGTCCCGGCGCTGCGCCAGATCGCCGCCGAGCGGGTGGTGACCGTGGTCACCAACGGCGATGTCGACCCGGCGACCGTCGGTCTGGGCGAGTGGGTATCCCACACCGTGAATGCTCCCCGCGTGGGGGTGGCCAAGCCCGACGGGCGCATCTTCGAGCATGCCTTGGCGGCGGCTGGGGTCGGTGCCGACCAAGCAGTTCATGTGGGCGACTCGCCGCGGTTCGACATCGCCGGCGCGACCGCCGCCGGGCTGACGACGGTGCTGATCGACCGAACTGGCCGTTGGGATCCAGACGTGCTCGCGCGCGAGGAGCGCCCCGATGCTGTCATCCGGACACTTGGCGAGCTTCCCGACCTACTCAAAAGCTGGGAAGAAAGAGAATGAGAGCGCACAGCCACCGCGCTCGGTCGAAACCGTTGTCGTAGACTCGCCGCGTGGATCTCGGCGCGGTGCTCGTGGTCGTCGCCGCCTATCTGCTCGGCAGCGTCGACTTCGCAGTCCTCGTTGCCCGGGCCAAAGGTGTCGATATCTATTCCGTCGGGAGCGGCAACCCGGGAACCGCCAACGTGCTTCGCACCGTGGGGAGGGGCGCCGCGGCGATGGTCATGGGCGGTGACCTACTCAAGGGTGTGGTCGCCGCCGCCGCCGGTCAACTCATCACCGGCGACATCGTGATCGGCTATGCCGCCGGGGCCGCCGCCGTGCTGGGGCACTGCTTCCCCATCTGGCACCGCTTCAAGGGCGGTAAGGGAGTAGCCACCGGGGCGGGGATGGTCCTCTGGCTGGCGTGGCCGGCGTTCATCTTGCTGGTCGTGGTGTGGGTGGTGGTGGTGGTGCTTACCCGGATATCGTCGATCGCCTCGGTGGCCGGGGCGATCCTGGTGGTCCCCTCGATTGCGCTGTCGGCGGGGGTGGAGCTCATCGACCCACCGCCCCAGGCGGCGTACGTCATCACGGCCGCGATGGCCCTCTTGGTCATCATCCGTCACATCCCCAACCTGCGGCGGTTGCTCCGGGGCGAGGAGAGCACCGTCGCCCCGAGCAGTCAGGCGGTCGAGGGCGGCGTCGAACCCGGCGCGAGCTGATTACGGCGGGTAGGCTCGCCGACCGGCTCAGTCACTCGATCCGGGGAGGTCGGTAGATGGTCGAGGTCGCGGCGGACACCCTCCTCGAGGTCGGCCTCTTCCGACGATGGATAGACAACCTGGAGCGGGTGATCGGGGAGCAGGCCGACGTCCTGACCCGCCTCGACGCCGAGATCGGTGATGGCGACCATGGGATCAACATGTCGAGGGGCATGCGGTCAGCCGTGGCCGCCCTCGAGGAGACACCCCAGGTGACACCGGGGTCGCTGCTCGAGTTGGTGGGGCGACAGCTCGTGTTGACCGTGGGCGGAGCGGCCGGCCCGCTCTACGGAACCGCCTTCCTCCAGGCAGGGAAATCATTGGGCGATGGGGCGGTGTCGATCGCCGACCTCACCGCCGCCCTCGATGCCGCGCTGGCCGGGGTGCAGCGTCTCGGTGCCGCCGAGATGGGCGACAAGACCATGGTGGACGCCTTCCTCCCCGCGGTAGTGGATCTGCAGAGCTCGGTGCGGGAGGGGACGAGCGTCCCCGAGGCGCTCGACCGGGCCGCATCTGCCGCCGAGATGGGCATGCTCGCCACCATCCCCTTACGCGCTCTCAAGGGAAGGGCTTCCTACCTCGGTCCCCGCAGCGAGGGTCACCAGGACCCCGGGGCTACCTCGACGGCGCTCCTTTTCCGGTCTCTGGCCGAAGCAGCTCTCTGACTGGGCGGTTGGCACAAACTCGGTTGCACACGTTCTGAACAGTGGTACACATTGTCGAACACGGTTCAGAGATAGGACCGACCGTGATCCAATCGGTGGACCGGGCGATCCAATTGATGCTGGCGCTGCAAGGCACGCGGCGGCTCGGAGTGACCGACTTGGCCGAACGTCTCGG
>DATADW010000008.1:0-3966 GCA_036258335.1 Acidimicrobiia bacterium
TGGCGTGACCTGTTGCGGTTCGGCCGCGTCCAGTGACGCCAACGGACTTGGCGCCCTCGATCCGGTAAAGGTCCTCGACGGCGTCGGCCTGCTCCTCCACCCAGGCGTCGTATTGGCGGATCGACTCGACGATCTCCGCCAAGTAGCGGGTGCGCCCCGGCGGGACGACGTACTGCTTCTCCGCCGGGTCGACCGGCAGGCTCAGCCGGACGGGAAACGACAGCCCAGTCTTGACCGACACGGCCTCGGTTAGCGCCCGGTAGAACAGGTTCGTCGCCGGGTCGTTGAAGTCCGAGGCCACGGTGAGATAGACCGGGAGGTCGGTGTCGTCACCGTGGAACTTGACCCGGTTGCGCCTCACCTGCTTGCGGACGTCGCGCAGCGCGTCGAGAGCCCCCTGCTTGTCCGCCTTGTTGATGGCGACCAGGTCGGCATAGTCGAGCATGTCGGTCTTCTCGAGCTGCGTGGCCGCCCCGTACTCCGGGGTCATCACGTAGACAGACACGTCGCAGTGGTCAACGATCTCGGTGTCGGACTGGCCAATACCCGATGTCTCCAGGATGACGAGGTTGAAACCGGCGGCGCGGGCCACGTCCACCGCCGCCTGGACGTGCGGCGACAGCGCCAGGTTGGGCTGGCGGGTGGCCAGCGAGCGCATGTAAGCCCTCGGGTGGTGGATGGCGTTCATCCTGATCCGGTCGCCGAGCAGCGCACCACCCGAGCGGCGGCGCGATGGGTCCACCGACACCACGGCGATCGTGCGGTCCCGGTACTCGGCCAGGTAGCGGCGCACCACTTCGTCCACTAGCGAGGACTTCCCCGAGCCGCCGGTCCCGGTCACCCCGACCACGGGGCCGTCACTCGCTGCGGCGCGGCGGCGGACCTCCTCGAAGACCTCCGGGTACTTGTCGGGGTAGTTCTCGGCTGCCGAGATGAGCCGTCCCACCAGCCGCGGGTTGTCGGTCCCCAATTCGGCCAGGTCGACGCCGTCGAGCTCGCCCAGTGGGAAATCGGCGCGGGACAACATATCGTCCACCATCCCCTGAAGACCGAGGCTGCGACCGTCGTCGGGCGAATAGATGCGGGCGATGCCATACCCCGCCAGCTCCTCGCCCTCCTCGGGGAGGATGGTCCCTCCCCCACCACCGAAGATCCGGATGTATTCGGCACCGCGGTCGACGGTCAGATCCCTGAGGTAGCGGAAGAACTCCATGTGACCGCCCTGGTAGGAGGTCACCGCGATCGCCTGGGCATCCTCCTCGACTGCGGCGTCGACGATCTCCTCGCCCGAGCGGTTGTGCCCGAGGTGGATCACCTCGGCGCCCGAGGCCTGGAGGATCCGTCGGAAGACGTTGATCGAGGCGTCGTGCCCGTCGAACAAGGTGGTGGCGGTCACGAACCGGACCTTGTTTGCCGGTCGCGCCTGATCCGCTCGATCACTCATCATCGGTGACAATCCTGGCACCGTTGGCCAGCAAACGCCGCCCAGCCAATACCGCCGAGCCAATGCCGCCCAATCAACGCCGCCCAAATCAAGGTTGCCCTGGCAACGCCGCACGACACCGGACTGAGCTCACCCGTAGGTCTCGAGCATCTCGTCGCTGAACGCGGGCCACGCGGCCATCGCCCACTTGTCGAAGGTCCGGTCGGTGAGGGCGACGGCGGCCAGCCCTGCCACCGGATCGACCCACAGGAATGTCCCCGCCCCGCCGAAGTGGCCGAACGTTGCCTCGGAGTTTGTCGTCCCCGTCCAATGTGGTCGCTTCCCATCGCGGATCTCGAAGCCGAGTCCCCACGGGTTCGGGTCGAATGCGCCAACGCCGGGGAGCACTCCCCTGAGGTCGGGGAAGTGGGGCCGGATGGCGTCGGCCAGCGTGCTCCCACCGATCAGGGTCGGCGCCAGCAGCTCGCGGCCAAAGCGGAGCAGGTCCCCGACATTGCTGTCGATACCGTGGGCCGGCGAGCCTCGCACCACGGTCCGGTGCATTGCAAGCGGCTCGATGACAGCCTCCGCCAGGTACCGCTCGAACTCCATCCCGGCGCGCTGGGCCAGGTGGTCGGCCAGCTTCTCGAACCCGACGTTGGAGTAGATGCGGCGTTCTCCGGGCTTGGCCGACGATCGGTCGTGGTCGAATGACAATCCGGAGGCGTGGGCCAGCAGGTGACGAACCGTCGATCCCTCGGGTCCGGCAGGCTCATCGAGAGTGAGGGTCCCCTCCTCCAATGCGACGAGGCTGGCAAACGCCACCAGGAGCTTGCTCACCGAGGCGATACGCGTCTGCCAATCCAGGTCGCCGCCGGCGGCGACGGGTTCGACGGCAGTCGTCACCCCGGCGGCAACGGCGTCTACCGGCCACCCAGCCAGGATCGGGCCGAGATCATCCATCGGGTCGAGAGTCGAGGAGAGTGGCCAAAGGTGCTCTGCTGCCGTAGGCCACTCGGGCACTGTAGGGAGGGCACGATCCAATGGAATCGGCCCAATAGAATCGAACCGTGGAGGAAGAGACTCGCCACAGCGTCTTTGGGCCTCTCAACGGTGTTCGCACTGTTCTCGTGGTCGGAGCGGCCGTCGCCGCACTCATCGCAGCGGCCCTTGGGCAGTGGGTGGTCACCGTCGTTCTCGCCGTCGGCATCGCGGCCCACGGACTCCTCTGGGGGTACCTGTGGCGGCACCGCGACGAGATCGAGGACGGGGAGGTCGGTCCTTAGCCCGGCCCAACTGAAGGGTCAGGCGGCGTCGACCATCGCTCTGACCTCCCCGGCAAACCGCTCCATTGTCTCGCGGTCGTACGGTGCCGGCACCTCGGCGATGGCGGTACGGAAACCCAGCTCCTTGCAGGCGATCAGCTGCTCGGCGACGCTCTCGGCGGTGCCCACCCAGAAGGTGACATCGTCCTCGACGTCACCCATCGGGGTGCGGTTGTGCTCCATCTGCGACTCCCACACCCGGCGAGCCTCGGCGGGGTCGTCGCGGATCAGCGGCTTGCAGCCCACTGTCATCTCGATCTCGGCCGGATTTCTCCCCACCTCTTCGCAATGGCGTCGGAGCACCTCGACCTTGTGGGCGAGCGTCTCCAACGTCCCCATCCCGTTCCAGACGTCGGCGTACTTGGCCACAGTGCGCAGCGTCTTCCGCTCGCCGGTTCCACCGATCATGATGGGAAGGCGCGGCTGGAGCGGCAGGGGCTGGTGTCTGAGCTGCTCGAACTGGTAGTGGTCGCCCCGGTGGGTGACCTCCTCGCCGTCGAGTATCCGCCGTATGACCCCGACGGCCTCATCGAGCCAATCGAGGCGACGGCCGGCGCTCGAGCCGAAGTCGATGCCGTGGGCGACGTGCTCCAACTCGAACCAGGCTCCGCCGATCCCGAGGATGGCGCGCCCCCCGCTTATGTGGTCGATGGTGGCGGCGACCTTCGCCACCAGCGCGGGGTTGCGGAAGGTGTTGGCACCGACGAGCAGTCCCAACCGGGTGTGCTCGGTCACCTTGGCCCACGCCGCAAGCGTGGCCCATCCCTCGAATATCGGCTGGTAGGGATCACCGAAGATGGCGTAGAGGTGATCCCAAACCCAGACCTGGTCGTATCCGAGCCGGTCGGCGTCCACCGCAAACGCCTCGACCTCCGGCCAACTGGCCGCCTGCGACCAGGGCAGGATGCCGAGTTTGAAGTCGCTCACGATCTGCTGCCCAGTGCCATGGTCATCTCACCGATCACCTTTCTCGCCTCCTCTCAACAACACCGGTCAGGTCTACTCGGCGGGCCAGCCGACTGCGTGATGTGCGATGGCTAATCGGCCGGCACCGGCCCCGACGACGCGACGTGGCGCTCTCACCGACTACCACTCGATCACGCCATGGCGGCATCGATCCGCTCCATCACCTCGTCGTCGATGGCTTGGCGCACCTCGAGCGACGCCATGTTCTCCTCCACCTGCTCGGGCCGGCTGGCGCCGGTGATGACCGAAGAG
>DATADW010000009.1:0-3005 GCA_036258335.1 Acidimicrobiia bacterium
GCTCGGCGAGGTGCTCGACATGCAGGTTTCGGCGATGCCGGTCGTCTACCCGATGATCGAAGCCGCTCCCCAGCCGGGGGTAGCCGTAGGGTCGGGAAGCTCGATCGGAGGAGCCGATCCGGGAGCGACCGGTCCCGACGCACCTGTTGAGTATCTGGGCTTGGCCACGGTCACCATCACCTGGGCTATCGGGTAGCGAGGGCCGGCGCGGCGAAACGTCAAAGACTGGTCGAACAGCGGGAAAGAAATGGGGTCGTCGTCACCTGCTCGACCGAAACCATCCCCCTTTGCATGCGATCCGCGCGCCGACGGGGGGATGAGTATTGCGACTGGTCTTCGGACCCGGGGCGCCGCGCCGAAATCAACTCCCGTCGATCCGACTGCCAAATTGGCGGTGGTGTCGGTGCAAGGTGGTGACACTCTTCAGCAAGCGTTGATCCCGTATCTATCCCGCACGACATCGGAAACTAAGGGGTAGCGACCGGAAACGACGGGAAACTCAATCCGCAGGTCTGCGTTCCTTTTCCGCCCCGGCGCTGGTCACAGACTCGACCCGGACCACGCTCTCAAGGTGGAGACACGGGTTCGAACCCCGTTGGGACTACGAGCAAACGCACAGGTCAGGGCACTAGTCCTGAGGCGGCGGGCGAGTTGACCGGACGACTCAAGCGCCGACTATCCCGAGTCACATCGTGCCTAGCCGGTCCGGGCCGCGTCATCCGGCGTAAGGGTGGATACACCTGCACGCTGCCAACGGTGACAACCTGTCGCTGAATGAAGCAAGATCCCCCTGCCTGCCTGACACCGTCGCCTCTGCCACTGTCGCTGCGCAACAAACCTGGCCGTCAGCCCAAGACCGCGGGACGCGCCCGCCCACCGGCCCCCCGCCACACCCAGTGGCGGCATCCGAAGATCAACAAGCCCGCATCTCCCGTCTATGAACGAGCAGGGCTGCCAACAACACCGGAAACGCCGTTTGGGTTGCGGACCCCGGCAGGTAGCCGCACCGTGACGCCGATCCCGCCGTCGGAGCGGGGAACGATGGTGAGCGTCCCGTCGTGTGCTTGGGTGATGCTCTTGACGATCGCCAGGCCGAGGCCGACGCCTGCGTGGTCGCTGCGTGTGCGTTCGGTGCCGCGCTGGAACGGCTCGGTGAGTGTCGAGACCAGCTGTGGCGAGAGCTTGTCGCCGGTGTTCTCCACG
The DNA here is from genome assembly GCA_036258335.1 of Acidimicrobiia bacterium. Classification (GTDB taxonomy): domain Bacteria; phylum Actinomycetota; class Acidimicrobiia; order Spongiisociales; family DATADW01; genus DATADW01. Next base: position 1,204 of record DATADW010000009.1, read on the forward strand.
GTGAGCATGGCGGACCCGGGGCGGATGGCGGTATCGACCTGCACGGTGCCGTGTTCGGGGAGGTTGTGCACGATCGCGTTGTGCAGGAGGTTCATGGTCATCTGTAGCAAGAGAGCGTGGGAGCCGATGGTTGGGGTGCCGTCCCCAGAGGTCTCGATGGCGACGCCGTGCTTCTCTGCGAGGGGGAGGAGCGTTTCGGTGGCTTCCTCCGCGATCAGGGTCAGGTCGACGGGTTCTCGGGTGAAGGATCGTTGCTCGGTGCGGCTGAGCAGGAGCAACGATTCGGTGAGGCGGATCGCTCGGGCATTGACCGCATGGAGACGTTCGATCAACACGTCCGTCCCTCGTGCCGGATCGGTGCGCACGACGTCGAGAAGGGTCTGGGTGATCGCGAGGGGGGTGCGCAGTTCGTGGGACGCGTTGGCGGCGAACCGCTGTTGTTCGGCGAGCTGTGCGTCGAGGCGGGCGAGCATCGTGTCGAAGGCGTCGGCGAGCTCTCGGAACTCGTCGTTACGGCCTTCCAACTCGATCCGGTGCGAGAGCGATCCGGTCGCGGCCAAGCGTGTGGCGTGCGTGATTCGGGCCAGGGGGGCGAGCATGCGGCCGGCGAGGATCCATCCTCCCAGCAGACCGAACACCAGCAGGAACGCCAGCACTGCGACCGCCGTCTGGCCGAAGGCTCGCTGGGTGCCGGAGCGGCCGGGCAGGAACGCGCCACCGATGCCAGATCTCGTGTCTCTGATGATCGGAGCGTCAGGAGCGTAATGCAGGAGGACCACCCAAAGGGCGAGCAGCAAGACACCTGCGAGCATGAGGAATCCGGCGTAGCTGAGGGTGAGCTTGAGGCGGACGCTCAAGCCAGGGGCTCTATCCACGCTCGCCTCCCTCACGCCCGGTGTCTGGCGGAGAGTCGATGCGGTACCCGACGCCGGCCACGGTGGCGATCAGCCAGGGTTCGCCGAGCCGTTTGCGCAGTGCCGAGACCGTGATGCGCACGGCGTTGGTGAACGGGTCGGCGTTTCCATCCCACGCCCGTTCCAGCAGCTCTTCGGCGCTGACGACACCGCCCTCGGCAGCGACGAGGACTTCGAGCACGGCGAACTGCTTCCGGGTGAGCGCGACGTACCAGCCGTCCCGGTAGACCTCGCGGCGGAACGGATCCAGACGCAGGCCTGCGATCTCTCGCACGGGTGGCCTGGTGTGGGCGCGCCTGCGGTCGAGCGCTCTGAGGCGGAGCACGAGCTCTCGGAGCTCGAACGGCTTGGTCACGTAGTCGTCGGCGCCGAGCCCGAACCCGGAGGCCTTGTCGTCGAGCCGGTCGGCAGCGGTGAGCATCAGGATCGGCATGCCGCTGCCGGAAGCGACGATGCCCCCGGCGATCTCGTCACCGGAGGGCCCGGGGATGTCGCGGTCGAGGACGGCGATGTCGTAGGTGTTGGTGCTCAACAGCTCCAGAGCCGTGTCGCCGTCACCTGCGATGTCTGCCGCGATCGCTTCTAGACGCAGGCCATCGCGGATGGCCTCCGCCATGTAGGGCTCGTCCTCGACGACCAAGACACGCATGCGGCTCGATGCTACGGGTTGGCGCATATCGTCGACATATCGAGAACCACGTACGTGCTGACAACACCACGCCGCCTTGACTGGCAGCGTGAGGCGGACCGCATCAGCACGAACGAGGACCCGCGGGACCCGCAGGACTCTCAGGCCCACCGCCGTCGGCCTGGTCGTCCTCGTCGCCGCGATCATCGGAACCTTCGTCTATCGGTCGGCATCGCCCGTGACGCCTTCGTTCCGCGAAG
>DATADW010000010.1:0-2532 GCA_036258335.1 Acidimicrobiia bacterium
GTTGTCCAGGACCCAACGGATCTTTGGCCCCGAGAAGTAGGTGGCCAGCGGGAGGCCAACCTTGTCGCGGAAACGGTCCTGGCCGCCGTCAGCCGCCAGCTCGTTGCAGATCTGGTCGGTCCGGGTGTCCTGCCAGACGATCGCGTTGTATACGGGCTCGCCGGTGTTGCGGTCCCACACCAGGGCGGTCTCGCGCTGGTTGGTGACACCCACCGCGGCGATGTCGGAGGCGCTGATGCCGGTCTTCTGGAGGGCTCCGTCGACGACCTCCTGCGTCCGCGTCCAGATTTCGTTTGCATCGTGCTCCACCCACCCCGGCTTGGGGTAGATCTGCTCGTGCTCCTTTTGATCGATGCCGATCACGTTCCCGCCGTGATCGAAGATCATGAATCGGGTGCTCGTGGTCCCCTGGTCGACAGCAGCTGCGTACTGCGCCATCCGTCTCTCCTCCCTCGGGGGGCGGGACTTTGCCACCCACCCGTATCGTGGTTACTCCGCCGTCAGTCTTGCCCGCTCTGGGCCAGCGTGTCGGCCGCGGTCCGCATCAGCAGGTGCGACGAGGTTGCCCCCGGATCTTGGTGACCGGCGCTCCTCTCTCCGAGGTAGCTGGCGCGGCCCTTGCGGGCCACCAGTGGGGTTGTTGCTTCCATCCCCTGCGCGGCAGCGTCGGCTGCCCTCGTCAAGCCGTCTCCGATGCTTGCTCCCTCAGTGACCGCCCCCTCCAACGCCTCGACCGCCGGGACGAGGGCATCGATCATGGTCTTGTCACCGAGCTCGGCCTTCCCCCTCGCCATGACTCCGCTCACCGCCGCCCGTATCCCTCCGGCCCACTCCTCCAGCGTCACGCTTTCCTTGCCGGCCAGCGGGCCGGCAAGCTGGAGAAAGAACGTGCCGTAGAGCGGACCACTGGCCCCTCCCACCTTCGACACCATCGCCATCCCCACCGTCTTCAGAGCGGCCCCGATGTCATCGGGCGGGCTCGCCTCCAAACGCTCGAGGGCGGCCCTCATCCCCCGGTTCATGTTGATCCCGTGGTCGGCGTCACCTATTGCCGAGTCGAGCTTGGTGAGGTAGTCCTTGTTCTCGGCGACGGTGGCGGCGAAGCCATCTATCCAGGCGAGGACCGCCTGAAGTGTGACGACCTCGCCGCCACCTGCCATCACACGCCCCAGCGGAGGCCCGGCGTGTTCACCGGGGCATCCCACAGCCGGGTCAACTCGTCGTCGAGCTTGAGCAGCGTGATCGAGCACCCCTGCATCTCGAGTGAAGTGATGTAGGGGCCGATCAGGTTGCGGCTGACGGTGACACCCCGCCCCTCGAGCAGCTTGACCAGGTCGTTGTACACGACATACAGCTCGATCAGTGGAGTCCCACCCATCCCGTTGACGAAAGCAAGGACGTTGTCACCCGAGCTGAATGGCAGGTCCTCGACGATAGGTGTGGCCATCATCTCGACCACCTCGGCTGAGGATGCTGCGGGCTTGCGCTCCCGCCCCGGCTCACCGTGGATGCCGATCCCGATCTCCATCTCGTCGTCGCCCAACTCGAAGGTGGGCTGTCCGGCGGCGGGCACGGTGCATGATGTCAGCGCCATGCCCATGGAGCGGCCATTGGCGTTTACCTTGCGGCACAGGTCGGCCACCTCCTGCAGCGAACGCCCGTCTTCGGCGGCGGCACCGCAGATCTTCTCGGCCAGCACCGTGGTGCCGACGCCGCGCCGTCCCGCCGTGTACAGGCTGTCTTGCACGGCGACGTCGTCGTCGATCACCACCGCCTGGACCTCGGTGCCGCCCTCCTGGGCCAGGTCGGCGGCCATCTCGAAGTTGAGCACGTCGCCCGTGTAGTTCTTGACGATGTGGAGGACCCCGGCACCACCGTCTACCGCCTTGGTGGCGGCTTCCATCTGGTCGGGGGTCGGCGAGGTGAATACCTCACCGGGGCACGCCGCATCGAGCATCCCCATGCCGACGAACCCGCCGTGCATCGGCTCGTGCCCGGAGCCGCCCCCGGAGACGATCCCCACCTTGCCCTGCACCGGTGCATCGGCACGGACCACCATTGCCGGGTCGTACTCGACCCTGATCAAGTCGGGGTGGGCCGCCGCCATCCCCTCCAGCGCTTCCTTTACAACGTCGTCTACCTCATTGATGAGCTTCTTCATCGACACCTCCGCCGCAACCGGGCGGGCGCCAGCCGCCCGCCCGGTCCTTCGAGCATCACTTCGCCTGGTGGCCCCTGTCCGGTCAGACGCCGGCTACGAATACGGCATTACCGATCACCGCGCCCAGAATGCCGCCGATGATTGGTCCGACCACAGGGATCCAGCTGTAGCTCCAGTCCGATCCGCCTTTACCGGCGATCGGGATGACGGCGTGGGCGATACGGGGGCCAAGGTCGCGGGCCGGGTTGATGGCGTACCCGGTGGGACCGCCGAGTGAGAGGCCGATGCCCCACACCAAGACGCCGACCGCCAACGGAGCTCCGATCAGACCCATTTCCCCGCTCACACCCGCCAATGCCAACACACCGAAC
>DATADW010000011.1:0-17972 GCA_036258335.1 Acidimicrobiia bacterium
GGCACCAGTGGTTGGAGCCGGCCGGCCGACGGTGTCATCGGGGGTAACCGTCACCTCGAGCGAGTCCGGCGCCGGCCGCCAGACGGCACGAGCCGCCACTGCGGCCAGCGCTGCGACCACCAGTGCCCCGGCGATCAGCCACGCCCACCGACGCCATGGCACCATCGGTGGTTGCGACAGAACAGCCCAGGGGACCTGCTCCAGCTCTTCGACCGGCCGGTTGGCACCTGCTCCCCACGTGGGTGGCTGGTCCATGGGACCTCCGTCGTCTCGGGTGCGGGGAAGCGAGGCGAAGGTACGCCCATCGGGCATCTCGTTCAAGGGGTTCGCAAGCACCGCATGTGGGCGGCGGGCCGCTCTGCCAACCGGGGAACCGGTATACCCGGCGCTAACGTCATTGAGCCATGGCCTCTAATCCGGACCCCAAGCCTGGGCGCTGGATCCTGCCCCTCGTCATCGTGGGCATGATCGGGTTCACCTATCTATTTGTGAACTCGCTCGAGGGCTCGGCGGTCAACGGACAAGGCAACGGGGCCGACACCACCGTGGCCGGGGGGAGGACCACGACCACCGAAAGAGGTGGCAACCAGGGAACGAGTGGGGGCGACGGGACCACCGTCCCCAACAACTCGACCAACTCCGAGTACGTCGACTCACTGCGTGCCGCGCAGGCAGATCTCGACGACATCGCCGGCGACCTCAACCAGGCCAACACCGATTGGGAGGAGGACGGGGTATCGCCGAGCGATGCCTTCAACGCCGCCGCGGATGCATCGGCCGATTGGGCGGCCACCGTGTCGGAGATCACGCCGCCCGACGACGCCGTGGACACCCACGGTGAGGTCGTGGAGTCGGCAGATGCCGTCGCCGTGGCGGCCGCCGAGGTCCTCGAGGGTTACCAGGCGCCCGATGACGGCACGCTGAGACGTGAGGCGGTGGAGGCCTTCAACGATGCCGTCGCCGCCTTCGATCGAGCCGTCGACGCCACCGAAGGTGGGCAAGGAGCCTGAGTCCAACGGCGCCTAGCCTGATCCGATGTCGATCGGTTGGCACGACTTGCCCGAGCTCCGCAGCCCGGGTGCGCTGGTGGCGTTCTCCGGCTGGGGAGATGCGGCCAACGCCGCAACCGGTGCCGTCGAGTACTTGATGCGGGGCTACGACGGTGGGCGGCTGCTCGCTCAGATCAGTTGCGACGACTACCTCGACTTCACCCAGCGACGGCCCATCGTCTCAATGGTCGAGGGCGGGACCCGCAGAGTGACCTGGCCTGACACGTCGGCTTACGGGATCGAGCTCGAGGGACAGCCGCGCGACCTGGTCGTCATACTGGGCGACGAGCCTCACCTGGCTTGGCAACGGTTCGCCGCCACGGTGATCGAGTTGTTGCAGGCGCTAGGGGTGAGCCAGGTGGTCACGCTGGGCGCCTTCATCGGACAGGTGGCGCACACTCTCCCGGTTCCCGTGGTGGGGGTAATCGAAGACCCTGAGCTCCTCGAGCAGCACGGTCTCATGGCGTCGAACTACGAGGGGCCCACGGGGATCGTTGGGGTGCTCAACGACGCCTTCGTCCGCGCCGACCTCGACTCGGCCAGCCTTTGGGCCGCCATACCCCACTACCTGGCGGCTAACCCCAACCCCCGCGCCATGCTCGCCCTGTTGCAGCGGGCCGCCGCCCTGCTCGGCGTTGCGGTGGAGACCACCGCCCTCGCCGTGGAGGCCGCGGAGTTCCAAAGCAAGGTCGACGAGGCGGTGCTGCGCTCCTCGGACCTCGCCGGTTACGTGCGTCGGCTCGAACAGGCGGGCGACCAACCCGAGATGCAGGCCGACGCCGGCGCCGAGCTCGTCACCGAGATCGAGCACTTCCTGCGGGGGGAAGACGGCTAGCCGGCGCCGCCGGACTCGTCGAGCCGGGCGGGCATCCCGAACCGGGGGAAAAGCGTCTCGGTGTCGAGGAAGTAGTTGAGACCGACCACGACGCCGCCGGATATCTCGAGCACGTGCAGCGCCCATGGGTGATAGCCCCCGTCCGGGTCGGGCCGGTACTGGCCAAAGGCGGGCAGTCCGTTGGCAACGGTCGGGAACAGGAGTGAGCCGCGGCACCCGATCCCGGGGCCGATCATCCAGGCGCGCACGCGGTCGGGCCCCTCGAGCCACATCTCGTAAGGCGGCATCGACTGGGTGACGTCCTCGTGGAGTAAAGAAACGAACGAGTCGAGGTCGTAGTGCTCGAAGGCCTCCAGGTAGCGGTCGAGAAGGTCTTGTTGGGCCGGGTCCATGGGCATGTGTGGGTCGGAGTCGGCGAGATCGGCCTCGGACAGCGTGGTCCTGGCCCGCTGCAGTGCGCTGTTCACCGAGACGACAGTGGTGTCGAGCAGCCCGGCGACCTCCGCGGCGCTCCAGCCAAGGACCTCGCGCAGGATGAGGATTGCCCTCTGCCTTGGGGGGAGGTGCTGCAAGGCGGCAATGAAGGCGAGTCGGATCGTCTCGCGGGTGACTGCCACGTCTGCTGGGTCACCACGCCCGGCCAACATCGAATCGGGGATCGGCTCGATCCAGCGCTCGCCGGTGCCGGGATCCCCCAATGGGCCATCGATGTACCAGGCCGGGCCTATCTCCATCGGTCGTGCCCGGCGCTGGCGCGCCTTGAGCATGTCGAGACAGACGTTGGTGGCGATCCGGTAAAGCCAGGTGCGGCGTGATGCCCGTCCCTCGAACCCGTCCCAAGCTCGCCAGGCGCGCAACATAGTCTCTTGCACAGCGTCCTCGGCCTCGGTGACCGACCCGAGCATCCTATAGCTGTACCCAATCAGCGGCCCGCGGTGCTCCTCGAGCTCCTCGGGAGCCAGCATCGCCACCGGGCTCGACTGCGACTCGTGCGAACCGATCATGCGTTGATCAGCGTAGGCCACCAACATCACTGCCCGGATTGGTTGCTCGAGACCAAAAGCCCCACACGTCGCCAGGTTCAACTGGGCCAAGCCAAGCGCCGATGTTCTCTATGCCAGGTATCGGGGTATAGGACGCAATGACCCAATCGCATCCAAACGTGAGCATCGGCTTGCCCGTCAGGGATGGCGCCCGCTACCTCGATGAGGCGATCCGGTCGATTCTCAACCAGACATATCAGAACTTCGAGCTGGTCATCTCGGACAACGCCTCCACCGACCGGACCGAGGCGATCGCTCGGGAGTGGGCCGCTGCCGATACCAGAGTGCGATATGTCCGCAACCCCGAGGACATCGGCGCCGCCCCGAACTTTCACCAGTGCTTCCGGATGGCCCGGGGCAGGTACTTCAAGTGGGCTGCCCACGATGACCTGCTCCATCCGAAATACCTCGAGCTATGTGTGGAGGCTCTGGAGATGAGCCCCGAGATCGTGCTGGCGCACACCTCGGCGGAGCAGATCGATGGCGAGGGGACCGTCATCGGCCATATCCCCAACATCCCAGACGTCAACTCGGACGATCCCGTGCAGAGGTTCACCAACGTGGTCACTGAGGAGCGACTCAATCTCCCCATCTTTGGGGTCATGCGGTCCGACGTGCTGGCTACGACCAGTCTCCACGGCAGCTTCTTCGCCGCCGCCCGGGTGGAGTTGGCTGAGATGGCCCTGCGCGGCCCGTTCGTCTGGATCGATGATCCCCTCTTCGTCCATCGCAACCACTCCGGCGCCTCGGTGCGGGCAATACACGACGAGCAAGAGCGCAGGCTCTGGTACGACCCGGCGAGGGGCGAGCTCTGGTATCTGCCCCGTTGGGAGTTCTACTGGAAGCTGCTCATCGCAGTGTGGAACGCGCCCCTGGGCCCCGCTGACAGGTTGCGCGCTACGGCGATCATCCCCGGCCAGATACTCGGGAAGGCAGGTGCGCTGACGCGTGACCTTCTCCACCTCGGCCGCCGGCTCCTCGGTCGGATGTTCGGCCGCTGATCAGGGCGGCAGCCGACCTTTTCGGCGGTCGTAGAGTGGTCAGAGCCGATGCTTTGGGAGGCTAACACCGGGCCGTTCCGGGTCTTCGCCATCGAGGACGGTTGGACGCACCTTGACCCGCTCGCCATGTTCCCCGGGTCCGATCCTCTGGTCTGGGCGAAGTTGATGGGCGATCATCGGATTCGGGTGAGCTATTGCTGCTATCTCGTCTCTGGTCCTGACGGCTATGTCATGGTGGACACCGGCAAGGGCCCGAAGCCCGGGTCGAGCACCGCCGAGGCCGTATGGGGGCGGATGCCCGCCGCATTGCTCTACCTCGGGGTAGACCCCTCCGACGTCGTCGCCGTCATCCACACTCATCTCCACTCTGACCACATCGGGGGGAACATGGTGGACGGCACCGCCTTCTTCCCACATGCCCGCTGGTACATCCATGCGTCCGAGATGGCGTACTGGAAAGGGGCTGCTGTCGTGACGGCCTCGGTCATGCCGCTTGTCTCCCAGGGCCGAGTCCAGTCGCTAGACGGCCCGTCGGTGATCCTCCCCGGGATCGCCGCCATCGAGACCATCGGGCACACCCCCGGGCACATCTCGGTTGAGCTGACAGCCGATGACGACACCATGCTCATCGCTGGCGATGTCACCCATCACCCTGTCCAAGCGGCCCACCCCGAATGGCACGTCCAGACCGACATCGATCCCGCCGAGGCGGAGTTGACCCGTCGCCGGCTGTTCGAGGCGCTGACCAGTTCCGACATAGTGCTTGCCGCCTCCCACTACCCGAGCCCGCATTTCGGACGGATCGGGATGGCTTCGAGAGAGAGGGTCTACGTGCCCGACTTTGCGGTGCGCCACATCCGGGACCAAGAGCCGGGGGGCCCGGGCGAAGCAGGCTGAATCAGCGGCGGCGCTTGTGCCGATTGGCCTTGAGACGCTTGCGGTACTTGTGCTTCGACATCTTCTTGCGCCGCTTCTTGATCAGCGAGCCCATCATCACCTCGGCAACGATTATCAAACAGAGACTTGCGGGGGGGAGGGCAACCAGAAGCGCCATCCGCACCGGATGGACGCCGCGCCAGGGTCTCTGGCGGCGACGACCGGCTAAGGATGGCCGTTGTGAGCCCGCTTGGCAAGCCGGTCAGTGGACGACTTCGACCCCGACGGGGGCCACTGGCGGGGTGAGCACCCGACCCGCGCCACCCAGCATCCGGGACATGACCTCGGCCACCCGCTCTGTCTCGGCGCGGTCAACCAGCGCCAGCACCGCAGGGCCTGCGCCCGACCAGCAGGCGTGCAGTGCTCCGGCGCGCTTGGCCGCCGCGATGAGGACCTCGGCCTCGGGGTGGAGGTGGCGCCGGGGGCGCTCGTGCAACTCGTCTCCCGAGGCCTCTTCGAGCAGAGCGCGATCGGCCAACCGAAGCCCCTCGACGAGCATCACCGTCCGGGCGACGCTACGTGCTGCGACGGCCCGGCTCACCGTCTCGGGAAGAGCCGCCCTGGCCCGCGTCGTGGGCAGACCGTGGTCGGGGACTGCCAAAAGGGGCCGCAGCGACGGGTGCAGTTCGAGGCGCGCCACCGTGCCACCGGGGCCGACTGCGACCAGACCGCCGTATACCGCAGCGGCGGCATTGTCGGGGTGACCTTCGAGTGAAGCCACGAGGGGGAGCAAGGCATCATGTCCCATGTGTATGCCGGCAACCGAAGCGGCGGCTGCAGCCGCTGCCGTTGCAGCCGCCGCCGACGACCCCAGCCCCCGTCCCATCGGGATCCCGTTCTCCACGACGAGCGCCAACGGCCGCTCGGTACCTGCGGTGTGCCGGGCGGCGGTGAGGACCAGGTCGTCCTCTCCGGAGGTCGGTCTCTCGTCGCCGACGTGCTCTATACACCAACGGTCGGCAGGTTGGGCGGTGACCCGGCAGCGAATATCCAGGGCGAGAGCGAGGGTGTCAAACCCGGGCCCGAGGTTGGCAGATGATGCCGGGGCAGTGGCAACCGCCGTCATGGCAGGAAAGACGGGAGTCGGCACCGGCGGGATCATATCGGGGGTATGTAAGGGGCTAGCTATCGAGGACCCGGACCTCGTCCTGTCGCACCGTTCCGCCGATCGATGCCTCATCGCCCGCCCAGCTGAGCTCGATCGTGGAGGGGTGCCCGATCTCATCACCTTGCTGAACCCGCAGCGCTCCTCGATCCGTCCCACGATGACGTAGCAGGGCTGCCAGGGCCACCGCGGCGCTTCCCGTGGCAGGATCCTCCATGACGCCGGCCTCGGGAGCAAAGAACCGGGCTCGCACCGATGTCGGCTCGGTTTCCCATGCCCAGATATAGACCTCGCCGTAGCCATCGGGAACCGACGCAGTGGCCCGCGCCACCGCCGTGGGGTCGGGTAGCTGGAGGACCAGGTAGGGCAGCGGCATGCGGACGACAGCCGCCGAGACCGCGGAGAAGCCCCCTGGTGGCTCGATCTCGTCGACCGGTTGTCCGAGGGGAAGGTCGACCCACGTCAGTCCGCCGTCCACCCGCTGCCGCACGACGAACGCAGGGCAGGAGAGCCGATCGGCCGATCCGGGTGCCAACCGATCGAGCACCCATGCGGCACCGACCAGTGGGTGCCCGGCGAAGGGAAGCTCGACCGCCGGAGTGAATATCCGCGCCGCGGGGACTGTCTCATTGCGATCGATGAAGATCGTCTCGGAGAAGCCGAGATCGTTCGCTATCCGCTGCATGGCCTCGGTGTCCAGCCCGGCGATGTCAGGAACCACGCCCAGGTGATTGCCACCGGCATCGCCTCTGGTGAAGACCCGAACCACGTAGCAGTCGCGCATTCCACCGCTTCCGCTGGCCTTGTGCCCACGATACCCTGACGGCGGTGGTCGACCTCCTCGGGCTCGACACCCTGCTCGCCGAATTGGTGCTCGGTCTTGGACTCGCCCTGCTCGCCGGGAACGGCTTCGCTTTGATTCAAGCCCGGCGCGGCACCCGACCTGACAGCGCGGCAGGTGACCTGCGGCGAGGTCGGGTCTGGTTCCTCATGGTTGTCGGCTTGCTCATGGCGCTATGGGGCGGTTTCTCGTTGCTCGCCCGCGGCTGAGCGAACCCTGCCGTTGGTAGGATGACCGTCCCCGCGGATGTAGTTCAATGGCAGAACGCGAGCTTCCCAAGCTTGAGATGGGGGTTCGATTCCCCTCATCCGCTCTTCAGTCGGCCGGTCTTGCCTTGCCCACCTCGGCGCGGTGGAAGTTGAGGTGCGAGCGCGAAGGAGTGGGCCCCCGCTGATCCTGGTACCTCGAACCGAGCCGACCCGACCCGTAGGGCTCCTCGGACGGTGAGGACAGCTCGAAGAAGCAGAGTTGCCCGATCTTCATCCCCGGCCAGAGCTTGATAGGCAGCGTCGCCACGTTGGATAGCTCGAGGGTGACGTGCCCGGTGAACCCGGGATCGACGAATCCGGCGGTGGAATGTGTGAGCAGCCCGAGCCTCCCCAGCGAGGACTTTCCCTCCAGCCGCGCCGCCACCCCCGAGCCGAGCGCCACCCGCTCGAAGGTGCTCGCCAAGACAAACTCGCCGGGGTGGAGGATGAAGGGCTCGGACCCCGTTGGCTCCACCATCCGGGTCAACTCGGTTTGCTCGAGGGCAGGGTCGATGTGGGGGTATCGGTGGTTCTCGAACACCCGGAAGTACCTGTCCAGCCTGACGTCGACCGAGGACGGCTGGATCATCGCCGGGTCGAAGGGATCGATGAGCACCTCGCCGGAGGCAACCGCTTTTCTGATGTCACGATCGGAGAGCAGCACGCCAGCAGGGTACGCATGACGATCGGGCCCTTCGCGACTCACCCAAATAAGTCGATCGACCTATTTGGTTGCAGGGTGCACCGGACGATCCATCTCGTGCATGGCCGCCGCTCGGCTGGTAGGCGGGGAGGTTACCCCCTTCCTCCTGCGCCTCTCGCCGGGCGGCGGCTGCGCGTTTCCGGGCTCGCGAAACGAATCCACCATCTCCGTTCTCGCGTTGGCCCAGGACGGCCTACCGTCCCTGGCCAGAGTCCACATCGGCACTTCCCCCGTTCCATGGCGTGGTTTGACGCGTCTCGGAATGTCGCACGCTCGAGGCAGAGTGAGTGCGGACCGAGGACCTGACGGCGGAACAGGCGAGGCAAGACAGTGGCGACGAGGGCGATCGATTCCAGCAGAGGTCACGCCGCGGGGCGTGGCAGGGTGCCTCCGCACAACGTCGAGGCCGAGGAGTCGGTACTCGGCGCCCTGCTGCTGTCGGTGGATGCCGCCAGCCTGGTGATGGACAAACTCCACCCCGAGGACTTCTACGTCCCCTCTCATCAGGCTGTGTTCGAGGCTTGCCGTCAGCTCTTCGACGGCAACCAGCCGATAGACGCAGTAACCGTCGCCGACCAGCTCCGCCGAAACGGAGAGATCGACCGGATCGGTGGGCTCGGGTTTCTTACCGGGCTGCTCGACGTCGTCCCCGCCACCTCCAACGTCGAGTACTACGCCTCCATCGTCGAGGAGCATGCCCTCAGGAGAAACCTCATCCGGGCCGGCTCCACCGCGGCGGAGTTGGGTTTCCTGGTCGAGGAGGAGGTCTCCACCGTGCTCGACCGGGCGGAGCAAGAGGTCCTCGCCGTCGCCGAGCGAAGGGTCGGCGAGGGCATGGTGGCGGTGGGTCCCATGTTCCAGAGCGCATTAGAGCGAATCGAGGAGCTGGAGGCCCTCGGGTCGGAGATCACGGGGCTGGCCACCGGGTTCCGCGACCTCGACCGCAAGCTGGCAGGACTCCAGGCGGCCAACCTGGTCGTCATCGCCGCCAGGCCCAGCATGGGGAAAAGCGCTCTCACTGTGAACCTGGCTACCAACGTCGCCCAGCGTGGCGAGACCGTCGCCATTTTCAGCCTGGAGATGTCCAAGGAGGAGTTGGTCCAGCGGATTCTCTGCTCGGTTGGCCGGATCGACTCGATGAAGTTGCGCAGCGGTCAGCTCGGGCCGATGTGGCAGCGAGTGGTCGATGCCGCCTCGCGCATGTACCGGGCACCCATCTTCATCGATGACTCTCCGGTGGTAACCGTCACCGAGATCCGGGCCAAGTCGCGCAGGCTGAAGCGGCAGCACGGGCTGTCGTTGGTGGTGGTCGACTACCTGCAGCTCATGCAAGCGGCCACCAGGGAGAATCGGCAGCAGGAGATCGCTGAGATCTCGCGGAACCTGAAGAACCTCGCCCGCGAGCTCGACGTGCCGATCATCGCCGTCTCACAGCTAAACCGGAGCCTGGAGAGCCGGGAGGACAAGCGACCCAGGCTGTCCGATCTGCGGGAGAGCGGCAGCATCGAACAGGATGCCGACGTCGTGATGTTCATCTACCGGCACGAGTACTACCACCCCGAGGATCAAGAGAAAAAGGGCTTGGCAGAGGTGATAGTGGCCAAGCACCGCGCAGGGGCGACCGGTCTGGTCGAAATGACGTTCCTCCCCGAATTCACCCGGTTCGCCGATCTGGGACGCGACGTCACCGTATGAGGGGGCGTCGAGCCCTCAAACGCCGGTGGCTTCAAGCGGGAATGACGTCGATGGTGACCGGGAACTCGACCTCGGCGTGAAGGGTGACTCTGACCTCGTGGAGACCGATGGCCCGGATTGGCGTGGGAATATCGATGTGCTTGCGGTCGATGTCGACCCCAGTGAACTTCTTGATCCCGGCGACCACATCGGCCGTCCCGACCGATCCGAAGAGGCGGCCCTCGTCGCCGGCCTGGGCGGCAATCACAACTCTGGTCTTGACCAGACCGGCGGCGACCTGCTCGGCCTCTAGTCGCTCCTGGCGATCTTTCTCCTCGCGCCTGACCCGAGCCGACTCGAGAGTCCGCACCGCCCCGGCCGTGGCCTTGACCGCCTTGCCCTTGGGCAAGAGGTAGTTGCGCCCGTAACCGTCGGACACGTCTACCACCTCGCCGCGCGCTCCGAGGCCATCGACATCCTGGGTGAGGAGCAGTTTCACGGCCGCCCCACGTAGGGGAGAAGAGCCATCTCTCGTGCGTTCTTGATCGCCACAGCCACCTCGCGCTGGTGCCGCGGGCAGTTGCCGGTGACGCGCCGAGCCCGGATCTTGGCGCGGTCGGACATGTAGCGGCGCAAGGTCCCCACGTCCTTGAAGTCGATGAACTCGACCCTCTCCTTGCAGAAGTAGCAGACCTTCTTCCTGATTCGCTTGTTGCGATCCTCGTTGCGGCGGCGTCGCCTTGGTTGCTGTGCCATGTCTTTGTTGTGCTCCTATCAGAAGGGGGCCTCGTCGGGCCCGTAGTCGTCGCGGCCCACCGGGCCGGGGGGAATCTCGCGGCCACCGCCACCACCGGCGCCGGCGCCGGTGCCCTGCCAATCGCCCTCGCGGCGAGTGGTCTTGGTGACCGTCGCCGTGGCGTAGCGCAAGGAGGGGCCAATGTCGTCGATGCGGACCTCTATCACCGAGCGCTTCTCGCCCTCCTGGGTCTCCCACGACCGCTGTTCCAGGCTGCCGGTGACGATGACCCTGGTGCCCTTGGTGAGCGATTCGGCTACCGCCTCGGCCATCTCCCGCCAGACGGTCCCCCCAAAGAAGCTGGTCTCCTCTTGCCAATCGTTGTTGCGGTCCTGGTAACGGCGGTTGACGGCGAAGCGGACCTTGGCCAAGGCCACGCCCGAGGGGGTGAAGCGCAGTTCCGGGTCCTCTACCAGGTTGCCGATGAGGGTCACGCTGTTGACGGGCATCTCACACACTCCTCGTTGTACGGGGCCCCGTTGAGACCCGCTGGCGCTTCACCGGCCGGCCTCGTAGTGGTACCACGCCGGTACGACACAAACCAGGGATCAGGCGCCCGGCCGGACAACTTTGTGCCGCAGCACCGGGTCGGCCAGCGACAGCATGCGATCGACTTCGTCGATGAGCTCGGACTCCGCCTCGAAAGTGACCACGGTGTAGTAGCCCTCGCTGAGATGCTCGATCTCGTATGCGAGGCGCCGCTTTCCCCACATGTCGGTGGCGATGATCGTGGCGCCCTTGCCCTCGAGGAAGGTCCGGATCTCGCCGACGTGCGTTGCAACGTCGTCGTCGGCCAGATCGGGCCGATGAATCGTCATCACCTCATAGGTGCGCATCTGTTCTCCTTTCCTCTGGACGTCCGATGGGACGGCCCCGCCTGGCGGCGAAGCAGGTGTGGCCCGGGCGCGCACATGCCCTTGGGCCGAAGGAACACAGGGAAGTGTAGCGAGCCGCAGACGGCAGACGGCAGACCCGGGATCGGGGGGGTCGGAGCGTATTCCTACCATCTGGCGTGGTGAGGAACATTCGTCACGTCGTGGGCCTGTTGCTGCTCGTGGTCGTCAGTGCCTGCGGGACGGGGGCGCCATCTGTTTCGACGGCCCCGACCGCCGCAACCGGGGAACCGACCTCCGCTGCCACCGCCACGACCGCGGCCTCCACCACCACTGGGCCCACCGCCACGCCCGCGACGACAGCCGTGGCTCCGAACACCGCCGCTCCGACCACGACCACGCCTGGCCCCGGGTTCGTGCTCGAGGCTTTCGACAGCGCCAATATCACCGTTGGCGGCATCCCCCTCGAGGTAGCGGTGGCGCGCACTCCTCAACAGCAGGCTCAGGGGCTGATGCACGTGACCGACATGCCCGATGGGGCCGGGATGATTTTTCTTTTCACGGAAGAGAGGTCGACATCTTTCTGGATGAAGAACACGTTGATCCCGCTCGACATCGCTTTCTTCGACTCCAACCGGCGGCTTGTCGGATCTCTCACCATGGTCCCGTGCACCGCCGATCCGTGCCCCAGCTACAGCCCCGGAGTTCCCTTCCAATTCGCCGTCGAGGCCAACGAGGGCACGTTCGCCGGGTTGGGCCGGCGAGCCCGGCTCAGACTGGGCAACATCGACAGCTGACGGCGCACCTTCAGGAGTAACCGTTCCCCTCCCCCGACGGACGAGAGAAGTCTGTTCCGTCCCCCGCAGGGGTGAAGGGACCCGCTGCGCAACAGCGGGTACGGGGGAATCCCGAGCTCCCACCGGTGCTCGACCGTCGCATTTCGCACCTTTGCGAGTGAACCGTTCCCCCTCCCCCGACGCCTAACGGCGTCGGGTACGCCGGGGGGAGAGAAGCGTTGGCACGTCCGCTGGCTGCCGTCCGCCGTCTACCGTCACCCCGACGACGAGGGAGCGCGACAAATGGCCGGAACGTGCAGCCACATCTCAGCCATCTCCGAGGTCGAGCCTTCGGCCGACGGGTGCGAGGACTGTCTCCGCACCGGCGGCACTTGGGTTCACCTTCGCATGTGCCGGAGTTGCGGGCACGCCGCCTGCTGCGACAGCTCGCCTAGTAAGCATGCCCGGGCTCACGCCCTGGAGACCGGGCACCCCGTGGTCCGCTCATTGGAACCGGGCGAGGACTGGTCGTGGTGCTACATCGACGAGGTGGCGTTCGTCGACTGATCAAACAGGGCCGGGGTGACGTCCCAGCGCCTCGGGCTGCGGCCCAGGCATCCCCGGACAAGTCAACTCCGCTCGAGGCCAGCGTTCCACAAGGGAGTCTCCCACCGACATGAACAGGTAGTCGTCGCGCTGGGCCTCGTCGATCAGGATCTCGCGGTCACCATGTGTGATGCCGGTGGGCTCCGCTCCCGCCGGCGGCTCGGTCACCTCGTCGTAGGTGAGATCGTTCCCACCAGGGCCCTGGAGTGCGCCAAGTGCCCTCTCCGGGTCGCGGGCGTACTGGTCTCCGAAGAACCGGATAAAGGTGACCGATGACCATCCGCACGACGAAGGGCCATCGAACTCGAGGATCAATCCGTTCGGTACCCGATTGCCGTCAGCGTCCACCCACGGACCGTGCTCGCTGGCGCATGCGACCGCCGAGACGATCAGGGCAGCCATGGCGAGGCGTCTCACGAAGCCCAGGGTATGGCGGCCAGCACCAGCGCCAGCGTCCCCAACAACCCGAGCCCGGCGATCCAGTAGGCGGGCGGCGCGGCCCCGTTGGCACGCGAGCGCCGAACCGCGACGTGGGCCACACCAACGGCCAGGAGCATGACCACGGGGTGGATGATCGCCAGGAACGGGTTTGCCTCCCAGCCCTGGCTGAGAATCCAAAGGACTATGCCAATCAACACCTGGATGTCGAGCACAACCGTGGCTATGGCGAATGGGCGAGCCGACCCGGGTGACCATGGTTCGCGTCGCAGCGCACGCACCACCCCGTAGATCGCCGCCCCGGCGAGTGCCGCCAACACCACCCAGCGGAAGACCGAATGGATGGTGACGAGGACATCCATGTGGCCGGAATGGTAGGCCCGAGGGCGCCGTCAGCCACTGAGCAGCCGGGCCACCCAGTACACCGCAGCGCCTATGACGATGGTTCCGATGAGCGACCTTCGGGTGATTGCGGCTCCAAGCACTCCCCCGGCGGCCGCGGCGAGACCCGGCGTCACCGCCGGTATCCCCTCGGGCGCCACGAAGCCGATCGTTGCCAGCGAGACGAAAAGGGCCAACGGGAAGGAGTCGAGGAAGCGGGCCCACATCCCGCTCGGTTGGGGCAGACCGGGTAGCACCAGGAAGGAAGCACGGCATAGGTAGGTGACCACAGCCACCACCACGACCACCCACGGCTCAATCACCGATCAATGCCCCCACCAGTGCCGCCAGCACCGCCGCCGCGGTCACCTGCCACGCCTCGGGAAGGACGAGCGTGGCGAGGATTGCGAACACGACCGCGCTTCCGGCAGCAACCCAATGTCGTCTGGTGCGGAGCAGTGGAACGGCGAGGCCGAGGAAGAGCAGGGGAAACAACACCTCGATCCCCAAGGCGACCGGGTCGATCACCGGACCGACGAAAACGCCGATCGCAGTGCCTGCCATCCATGCCGTGTACAACTGGAGATCAATCGCGGCCTTGTAACCCACGAGGTCATCGATACCGCGGCGCGATGCGTCGACGGTGAGCCCGAAGCTCTCGTCAACGAGCACCCAAGCCAGGCCGGCTCGAACTGGAAGAGGTTGCTGCCCGATCAGACCTGAGAGGGTCGCCGACATGGGGACGTGACGCAGTGCGAGACCGGTCGCCGCCACCAGAATCGCCTCGGGCCCGGCAGCGGCGAGACCGACCATCGCGAATTGGGCGGCGCCCGACACAACCAGCAGCGAGGTCACCATGGCGAGCCAACCGGGCATCACGCCGACGGCGAGGACGCCGAAGGCGACCCCGAACGGCAGGACCACGAGAAGGACCGGCGCCCCCTCGGCGAGTCCCCGGCGGAACGCCGGCCGCCGGATCACCGACAATTCAAAGCCTGGCTCGCAACCATTCGATGTCCGCCGCCTGACCGGCGGCGTCGTCGGGCGTCTCGATGACAACCGGGACGGCCGCACCCGTCACCACACCGACCAAGAGGTCCGGTGGGATCTGACCGCTCCCCAAGTTGGTGTGCCGGTCGCGCCCGCTACCGGCCGGGTCGCGCGAGTCGTTGCAGTGGACCAGATCGATCCGGCCTGTCGCCGCCATCACCCTCTCGACAAGGGTCTCCAGCGGCTCCCCTGCGGACCAGAAGTGGCATGTGTCCAGGCAGAAGCCGACGTCAAAGTCTCCGATCTGCGCCCACAGCCGCTCGATGACCTCGACCTGCCGCGCCACGGCGTTTCCCCCTCCCGCCGTGTTCTCGATCAGCAACCGTACATCCGACTCCCGGGTCTCGAGCGCCTTGCGCCAGCGCGGGAACCCGGCGTCCACCTCTTCGTCGTCCTCGACATGACCGCCGTGGACGATGACCGCGGTCGCTCCGATCTCCTCGGCGGCGGTGCACGTGTCAGCGAGGATCTTGCGGCTGGGGATGCGGATGCGGTTGTTGGGCGACACCACGTTGACCAGGTACGGGGCGTGAAGATAGATGGGAAGCCCGGAAGCTCGGAGAGACTCGGCGTCGCTACGTGGCAGGGGCTTCTTCCACGACTGCGGGTTGGAGGCGAAGAACTGGACGAGATCGGCTTTGCGGAACGCGGCTTCGGCGATGGGGTCGGCGTTGCCGACGTGGGCTCCGATGGGCACCGTCATGGTTTGGTCGAGTCGTCGGCATCGGGATCGGGCGGAATCGGAACCTCGGGCGCGGCACCCCGGGTTTCACTGTCCAACCTTTGGTCGATCAGGGTGGCGTCAGTCCTGAGCGATTCGATCCTCTGAGCCACCACCCCGGCCGACTGGTCCCATCCCTCAGCCAACATCGCCAAGGTGCCCGACTCGATCCAACGCGCCCCCCACGGGTCGTCCGGTAGCTCGGCGTCGTCCCCCACCTCCACGATCAACGCCTCCACGGCCTCGCCGCCGTCGTCAAACCTCTCCGACCGCACCGACCGCAGCTCGGACCAGCGGATCAGGCTCGGCGGGTGGAAGGGGCCAGAGAGTCGCAGGTGCAATCCGGCGTCGTCACCGCCCACCACCTTGGCTGGGGCTAGCAACTCCTTGAGCCCCAACGCCACCATCGCTGCCCCGACCACTATGAAAGCCCAGGCCCAGATGGTGTCGCGTGGCTCGAAGATCTGAGGGCTGTCGGGAGGGAACAGCGCCTCTTGCAGTGGGCGGAAGATCCTCTGCTCGAGCAGGATGTCGACCCCGATCACCAACAGTGGCACCCCACCCAGGGCGAGCAACCACATTCGGAGTGGTGCGCGGGAAACGGCCAACGGGGTCACCCGGCCACCCCCAGATCGGCGGGAGAAACGAGCGAGAGGTAGGGAACGGAGAGGGCGGCGAGGCGCTCCGCGGCCGCTCCGCCACTCCGATCGACCAGCGCCACTGCCTGGAGCACAAACAACCCGGCTTCGAGAACCACCTCGACCGCCTCACAGAGAGCCCCGCCGGTGGTGGTCGTGTCCTCGACCACCGTCGCCCTCTCCCCTTTCTCGACGGGGCCAACGAGCCTCCCCCCGATCCCATGGCTCTTGGCCTCCTTTCGCACCGAGAAAGCGCTGAGGCGGCGACCCTCGAGCTGGCCGACGACCGCGGTGGCCACAGCGATGGGATCTGCGCCCATCGTCATTCCCCCCACTACTTCAGTGGCCGGATCGAGGGCCTCGAACACCGCTCGGCCCACAAGGAGAGCTCCCTCACCGTCGAATGTGGTGCGACGTCCATCCAGGTACCAATCAGAAACGATCCCCGAGCGGAGCGTGTACCTGCCCCCGGTGACCAGCGCATGGGTGCGAAGATGATCGACGAGGCGGGTCGTCCCAGGCGAGTTTGCGGTCACATCTTCATTATGGGACCGCAGACGGTAGAACGAGCCTCCCCCGGTGAAGGGACGTGATTCTCGTAGACGGCAGACGGCAGAATGTGCCTCCTCCGGTGAGGGGGAGGCGCGAGCGAAGCGAGCGGAGGGGGTAATTCTCGTTAGACGGCAGACGGCAGAGACTTTGACCGATGAGTGGGGGCGGGCTTCGCAGTCACATTGAGCAGAGGCGAAGGAGGACAACCTATGTTCGAGGAGACCGAGGCGTTCAGCGGGTTCGCAGTGCCGGATGTGGAAGCGGCAAAGAGCTTCTATGGCGAGACCCTTGGCGTACGTGTGAGCGAGCAGGAGGGGACCCTTTTCCTCCATATCGCCGGTGGCCGCGACGTGTTTATCTACCCCAAGCCGGATCATGCTCCGGCGAACTACACCATCCTCAACTTCCCGGTTCCCGACGTGGAGCGGGCGGTCGACGAGTTGGCGGCGCGTGGCGTCGAGTTCGAGCACTACCCGGAGATGGAAGCCGACACCGACGCCAAGGGGATATTCCACGGCGGCGGACCGCTCATTGCCTGGTTCACCGACCCGGCGGGCAACATCCTCTCGGTGATACAGCAGGGCTGAGCTGCCAGTGGACCCAATGGCGGAACCGGCCGATCGCCGCGCCATACTCAGGAACCACCGCCATGGACCTGCTGCTAATCCGTCACGCCCAACCTGATTGGGCGCCCGACGGCATCGCTCGCAACGACCCGGAGCTCACCGACCTCGGTCGGAGCCAAGCCGAGAGGCTGGGCCGACTGGCGGCGGACTGGGAGGAGGTCCGCGAGATCCTGGTCTCGCCCATGGTGCGCGCCCGTCAGACGGCCGAGCCGTTGGGAAAAGCTCTCGGGATCGAGCCGACCGTCGAGCCGTGGCTGGCGGAAATCGCAAACCCCGACTCGTGGGAGGGCAGCCCAGTGGACGAGGTGGACCGGATGTTGGAACGGATTCGGCTCCGGTCGGTGGATGCGATGTGGGACGGGCTCCCCGGCGGGGAGACCTTTCGGGACTTCCACAGGCGGATCGCGGGTGGTCTGGAGCGCTCACTCGCCGAGCGAGCGATAACTCGGCTGGCAGAGGAGCATCCGCAACTCTGGTCGGTGGCCGACAACGAGGCTCGACTGGTCATAGTCGCCCACGGCGGAACCAACGCCGTCCTCCTTGGGGTCCTCCTCGGGCTTGAAGCGGTGCCCTGGGAGTGGGACCGATTTCTCTGGCAACACACATCGGTTGCCGTTGTGACCACCCACCGGGTTGCGGGCGGCCGAGCCTTCGGTTTGCGCTCTTTCGGCGACGTTTCGCACCTGACCACTGACATGATCACTCGATAGCCCATCCCACACGAGTTGGAGTACTCGGCGTATCGTTTGCGTTCGAGGCGACTCCTTGAATCAGAGAGGCCTCGGCGCGGGGGCATGACGAGAGGCGGGAGATGACCCGTAGCGAGTATCTGAACTTCGATCTCACCTTGGAGGCCGTCGGCGACGACGCGCATCGGGCAGCCGTCACCTCGTCGCCCGCCGGCGAGACCTCGACGGTCTTCAAGGTCCCGTTCAGCCCGCTGGAGATCGAGAACTTCCTGCTGCGGGTGGGAAGGCCGAGACGTGGCGTCCGCCGGATCGATTCGCCCGAGATGTATGCCGCCCAGACATTCGGGTCACGTCTCTACGAGACCGTGTTCGCCGGCGAGGTGGGTACCGCGTACCGCCGCAGCCTCGACGCCGCCGAGCGCGAGGGCAAA
>DATADW010000012.1:0-3641 GCA_036258335.1 Acidimicrobiia bacterium
GGTTGCGGGCGATGATGGCCACACCGGCCGCAACGAAGGCCAGGCTGGAGACGGTGTTGACCGGCTGTCCGAGGAACCCGGTGCCGAACCGCTCGCAGTCAAAGTCGGGTGCTGTCGGCGCTTGGTTCACTTGGGTCAGCGGCCACCAAGGGGCTGCTGCGAGGGCGTCGCCGAGCCGATTAGTCCGGTGACGGTGCCCCCGTCGGACTCCACCTCGAAGGCTCCCCCATGGGTCACGGTCAGGCGGTGGGACCATGATCCTCCACGACGGTGGACACGGTACCGGCCGCTCGTTGCCGGCGACGCGTTCGGGTTATGGTTAGGCCAACAAACGATTGCGTACCGCAGTCGGTCGTCTCCGTGTCGAGAGGGGCGACGAAGGGAAGGTGTCGATGTCGAGCCCGGTACTCAGCCGATCAGTGGGGTGGATAGGCACTGGTCGCATGGGTTTCGCACTTGCCGGCCGTCTCCTCGATGCTGGTGCCGACCTGCGCGTATGGAATCGAACGCGGTCCAAGGCCGAGCCCCTTGCGGAGAGGGGGGCGAAGATCGTCGACTCCCCGGCCGAACTGGCCGATGCCGACGTCGTCTTCACCATGGTGGCCGGTCCCGACGACGTCCTCGAGGTCACTGTGGGGCCCAACGGGGTCCTCTCGCGCAACGACTCGGCGCCCGCTGTCCTGGTGGACTCGACCACGATCGACCCGGCGACGTCGGCCAAGCTGCGTGAAGATGCCACGGCGCGGGGAACGGCAGTGCTGGCGGCGCCCGTTTCGGGGAACCCGAAGGTCGTATCGTCCGGACGGCTCACAGTCGTGGTGTCGGGTCCGAAGGATGCTTTCGAGATCGCCCAGCCCTATCTCGAGCATTTCGGGCGACGGGTCACCTATGTCGGACCGGGCGACGAGGCGCGCCTGGTCAAGATCTGCCACAACCTGATGCTGGGCGTCGTCACCCAGAGCATGGCGGAGATCACCGTGTTGGCCGAGGCAGCGGGGGTGAGCCGGGCGCCCTTCCTCGAATTCCTCAACGACAGCGTCATGGGATCCACCTTCACCCGCTACAAGACCCCTGCGTTCGTCAAGCTCGACTTCTCGCCTACATTCACGATGGAACTGCTGCGCAAGGACTTCGAACTCGGGCTCGACACCGCACGCGAGCTCGACGTCCCTCTGCCCCTCTCGGCGCTGGTCCACTCCATGGTCATGGAGGCCATCGGCCTCGGCTACGGTGACCAGGACTTCGCCTCGCTCTTGGACAAGGAGGCCCGGGCGGCGGGCCGGGAGCTCGAAGCCGAGGAATCCGAAGTCGGCGACGGGCTCGGATGAAGGGCGGTCGACGATGCGGCTACTGAAGGAACTCATCGAAGCCGGCGGCACCCGGCTCTGGATCGGCGGCGAGTGGCGTGAGGCATCGGACGGCGCCTCCTTCGAGGTCCTCGACCCGGCTACCGGTGAGCCGATCGCTTCGGTGTCGTCGGGGTCTACCGACGACGCAGCCGCCGCCGTATCTGCGGCCACGGAGACCGCCGAGGAATGGGCGGCGACGCCACCGCGAGACAGGGCCGAGATCCTGCGGCGCGCCTTCGAGATGATGGCCGGTGAGGCCGACGGGTTCGCCGAGTTGATCGTGGCCGAGATGGGCAAGGCGTTGACAGAGGCGCGGGGCGAGGCGACCTATGCCGCCGAGTTCTTCAGGTGGTTCTCGGGGGAGGCGGTTCGCAACGAGGGCTCCTTGATGACCGCCCCCGCCGGTGACAAAAGGATCATCTCGATCCACCAGCCGGTCGGCGTCTCGCTGCTGGTAACACCCTGGAACTTCCCGGCCGCCATGGCCACCCGGAAGCTCGGTCCGGCGATCGCCGCCGGCTGCACTACCATCCTCAAGCCGGCGTCGGACACGCCGCTCACCGCACTGGCGATGGCCCGTCTGCTCGACGAGGCCGGTCTCCCCCCTGGTGTGCTCAATGTGCTTCCCTCGAACCGATCCTCTGAGGTCGTCCCGGCCATGCTTACCGACGACCGGGTTCGCAAGCTCTCCTTCACCGGCTCCACCGAGGTGGGACGGAGCCTGCTCGAGCATTCCGCCAAACGTGTGGTCAACTGCTCGATGGAACTGGGGGGCAATGCCCCCTTCATCGTGTTCGGGGATGCCGACCTCGACCAGGCAGTGGCCGGACTGATGATCGCCAAGATGCGTAACGGCGGCCAGTCTTGCATCGCCGCCAACCGGATCTACGTCGAGGCCTCCATCGCCGAGGACTTCGCCTCGCGCTTCACCGCGGCGATGGCGGCGGTCAAGGTCGGGCCGGGGCTGGATCCCGGTGTCGAACTCGGGCCGGTGATCAACAAGCGGGCCCGCGACGACATGGCGGATGCGGTGGAGAGGAGCGCCGACGCCGGCTCGGAGGTCGCACTGGGCGGCTCACCGCTCGACCGTCCCGGTTGGTTCTACCCACCGACGGTGCTCACTGACGTCGACCAGTCGGACACGATCCTCTCCGAGGAGATCTTCGGACCGGTTGCGCCGTTGGTCCGGTTCGGTGACGAGGCCGAGGCGATAGCCATGGCGAACAACACGGAGCACGGTCTCGCCTCATACGTCTACACAACCGACCTGGGTCGAGGGCTGAGGGTGGCCGAGGCGCTGGAGGCGGGGATGGTTGGGGTCAACCGCGGTCTCATATCCGACCCAGCGGCACCCTTCGGTGGTGTCAAGCAGTCGGGGCTCGGCCGGGAAGGCGGCCACCAAGGGCTGCACGAGTTCCTCGAGACGAAGTACGTCTCCGCCTCGTGGTGACATCACCCAGTCGGGGCCGTCACCGGCGGACCGGTTGACTCCCGAACCACCAGCGACGGCGATAGCCGCACCGAGACTGCCCCCTCGCGGGGACCCAGTTCGATCGCCTCGAGGACTGCCTCAGCCGACTTGACCCCGATCAGGTAATGCGGGATCCGGATGGTGGTCAACGCCGGGTCAAGCTTGTCGGCGAAAGGTATGTCGTTGTAGCCGACCACCGAGACATCCTCGCCCACGGTCAAACCTCGCTCTTTGAGCACGTCGTAGCAGCCGATGGCGATGAGGTCGTTGGCGGCGACGACGGCCGTGAACCCCAGTCCCCGGTCGAGCAGGCTGCGGAAGGCGGTCGCTCCCGGCTCTTCGGAGAACCACGCCGCCTCGACGATCAACTCGGGGTCGACCTCCAACCCGACACTCTGCATCCAGACCTTGAAGCTCTGGTAGCGAGCCAGACCGGTGGACACGCTGTGTGGCCCGGACACATGGGCGATGCGGCGGTGGCCGAGCGAGACGAGGTGACGAACAGCCAGACCGATCCCGGCGTGGTCGTCACCTGTCACCGAGGGGACCGAGGCGTCGTCCATCGTCCTGTTGACCAGGACCACGGGGACCTTCGAGGCGATGACCTCCTCGATCCCGGGATCGTTCCGCTCGGCGGTGGCGAGGATCAGTCCGTCCACCCGGCGATTGAGCATCGTTTGCAGCATCTGTTGCTCCCGGGCCGGGTCGTTGTCGGTGTTGGCCAGGATCAGCGTGTAGTCGGACCGGCCGAGAGTGTCCTCGATCCCCCTGGCGATAGGTGGGAACAAGGGATTGGTCAGGTCGGGGAGCAGCATCCCCAC
>DATADW010000013.1:0-12253 GCA_036258335.1 Acidimicrobiia bacterium
CACGAGGTCTGGTCGCACTGGAGTGAGGTTCCCCCACGGTCTGATTGCCGGGGTGACGAAAGCCGTGGCTAGGGTCGCTCTGCTGGAAGGTGGCTAGCCGGGACCGGGCGGTGGCTGATCAAGCGAACTTCGAAGACGACGCCATGGGGTTCGCTCCCCAGCTCTACTCGGCGGCGTTACGGATGACCCGCAACCCAGCGGATGCCGAGGACCTCGTCCAGGAGACCTTTCTCAAGGCATACCGGGCCTACCACAGCTTCGAGGAGGGCACCAACCTCAAGGCGTGGCTCTACCGCATCCTGACAAACACCTACATCAATCGCTACCGGAAGCAGATTCGCCAGCCCTCTGAGGTCGACCTCGGCGAAGTCGAGGACTTGTATCTCTATCGGCGCATCGGAGCCGGGGAAGCGGGGGATGCGGCGAGGAGCGCCGAAGAGCAGGTACTCGAGGGGCTGGTGGATGCCGACGTCAAGGCTGCTCTGGAGAGCCTCCCCGAGCATTTCCGGCTCCCCGTCATCCTCGCCGACGTAGAGGGTTTCTCCTACAAGGAGATCGCCGAAATCATGGACATCCCCATCGGGACCGTGATGTCTCGGCTCCATCGCGGAAGAAGAGCGCTGCAGCGAGCGTTGTGGGAATTCGCAACGCAACGTGGACTCGTGAGCCCGGAGACGGCGGATGGCTGACCACAAGTGCGACCAGGCGATCGCCAAGGTGTACGACTACCTCGACGAGGAGATGACCTGGTATCGGAAGGTGAGGATCCGCTACCACCTGCGGCGCTGCCCGCCGTGCGAGGTGGCCTTCGTCTTCGAGACCCGGCTGCGCGAGGTGATCAGGGAGCGCAGCCAGGACGAGTGCCCAGCCGAGCTGTTGGAGAAGCTGCATCGAATGCTCCGCGAAGCAGGGGCCGGGAGCGGGGCCTGACCTGGCTCGACCCCTGATCCCGGCATCGGTATCCTCGGCCGGGATGCGGGACCGCCCCACCCGGCTCCTCGGCCTTCTCACTCTGACGTTGCTTGCCGTCGCCGTTGCGACGTCGCTGCTCGGCGGTGCGGCACAGGCCCAGGAGACGACCGTGCCAAGCCCCACCACCGTGGCGGGTGAAGAGGGGACGGGGACGACCGTTGCCGGCGAGGGTGGGGGCGCCGAGACCACCGCCCCCGGCCCGACCATCGTTCCGGCCGCCCCGGTCGAGGAGCCAGCCGAGCTTCCCGAGGATGTCCCTTGGACCTACCGCTACCTGATCCCGACCGTGCTCGTCATCGGCGGGCTCGCCGTCGTGGTGACGGTCATCCAGTACTTCGTCAGGGTGGTCCGGGCCAGGTATCGGCCGGTACGGTGACATCGACCATTCCCTGGTCGAGCGCATCGCGCGTCGCTGCTCGACTGGCGGGCAGCTACCCGCTAGAGGGCTCGTACCACTTCCACCACCTCACCGAGCAGGCGCCCGGGTTGGTCGATCGAGCGGCGCGGTTGGTGGAGGAGGAGACCGGGCTGCGGAGTCAGGGAATGCCCGAGGTGGTGGTCGTAACCCGCTCGGAGTGGGCCGAGCGGAACGTGGCGTCGTTCTCGGTTTTGCTGGCGCCGGCCGAGGAGCGACTCGCCGCCGCTGCCGGCGATTCCGGCTCGGGGCTGAGCCGGAGGGTGCTCGCCGCCGAGACTGGGGCACTCCTCGGTCTACTGGCAAGGCGTGTGCTCGGCCAGTACGAACTCGTCCTCCCCACCGGGTCGGAGGCGGATATCGTGACCCTGGTGGGGGCCAACATCCTGGCGTTGGAGCGCACCCACCAACTCGACCCCGCCGAGTTCCGCAGCTGGCTGGCGCTCCACGAATGCACCCACCGCCTCCAGTTCACCGCCGTCCCTTGGCTGCGTGGTTACTTTCGTGGCCTGGTGAACGATCTCGTGGAGAGCGCCCAACCCGAGCCGGGACGGCTCGCCAGGGTCGCCGCCGAGGTAGCAAAGGCGCTGCGCACCAGGCAACCAGTGGTCGACGACACCGGGCTGATCGGGCTCTTCGCCTCCCCGGAGCAGCGTGCCGTGCTACGACGCGTCCAGGCGCTGATGTCGCTGCTCGAGGGTCACGGGCACGTCGTGATGGACCGGGTGGGAGGGCGTGTTTTGCAGACCCAGGAGAGAATGTCGCGTCTCCTCAAGGCGCGTCGCTCCGACCCGAGACTGGCGGCGCTGTTCAGGCTCACCGGGCTCGATCTGAAGATGAAGCAGTACGA
Source organism: Acidimicrobiia bacterium (assembly GCA_036258335.1). Lineage (GTDB taxonomy): Bacteria > Actinomycetota > Acidimicrobiia > Spongiisociales > DATADW01 > DATADW01. The sequence goes on from DATADW010000013.1 coordinate 2,238, forward strand.
GTTGGGTGAGCGCTTCGTCATCGGGGTCGAGGCGGTGGCCGGCTGGGCGGCGCTCGACGCCGTCTGGGAGGATCCTGCGAGCCTCCCCTCGCTCGACGAGATCGAGCAACCGGGGCAGTGGCTGGCGCGGGTCGCCTGACCCGGCGCTGATGGACCCCGTCCGCCGCCGGGTGCTCGGGGCAGCGGCCTCTCTCCCGGAGGGCCCGCTCGTGGTTGCGCTCAGCGGCGGCGCCGACAGCGCCGTCGCAGCCTGGGCGGCGTGCCAGCGAAGGAGTGACGTGGTGGCTGCCCATGTCCACCACGGGTTGCTCACCTCCGACCATATGCAGACGGCGGCTGGCGCAGTCGCCGGCCAGCTTGGGATCGACCTCATGACCCGCAGCGTCACCGTCGACCACGTCGGCTCGTGGGAGCACGCCGCTCGCCGCGCCCGGTATCAGGCGCTGCTCGAGATGGCCGGGTCGTCCTGGTTGGTCACCGGGCATACCTCCGACGACCAGGCCGAGACGGTGCTGATGGCGGTCTTGCGGGGAACCGGCATGCGAGGTCTGGCCGGGGTCCCGGCGCGACGCGGCCGGATCATCCGCCCCCTCCTCGGCATAAGCCGATCGGAGACCCGTCGATTGGCCACGGCGCTAGGACTGCCTTGGCAAGACGACCCGGCCGAGATCGGATCGATGGGGAGGCGGACGAATATCCGTCGCTATCTCATCCCCGAACTGGAGAGCCGCTACAACCGCGCTCTCCGACCTGCGCTCAACCGGATGGCCGAATCGGTTGGCCATGCCGCCGATGTGATCGAGGATCTGGCCGAACGGGTCCACATCCATCGCGGCCACGGCCTGGTGGCGATCGCAGGCGCCGAGATCACCACCCGTCCGGAAGCGGTGGGTCGCGAGGTGGTGCGACGGGCCCTGCGATTGGTGCGCGGTCCGCACGCCGGCAGCCACGACGAGGTGATCGCCGTAATGGAGGTTGCCAACGGCTCCCGGAAAGGGGTGGCGCTCACCGGGGGTCTGGAGGTCCGGCGCCGTGGGGCGCTGGTCGTGATCGAGTCAAGCGAGGTATTCGAGCCGCCATCACCGGTCGATTGGGCGGTCCCCGGACCGATCCGCTTCGGATCCTGGGAGTTGGACTCCTGGGTCGAGACGGCCCCGCCCGTCGCTTTCCCACTCGGCGCATGGTGGGCTGTCTTGGACGGCGACCGATTCGATGACGCCTTTGTGGTCCGCCCTCCACGTGACGAGGACCGGGTGGAGGTGCCCGGGGGGCACGCTCCACTCGGCGAGGTGATGGCATCCGCCGGCGTGGATCTAGCCGATCGCACGGCGTGGCCTGTGGTGGCCTCGGGAAGCGATCTTGTTTGGGTTCCATGGGTACGCGTGATAGGACCAGCTGTGGGGCACACGACTACCCGCTACCTTTGGCTGGCGGCGCAACGAGGGGAACCATGGAGGTAGGCAAGGTCCTGATCTCGGCCGCCGAGATCGAAGCGAAGATCGAGGAGATGGGCCGGCAGATCACCGAGGACTACCAAGGACGCGATCTGTTGGTGGTGGCTGTGCTCAAGGGGGCCTTCATCGTGATGGCCGACCTGGCGCGCGCCATAGACCTCCCAGTCCAGTTCGACTTCATGGCCGTGTCCTCTTACGGGGCAGCAACACAGACCTCAGGGGTCGTCCGGATACTGAAGGACCTCGACCAGGAGATCGCCGGGCGTGACGTCCTGGTGGTCGAGGACATCATCGATTCGGGATTGACGCTCAACTACCTGCTCAAGAGCCTGCGAGTTCGTCGGCCCGCATCACTCGAGGTGGCGGCGCTGCTTGTCAAGGAGGGCATCCAGCGCGTGCCGCTCGACGTCCGCTACGTCGGATTCGGCATCGGCCCGCAGTTCGTCATCGGTTACGGCCTCGACTACGCCGGCCGCTATCGCAATCTCCCCTACGTCGCGGTCATGGACGAGTAAGACGGAAGACGGAAGGCGGAAGACGGAAGAAATTCATGGGTTACCTGGCTTGTCCGGCTGGAAAGTGCCACGGCGATGCCGACTACACCTCTGGTCTGGTGAGGAGATCCAACGCACCGTGCCCGCCACCAAGGAGGGTCCGGTCCTCGCGGTGCCGCTGAGCCGATACGGTCTGCTGTCCACTTCGATTGTCACTCGATCTTCGACTTCCGTCCTCCGACTTCCGACTTCCGTCTAGATGCAGCGGCTCCGCTGCTGCTCTTGCCGCATAGCTCCGGACTTGCCATACGATGACCGGCAACGAAACCTGCCGGACCTGGCGTGATACCGTTCTGACGCACGCTCGTGTCCTGGTCCCAAAGGGAGAACGGTGAACCGGACGCTTCGCACCATCCTCATATACGGGCTGGCCATCCTCATGATCGCTGTGGTCGGTCAGCAGTGGTTCAACAGCGCCAACGAGCCCGAGGAAATGGGGCTCAACGAGTTCTTCGTCGCGCTCGAGGAGGGCAGGGTCGAATCGGCCACCATATTCGAGCGGTCCCAGGTGGTCCGGGGTGAGTTCGAAGATACCCCCGGCGACAGCTACGACTTCATGGTGCGGTATCCCGACGGTTACCAGGAGCAGTTGGTCAACGACCTGCGCGAGGCCAACGTTGACATCGACACCGACGCCGAGCCACCCGGCCTGCTCGACATCCTGATCAACTTCCTGCCCTGGCTGTTCCTCATCGGGTTCATGATCTTCATCTTCATGCAGATGCAGGGGTCGGGGAACCGGGTCATGCAGTTCGGCAAGGCGAAGGCGCGACAGATCACCAAGGACACCCCCAAGGTCACCTTCAAGGACGTTGCCGGGCTCGACGAGGCGATCGAGGAGCTGCAGGAGATCAAGGAGTTCCTCCAGCACCCGGACAAGTTCCGCGCCATGGGTGCCAAGATCCCCAAGGGAGTCCTCCTCTTTGGCCCACCGGGGACCGGGAAGACGCTGCTTGCCAGGGCTGTGGCCGGCGAGGCGGGCGTCCCCTTCTTCTCCATCTCGGGGTCGGACTTCGTCGAGATGTTCGTCGGCGTTGGCGCTGCCCGGGTGCGCGACCTCTTCGAGCAGGCCAAGAACAACGCCCCGGCGATCGTCTTCATCGATGAGATCGACGCCGTCGGCCGTCATCGTGGCGCCGGTCTCGGTGGCGGCCACGACGAGCGGGAGCAGACGCTCAACCAGTTGCTTGTCGAGTTGGACGGGTTCGAGGCGCAGACGGGTGTGATCGTCATCGCCGGCACCAACCGGCCCGACATCCTCGACCCGGCTCTGCTCCGTCCGGGACGGTTCGACCGCCAGATCGTCGTCGATCGTCCCGATCTGGTCGGAAGGGTCGCCATCCTCGGTGTCCACGCTCGGGGCAAGCCGCTCGAGGAGGGTGTCGAGCTCGAGGTGTTGGCCCGTCAGACCCCGGGTTTCACCGGTGCCGACCTGGCCAACCTCATCAACGAGTCCGCCCTGCTCGCCGCCAGGCGCAACAAGCAGCAGATCGGGATGCCCGAATTGGAAGAGGCGATCGATCGGGTGATCGCCGGTCCGGAGCGCAAGAGCCGGATCATCTCCGACGAGGAGAAGCTGGTCATTGCCTACCACGAGACCGGTCATGCCCTGGTGGCGTGGGCACTGCCCAACGCCGACCCGCTCCACAAGGTCACCATCGTCTCCCGGGGCCGGTCGCTGGGGCACACGCTGGCGCTCCCCACCCAGGACAAGTACCTGATGCGGCGGAGCGAGTTGGTCGACCAGCTCGCCATGCTGCTTGGGGGCCGCACCGCCGAAGAGCGGATCTTCACCGACCCAACGACCGGCGCCGCCAACGACATCGAGAAGGCGACCGAGATCGCCAGGCGCATGGTGATGGAGTACGGGATGAGTGACCGGCTCGGGCCTATGCAATATGGACGCCCGTCCGGTGAGGTGTTCCTGGGGCGTGACTACGCCCGCCAACAGGATTACTCCGACGAGGTGGCAGCCCACATCGACGAGGAGGTGCGCCGACTCATCGGGCAGGCCCACGAAGAGGCGCGCGAAATCATCGAGACACATCAGGACGCCATGGACCGGATGGTCAAAGTGCTCTTGGAGAAGGAGACTGTCGACGCCAAAGAGGTGGGGGTGATCTTCGCCGACGTCCCCAAGTGGGAGCACGCTCCAAACGGCGCTATCCGCATCCAGCACCCCAACGGGAGGGCCGCGGTAAACGGGGTGGCTGCGGCTACCACCGCCACCCACGAGGCCCGGCCCACCCCCTGACATGGACCCGGGAAAGCCGGGACAGGTCGACCAGAGCGCGATCGCCGACGCGGTACGCCAGATTCTCAAGGCGATCGGCGAGGACCCCGAGCGCGAGGGTCTGGTGGAGACGCCGGAGCGGGTGGCCAGGCTCTACGCCGAGATCTTCTCCGGGCTTCAAGAGCAGCCGGAGGAAGTCGTCGACGCCTTCTTTGGTGAGGAGCACCACGAGGAGATCGTCATGGTCCGCGACATCCCCTTCTACTCGTGCTGTGAGCATCACCTCGTCCCCTTCCACGGTCAGGCGCACGTCGCCTATCTGCCCAAGGGCCGCGTGACCGGCTTGTCGAAGCTCGCCCGTCTCGTCGACGTCTACGCCCGCCGCCCGCAGATGCAGGAGCGGCTCACCGCCCAGGTGGCGGACACCTTGATGGGTGTGCTCGAACCGCACGGAGTGCTGGTGGTAGTCGAGGCCGAGCACCTCTGCATGAGCATGCGGGGGGTGCGCAAACCGGGGGCGATGACTGTCACCTCGGCTGTGCGGGGCATCTTCGCCGACAGTCCCTCCACCCGCGCCGAGGCATTCTCGCTGCTCAACGGCGGGCGGTGAGTGCCCGTCGTAGGCTCATCCGGTCAGAGCTCAGAAGGAGCCCTAGCCCATCCGACACCGAGACCCTGGCGGGTAGGCGACCGCCTTCTGGGGGAGGCGCAGCGGGTAGCGGTGATGGGGATCCTCAACGTCACCCCCGACTCCTTTTCCGACGGGGGCCGTTATGCCGACCCAGATTCCGCCGTGCAGCGCGGGCTGCAGCTATGGGACCAGGGAGCCGACCTGGTCGATGTCGGCGGCGAATCGACCCGTCCCGGAGCCGATCCAGTGGAAGCGGACGAAGAGCTGAGGAGGGTCGAGCCAGTTGTGGCTCGGCTGTCGGCTCAAGGCGTGCGCGTCTCGATCGACACCGGCAAGGCATCGGTGGCCTTAGCAGCACTCGAGGCCGGGGCAGTCGCGGTGAACGACGTGACCGGGTTGTCCGACCCGCGTATGGCGGCAACGGTCGCCGAGAGCGGGTCGTCGCTAGTGGTGATGCACATGCCCGGTGATCCCCGGACGATGCACCTCGCCGCTAGCTATGCGGACGTCGTGGGTGAGGTGCGCGACCACCTCGTTGCGCTGGCGAGCGACGCCGTCGCCACTGGCGTCGATCCCGACCGGGTCTGCATCGACCCCGGTATCGGCTTCGGCAAGACCGTCGACCACAACTTGGAGCTGCTTGCCCGCCTTGGAGAACTCGCATCGTGTGGCTTCGCGGTCATGGTGGGAACGTCGCGTAAATCGTTCCTCGGTCGCCTTCTCGATATCTCCGATCCGGCCGAGCGCGACCTCGCCACCGCGATCACAGTTGCGCTGGCTGCAGAGCGTGGTGCGGCCGTCGTAAGGGTGCACGATGTCCCCGCCGCACGCCAAGCCGCCGCGCTGGTGTTCGCTATGGTGCCGCACGGCGATGACGGGTGGGTGAACGGTGACGGGGCTCAAACCTAGGGGGTTCGTCTGGGTCATCGCAGGCCGCCTCGCCACCTGCGAGAGGATCGGCGGCACCGGCGTGCAGCACCGAAGGGTGCGCCGCGAGGAAGAACTGGTCTGGCTGTCCAAGGAGGCCGGCGTCACCACGATCGTCTCGCTGCTCTCGGGTGGCCAGAACGTCGCCGCCTACCAACAGGCCGGCTTCCAGGTCCACGAGGTCCCGGTGATAGGCATGGCGCTACCGAAGGACACCGAAGAAGTCTTCGGGGTCCTCGACGGCATCCTCGCCGATCCGAGCGAAGTTGTGCTTGTCCACCGTGACGGCATCGACGACACGGTCGCCGGGATCCTCGGCGGCTACTTGGTCCACTCCGACCTGCTCGACGACCAGGTGATGGCGGCTGCTCTGATCCAGGAGATCATCGGCCGACCGCTCGGGCCGGAGGGTCGGGCTCTGATCCCTTCTCCCGAGACCACCTGATGTTCGAGCGATTCACTCAGCAAGCCAGACGAGTTGTCGTCCTCGCCCAAGAGGAGGCGCGCTATCTCGACCACGACTACATCGGGACCGAGCATCTCATGCTCGGGTTGATCGCCGACGAGGAGGGCGTAGCCGCAAGAGTGCTCCGTGATCTTGGAATCGAGCACGAGGCCGCTGGCCAAAAGGTGGTCGAGATAATCGGCAGAGGTGAAGGGCCTGCCACGGGACACATACGCATGACACCTCGAGCCAAGAAGGTCCTAGAGCTGTCTTTGCGCGAATCGATCCAACTGAAGGACAAGCACATCGGGCCCGAGCACATCCTCCTCGGGCTGCTGCGTGAGGGCGATGGGGTCGGCGCACAGGTCCTGGTGGCGTCGGGTGCCGACTTGGCCACGGTGCGGGAGAAGGTTCTCGAGGTGATCGGTGAGGCTCCACCGGAGCGGTCGGCCTCTCTGCGCCGCAGCGGCACGGCGGCCGTCGCTGCGATGGCAACGAGTTCCAACGACGAGATCCGCCTCACCGGGATCAGCGTGCGAGCCCACCACGGGGTTTACCCAGAAGAGCAGGAGCAGGGGCAGGAGTTCGTTGTCGACCTCGTGGCGCGTCTCGACCTGTCGGCAGCTGGGGAGAGCGACCGATTGGAGGACACGGTCGACTACGGGGCCTTGGCGCAGAAGGTCCACGATCTGGTCGCCAACGAGCGGTGGAACCTGCTGGAGCGGGTGGCGGCGCGGGTTGCGGAGCTCGTGTTGGACGATGGGCGAGTGCGCGAGGTGGAGGTGACTGTGCATAAGCCGCAGGCACCGATGGCCCTGGATTTCTCCGACGTGTCGGTGATGGTCAGGCGGTGTCGCTGACACGTGCTGCCGTCGCTCTCGGGTCGAATCTCGGTGATCGAGCCGCCACGCTCCACTCGGCGCTAGCCACGATCGCACAACTGGGGGAGGTCGTGGCCGTCTCGGGGTTTCACGAGACGGCGCCCGTGGGCGGGCCCGAGCAGGGCGACTTCCTCAACGCTGTGGTCGTGATCGACACCACGCTGGGACCCGAGAAGCTACTGGCCGGGTTACAGCGGATCGAGGACGGCCACGGGAGGGTGAGGGTGGAACGGTGGGGCCCTCGCACCCTGGACCTGGACCTTGTCGCCATGGACGGGGTGCGACGCGACACCCCCGAGTTGACCATCCCGCATCCCCGCGCCGCCGACCGTCGCTTCGTGTTGGTGCCGTTGGTCGAGGTTTGGCCCGATGCGGAGGTGGCGCCTGGTATCACCGCCTCCCAAGCCTTGGCCGCGCTGGGCAACTCCAGCGATTGATCTAACTCGCCGCGGGGTATCTGGCTTGAGACCACAAGGAGGTTGCACCATGGCCAAGAACCATGGCCCCACGATCCAGGACGACCGCCGTTACGAGGCTCTGAAGAAGCAGGGCATGAGCAAACAGAAGGCTGCACGGATCGCCAACACCCCCGCCTCGACGGCCGGCAAGCGTGGCGGCAAGGCGAAGAACTACGACGATATGACCAAGGACGAGCTCTACGACCGGGCCAAGAAGGTCGGGATCTCGGGTCGCTCCTCGATGAGCAAGAAGGAGCTGATCAGCGCACTGCGCAGCGGTCAATAACGGTTTAGAGCTCGGCGAGTTTCCAAACCGCCGGTTCGAACGCTCCCGGCTCGGTTCCGACATCGGCGAAGATGGCGACCGCCTCCTTGAGGTGGGCCATCGCCTCCTCACCTCTCCCCGCTGCGTGGAGTAGGTCGGCAAGGTTGTTGTGCACCGCTGCCTCGCGGTGGCGGTCGCCGGTCCGCTGATAAACGCCGAGCGCTTCCTCGGCGGCACCAATGCCTTTTTCTACCTCACCATCGGCGAGATAGGCGAGTGCCAGATTGTTGAGGATGCCGGCGAGCAGCCTCGGGTCATCCGTCTCTGCCGCCAATCGCCGGGCGGTCGTGAGATGCGCGAGTGCGCCCTCCGGGTCTTCCGACCGGCGGAGGATCCCGAGCAGGTTGTTGACCCGTGCCCGGTTGCCGGGATCCGCAGTGGCGTCGGCCGCCTCCAAAGCTGCTCCAGCCAGTTGCGCGGCCCGGTCGTCATCTCCACTCCTATGGGCGATCAGCGCATGTTCCACCGCCACCGTCATCTGGTCTGCGGCGCCCGGCGCCAGTTGTCTCTGTGCCTCGAGGATGTGAGCTTCCGCTACCTCCCACGCGCCAAGGTAGGAGTACACCTGAGCCAGCTTGCGCTCGATCTGTGGTGACGGACCCCTCACCGCGAGCGCAGTCTGGTACGAGCTCACCGCCGACCCGTACGCACCGGCCAGCGACTCGAGGTCGCCGATCGCGATGTGGAGAGCCGCCGGATCCCGATGACCGAGCGCCAGCGAGCGGCGGTATAGGTCGAGGGCCTCGTGGTTGGCATAGAGCGTGGCGGCACGACCCGCCGCCATGGCGTATTGATCCGCCGCTTCGTGGTCGTTGCCGGCCGACTCGAAGTGGAAGCCGATCTGCGCCGCCATCGCCCCTGGGTCGCGGCGGTGTCGACCCGCCAGCACGGTCGCTGTCCTTTGGTGGAGCAGCCGCCGCCTCGCCAGGGAGGTCGAGCCGAGCACATGTCGCCGGAGCAACTCGTGTGAGAAGTCGTATCCAGTGGCACCACCGCCCGGCTCCCTCACCACACCGTTCTTCAGCAACTCCTCGAGGGCAGTCACCACCTCGTCGTCGCTCCGCCCGCACACGGATCGCAGTGACTCGGCATCGAAGGATCGACCGATCACCGCGGCAGCGGAGGCAACCTGCCGGGCGATGTCGCTCAGCCCGGCGAGTCTCGATTCCAGAATGTCGGGCACGTCGACCGACTCCGGCCGCCCATCCCGGATCGATGTCAGGTACTCGATCACGAAGAAGGGCAACCCCTCGGTCTCGGCGAAAACGGCATCCACTACCGCCGGGTCCACCTCAACACCGAGCACCGCCGCTGCGAGATCCCCCACCGCGACCGCGTCGAGCCGGTCCAGTTTTACCAAAACACCATCTCCCTGGCGTTGGGCGGCGCTCACCACCCTCCGCAGCGCGTTGCCGGGGGGGAACTCTTCGGTGCGCCAGGTGACGACGAGTGTCATTCCAAGCCGGTCGAGCCGTCTGATCAGGTAGGAGAGAAGTTCGATCGAGGCTTCGTCCGCCCAATGCACATCGTCGATCACCAGCGCCCCGCCATCGCAGAGAGCGGCGAGAGTGCGGGACACCCCGTCGAACAAACGGGTACGGGCGGCGGTGGGGTCGGTGTCGAGCGGCGGCTTTGACCCCGGCGCCAAATCGGGGAAGAGGAGCGCCGCTTGGCCGAGGGCCTCGGGCGATACCGCAGCAAGGCGCTCGTCGTCCCCGGTGCGCAGGGCGACGTCGATCGCCTCATGGATCAAGCCGTAAGCCAGCCCACTCTCGCCTTGGTATGCCGGGACGACGACTAGGCCCTGGACGTGATGGGCAAGCTCTTCGAGGAGACGGGTCTTGCCGATGCCTGCCTCGCCCTCGATGGCGAGAACCGCACCCGGCCCCGCTGCCGCCCGAAGAACGGCGAGATCTGATTCCCTACCCACCAAGGGGATGACCGGGCTCTCGACCGACGGGAGAGGCCGCTCCGGTGCGACTGTCACTCTTCGCCCCGCCGATGGTGCCGGGGGGATGTCGTCTTCGAGGATGGCGTCGTTGAGCTCGGTGGTCTCGGGCAGCGGTGGAACCCCGAGCTCTTCGTCGAGGACGCGGACCGCCTTGAGA
>DATADW010000014.1:0-3148 GCA_036258335.1 Acidimicrobiia bacterium
CACGACGAGCGGCGAGACCCCTTCCCAGGACGAGCTGCCTGATCCTCCTCCCCTGGGGGCGTTGGGCACTCAACTCGGCCCGCGCCCCCTCCATCGCCCGGCCGAAGGGGACAAGGGAAGGGCATACCGCCTCGCACGCCCGGCATTGCAGACAGAAGCTCATCGTCTCGTCGAAGGTGGCGTCGAGCTCGATCACGCCGGCGGCGACGGCCGACATGGCCGAAAGCCTCCCCCTGGGCGAGGCTGTCTCCATACCTGTGAGCCGGAACGTCGGGCAGGCGGGAAGGCACAACCCGCACTGGACACAAGAGGAGAGCTCGTCGCGGGTCGGAGCGTCGGGAGTGACCCAGGCCATCACAGCCGTCCAGGGAGACGACCCGGGTTGAGCACCCGCTCGGGGTCGAACCTCTCCACGAGACGCCTCTGGATATCGCCCGCCGGAGGCGGCGTGCCCCACGGGTCGATCTCCTCGTAGAGCGCGGCAGGTGCGTTGCTCAACACCAACGCGCCGCCTAGCGACTCCGCCCACCGCCGAATGCGGGCTGCCTCGTCGAGGTCGGGCGCTTCGGAACCGAGGCCGATCTCGCCGACGCCGAACTGCGCCTGATATCTCCATCCCGAAGGCACCATCTCCACCGCCGCCCGGGTGGAGGCGGGGGGGACGCGCAACGACCAGCAGATGGGTGCCGACAGCCGCTGCGGCCATTCCAGCCCGGGCTGGAAGTCGCCGCCCAACGCAGCCGCCTGCGAGTCGACCTCACCCTGAGTGCCCTGGAGGAAGCAGGTGGCGGCTCCGTTCTCCTCGATCACCGCCAGCGGGCGATGGGCTCGGGCGAGGGCATCCTCGGCGCTGTCGACCCGCACCGTCGCCGAAGCCCTCCCGTGGGGCCAAAGCTTCAGGCAGACCTCCACGATCACCCCCAACCGGCCGAACGAGCCGGCGGTGAGTCGGCAGAGGTCGAAGCCGGTGACGTTCTTGACCACCCGCCCGCCGGCTCGGACCGGTCTCCCATCCCCTGTGACCAGCGACACTTCGAGCAGCCGATCGCGGACCGGCCCGTAGCGGCTCCTCCTCCATCCCGATACCCCGGCCGCGACGACGCCACCGACGGTGGCAGGCCCCTCTTCCTCGAGGAGGACCGCGCTCTGCCCCCGCTCGGCGAGAACATGCTCGAGCTGATCAATCCGCGTGCCTCCGGCGACTACCACGGTCAGGTCATCGGGCTCCCAATCCACAACCCCTGCCAACCGCTGGGTGGAGAGGACGACGTCTGGATCGACCCGATATCCATATCCCTGGTGGGTGCCGCCACCCCACACCAGCACGGTCAGGCGATGAGCGCTGGCAAGCGAGAGGATCGACATCACCTCCTCGGCGTTGGTTGGCGCCACCGTGAACTCGGCTGGCGGTGCTCCGGCGATGGCGTCAACGGTGTGGCGCGCCAGATCCCTCTGGGTGGTGAGTGTCATCGGCACCACCTCGGAACGGGTGCCGCTTCGGTCACTTCAGATGCCGAGGTGTCGTTGTCATACCCAAGCCCCCTCGGGGATGGGCCTCCCCAGGTCGAAGCAGCGAGAACCAAGTGGCAGCACCTTGTCCGGGTTGAGACGCCCGCCTGGGTCGAAGGACTCGCGCACCCTCGCCTGGGCGTCGAGATCGGTCGTGGTGAAGAGCAGCGGCATCAGGTCGCGCTTCTCCAGCCCGATCCCATGCTCTCCCGAGAGGACACCTCCGGCGGCGACACACACCTCGACCAACTCGTCTGCGGCCGCCTTGACTCGCTCCAGCATCCCTGGCTCGCTCCCATCGAACGCCATCAACGGGTGGAGGTTGCCGTCGCCGGCGTGGAAGACGTTGAGCATGGTGAGGCCATGCCGCTCGCCGATCCGGTATACCTCGGCGAGCACCTCGACCAACTTGGTCCGGGGGACCACGGTGTCGTGCAGGTAGTAATCGGGCGCCGCCTGGGCCACCGCGCCGAAAGCCGACTTGCGGCCCTTCCACAGCAATTGGCGCTCGGCCTCGTCCTTGGCGATCCGGACCTGGGTGGCGTTGTTGGCTCGCGCCACCTCTTCGACCAGTGCGGCCTCGTCCTCCACGGCGGCGGGGGTCCCCGCCACCTCGGCGAGAAGGATGGCCTCGGCGCCCACGGGCAGGTCGGCGTGCACGAAGTTCTCGACGGCGACGATCATCCGCTTGTCCATCATCTCGAGCGCGGCCGGCACCATCCCCTGTGCGATCACGCCCGACACTGTGGCGGCGGCATCTTCGACCCGGTCGTATGCGAGGAGCAGGGTCTTCACCGCGGGCGGGTTGGGGAGGAGTCGGACCAGTGCTCGGGTGACCACCCCGAGAGTTCCCTCCGACCCGACGACTACCCCACGCAGGTCAAGACCGATCGGATCAGGAGCCGGGGAGCCCAGCACCACCACTTCGCCGTCGGCCGTCACCATTTCGACGGCGAGCACGTGGTTGACCGTCGAGCCCTCAGCCAGGCAGTGCGGGCCGCCCGAGTTGTTGGCCACGTTCCCACCGATCGTGCAAGCCGCCTGGGAGGACGGGTCGGGGGCGAAATGAAGACCGAGCGGCGTGGTGTGCCGGGAGAGATCGAGGTTGATCACACCGGGGCCGACCCATGCCGTCCGGTTCTCGATGTCCACCTCGTGGATCCGGTTCATCCGGGTGAGGACGACCAGCATCGACGGGTGCGCCGGCACCGCACCGCCTGCCAGCCCGGTCCCTGCGCCCCGCGGGACCACCGGCACCCCGTGATCCGCCGCCAGTCGCACCACCGCCGCCACCTCTTCCGTGGACTCGGGGAAAACCACCATCAGCGCCGGGCCAGTCGACACCCCTGCGTCCATCCCGTAGAGATGCCGCTCAAGGGGCTGCGACATCACCCGATCCTCTCCGAGCAGCGCCACCGCCTCAGCGAGCAGGGTCATGGGATGAGGGTAGACCCAAGACGGAAGTCGGGAAGGCGGAGACATCGGTATCGATCCGTCCCCCCGCAAGGGAAGGGACCCGCGGCGAGGCACCATCCGTCTGGCAACGATGACCCCACCACCAACCTTCCCAAGCGGCAATGTGACCTTTCGCTTCGGCGACGTCGAGGGGTCGGGGGGCTGCCGAACTCCCGACGTTGCG
>DATADW010000015.1:0-6513 GCA_036258335.1 Acidimicrobiia bacterium
CGGGGCCACGATACGCCCGCCAGCCGTTCGGTCAGGTGACTGCGCGGATCGTGTCGAGGATGGCGTCGAACAGGTCATCCGCCCGGCCCATCGCCCAGCCGATCACGTAGATGAGAGCGATCAACCCGACCAGGGTCACGAGCGCACGGACTCGGTAGCGGCTTCGCTCACCGGGGAGATCGAGATAGGAACGGGGGCGATCCGGCACCGTCCTGGGGATGGCGACGGTGGCGTCCACGGTCGGGTGACGCCTGGTCTCGTCCTCGGGCAGGGCTGACGCCGTGACGAAGGACGAGGGGACAAATACGACTTCCTCGAAGGGGCGGTGACCGTCCTCCGGTCTCGGCCCGTTCGACAGTGACGGCTCGTCCACGGGGAGGATCGAATCCTCGACCGGCACCTCGGCCAGCACCCGGGCCGGATCTGCCCAGGGCCGAACGCCACTCCACGGACGAGGGTCGCCGTCGGGCTCATTGGGATCGGTTGGCGCCGAAGCGCTCGGCTCCCCGGCCTGCTCCTCCTCGGACGGTGCCGGGACCGGGGGAAGAGCGGGCACCGCCCCGTCGACGGTGAACGTCTCCCAAGCGGGCTCCGGGTCGAGGGCGTTCGGCGCGCCGGGATCGGCCGAGTGCTTGGGGACGTAATGAACGTCTGTGACCGCCGACGACAGCTTCAACTCGGCTGCCAAGGCCGCCATGACCTTCGGGTTCGGCACCGACTGACCGCTCTCGTAAGCGCTGATCTGCGCCGCCGGCTGCCCGATGCGAGCGCTGAGCTGCTCTTGGGTGAGCCCCCGCTCCAGCCTTCCAGCACGGAGCATGGAGCCAATGGACGATTTGGCGCGTTGGGTCATGAAACCTTGCGGTGTGGACGAGCCCAGGTTACCGGCTCAGGTGGCGATCATTGCTGCAGAACGAATCGCCCGGCGCCCTCGTTCCCGGTGGGCACTCGATGGCTCACTACCCTCGCCACCGGAGGCGAAAGAGCGCCTGGTGGGCTCCCCGGTCTTCAAAACCGGTGGGGGGCCGCAACGCCCCCGGCGGGTTCGATTCCCGTCCGCCTCCGCTGGAGCCTTCACGACTCGGTCGCGGCGTCCGTCTCCCCGATGGGTAAGGCCTGGTATTTGCTCACGTTGAAGACCGCACCCTGAGGGTCGGTGAGAACCGCGATCCTGGCTGCTCCGGCATCGAAGGGCGCAACCAGCACACCACCACCGAGTCGTTTGGCGGTAGCGGCGATGGCATCGACGTCGTCGACGGCGAAGGTGACGCTCCAATGCGACGGCACATCGTCGGGGAACTGGTCCGCTGACATCGTTGACATCCAGCCGATGGCATCTGCGAATCCGGGGGGAGCGCCGCCTTCGGTCTGGCGGCGGCGGATGTCCGGTTCCAATTGCTCGAGGAAGTCGCCGTAGCCGGGTGCCCGCCACATGGTGGCCTCGCCCAGGTCGCCCAGATCGACCTCCTCCGCTACCCAGCCGAACACTTCCCCGTAGAAGGCCTTGGCGGCTTGCGGGTCGCGGGTGTTGAGGTCGCTCCAGTTCCAGGTGTTCGCTTCGTTGACAAGTTGGGCGCCACGGTGGGTGCCCGCCTGCCACAAGCTGAGGACGGCACCCGTCGGATCCGACAGCATCGCCATACGCCCCGCGTCGAAGATATCGAACGCCTCGACCAACACGGTACCTCCGGCCTCCTTTACCTTGGCCGTCGTCTCCTCGGCGTTGTCAACCCAGATGTAGGTGGCCCAGTTCGGGGTCGGGGGTGATCCCGCCGGTTGGGAGCTCACCGCGGCTACCTGCTTGCCGTGGAGATGGGCGACGTGGTAGCTGCCTTCTGATCCGAGCGGCATCCGGTCGGTGAACTCCCACCCGAACAGCCCCTGATAGAAGCGGACGGCGGCTTCCGGGTCGGGTTGCGACGTGTCGATCCAGCAGGGCACGCCTGGCGGATATCCGTCGCGCTCGATCACGATCGTTCTCCTTGGGTTGGCGCCACGACTCTAGGAAGCGACGCGGTCAGCACTGGTCCTCGATGACGTCTGGATTGGCCGAGGCCCTAACTACCGTGCCGAGGTGTCCAGGGCCGCGCTTCTCGCCGTCCTGACGGCAATGGTCGCCGGGTGCACGGCCTCGCCCTCTCTCTCCACCTCGTCGGCGGTGACCACGGCTCAGGCTGCGTCCACCACCATCGCGGAGGTGGCGACCACCGCCTCGACCGTTGCCGCCCGGTCCACCACCATTGCCCCAGCGACGAGCGCGCCGACTAACACCTCGGCGGTGACCACCACCACGCTCGAGGCGGCGGACCCCATCATCGGGACCGAATCGTTCCCGGTGCCACCGGGGAGCCACCCCCACGATGTCGCCCCCGCCGATGACGGCACCGTGTGGTACACGGCCCAGGGATCGGGCGAGCTGGGCCGGCTCGACCCGGCCGACGGCGCCATCGAGGAGATTCCCCTGGGCGACGGATCGGCACCACACGGTGTAATCGTCGGCCCCGACGGCGCCCCCTGGATAACCGATGGCGGTCTCAACGCCATCGTCCGGGTTGATCCGGTGACCCAGGCCGTTGACGCCTATCCCCTCCCCGGCGCTCCAGCCAATCTCAACACCGCCGCCTTCGACGGGTCCGGCGTGCTCTGGTTCACCGGTCAGGAAGGGATCTACGGTCGGATCGACCCCGGGATCGGCGATGTCGACGTGTTCCCTGCCCCTGGTGGCGCCGGCCCCTACGGCATCACCGCCACCCCCTCGGGTGAGGTCTTCTACGCCTCGCTGGCGGGAAGTCACATCGCCGGCATCGACCCCGAGAGCGGCGAGGCGGAGCGGATCGACCCTCCCACGCCGGGTCAGGGGGCTCGCCGGGTCTGGTCAGACAGCAGAGGCGCCATCTGGGTAGCCGAATGGGAGGCCGGCCAGGTGGGACGGTACGACCCGGCGAGCGGCGAGTGGCAGGAGTGGCCGCTTCCCGGGAGCGGCCCGCAGGCCTATGCGGTGTACGTCGACGAGCACGACATGGTGTGGCTCACGGACTTCGCCGGCGATCATGCCATCGTCCGCTTCGACCCGACCACCGAGGGCTTCGAGAGCGTGCCGCTACCCGTGGCCGGTGGTGCCGTCCGTCAGTTACTGGGCCGGCCCGGCGAGGTGTGGGGGGCGCTCTCCGCAGCCGATGCCCTCATGGTGGTGCGTCATGGCGGGTGATCAGGGCATAGCTACCGGTCGCTGATCAAGGCCAGCAGGACCTCGACGGCGCGCGCCACCGCGGCGCGATCGGCCGATGGGAGATCATCCATGGCTGCATCGAGCCAGCGAAGCTGGCGGCGGTCGACGGCTTCGAGAAGCGTCTTTCCCAGCGCGGTCGGTACGACCTCGACCCGCCGCCCGTCGATTGGGGACGGTCGGCGCACCGCCAACCTGGCCTCGACCAGGCCGTCGACGATCCGGCTCATGGTGGGAGGTGAGACCAGTTCGGCAGCGGCCAGCGCTCCGACGCTCTGTGGTCCACCGGCTGCGAGACGGTACAGCACGGCACGGCGGGCGCCGGTGAGCCCATGAGCACTCTCCTCCTGGCGCACCAGGCGGTGGAGTCGGAGCGCCACCTCGACGACGTGGTTTGCCGTTACTGGCATGTAATTAGCTATGCTAACTATCTTGTCGAGCGGACAGGAGACCAAAATGACTCCCGAGCAGTTCTTCACGGTTATCGAGCAAGGCGATCTCCCCACGGCCACCAGCGCCCTCGAAGACAACCCGTCATTGACGGAGGCACGAAACGCTGAGGGGTTGTCGCCGCTCGCCGTTGCCGCGTACTGGGGCCGCCACGACCTGGTGACGCTGCTCCGGGAACGGAGCGGACAGCTCGACCTCTGGGACGCCGCCATCGTGGGGGACGCTCCGGCAGTGGCCAGAAACGTCGAGGCCGACCCGGCGCTGGTGACCGCGCGCTCGCCCGACGGGTTCACCGCCCTCCACCTCGCCGCCTTCTTCGGATCCCCCGAGACCGTTGCCGTGCTGATCGAGGGCGGTGCCGACGTTGGAGCGTGGACCAGCAACACCTTCCACAACCAACCGCTCCACGCCGCCGTCGCCGGGTCAGACCCGGAGACACGGCTCACCATCGCCCGGATGCTGCTCGATGCCGGGGCGGAGCCGAGCACCCAGCAGTCCGACGGGAGCACACCGCTCATGTCCGCCGCCCGGCACGGCGATGAAACGCTGGTGGACCTGCTGGTTGGTGCCGGGGCCGATTTCACCACACGAGACCAAGGTGGCCGAACTGCGGCAGATCACGCAAGGGAGGCGGGCAGCGTCGAGCTCGCCAAGAAGCTGACGCCCGCCTGAGGCTATCCGGTGGACGCCTCCACTCGCTGTTTGCGGTCTGCGTCGATGACGGCGATGGCGGTGAGGTTGACCACATCGCCCACGTCGGCGTCGAGTTGGAGTATGTGGACCGAACGGGCCAGACCGGTGAGGATCGGACCGATCACCTCGGCATCGCCCAACCGGTTGAGCAGCTTGTAGGAGGCGTTCGCTGCGGTCAGGTTGGGGAAGACCAACACGTTGGCCGACCTGCCGCCCAGACGACTCCCCGGCTTGCGACGCTCCAGCAGTTGGGCGACTACCGCGGTGTCGGCATGCATCTCCCCTTCGACCGCCAGCCCTGGGTCGAGCTCGGCGCATAGGTCGACCGCCCGACGCACCCGGGCGGGCTCTTCTCCCCCGGCGCTGCCGAAGTTGGAGTAGCTGATGAAGCCGACCCGCGGGGTGACGTCGAACTGGTCCCTGGCCACCGCCGCGGTTGAGACGGCGATCTCCGCCAGTTGCTCGGCGGTGGGCTCGATGTTGACCGCGCAGTCGGCGAAGAAGTAGGGACGCCCCGAGATGACGACCACGTAGATGGCGGCGGCAATCGACCTCCCCTGCTCCAGCTTGATCAGTTGCAGCGCCGGCCGCACCGTGTCCGGGTATGGCGTGGTGAGCCCGCCGAGCACGGCATCGGCTTCGCCCTGGCGGACCATCATCACCGCAAACACGTTTGGGTCGTGCAGGTCTTTGTCCGCACGCTCCAACGTCATCCCCTTGTGGGACCGCAACTCGGCCATCGTGGCGGCGTACGAGGCGCGCCGCTCGCTCTCTGCCGCCGGGTCGAGCACCCTGACCCCGTCTAGGGGGATGTGGTACCCGACCGCCGCCCGCTCCACCGAATCGGCCGGCCCGATCAGGATCGGCGATCCGAGCCCCTCGTCGACCACCCTCCGCGCCGCCCGGATGATCCGAACGTCGTCACCCGCCGAGTAGGCGACGGTCATTGACCGCTCGCGCGCCTTGACGGTGACGTTGTGGATCAGCCCGTACGACGCTTGGAACCGGCGGCGCAATTGCTCGCGGTAGTCGTCGACGTCCTGCAATGGGCGCCTCGCCACTCCCTCCTCGGTGGCAGCCTGTGCCACCGCCGGAGCCACCCACCAGAGCACCCGGGGGTCGAACGGCTTGGGGATGGGGTAGTCGGTGCCGAAGGAGAGGTAGTCGAGGTCGTAGGCCTTGAGCACCACGTCGGGAACCGGTTGCTTGGCCAGAAGCGCCAGGGCGTTGGCGGCGGCGATCTTCATCCCCTCGGTCACCGCCGTCGCTCGGACGTCCAGCGCTCCCCGGAAGATGAAGGGGAACCCGAGCACGTTGTTCACCTGGTTGGGGAAGTCGCTGCGACCGGTGGCGACCAGGGCATCGGGTCTCACCCGGCGCGCCTCGTCGTACCCGATCTCTGGGTCGGGGTTGGCCAGTGCGAACACAATCGGCCTGGGCGCCATCGTCTCCAGCATCTCGCCGGTGACCGTCCCCCCCACGGACACGCCGACGAACGCGTCTGCGTCTACCAGGGCGTCGGCGAGCGTTCGCCTCTCGGTGGCACGGGAGAACTCGGCCTTGATCGGGGTGAGGTCTTCGCGCTCGTCGTGGATCACGCCGCGGGAGTCGCACAGCAGGATGTTCTCGGGCTGGACGCCGAGATGGCGGAAGAAACGGGCGCAGGCGATGCCCGCCGCCCCGGCGCCGCTGAACACGACCCGTGTCTCCTCGATCCGGCGGTCGGAGATCTCGAGAGCGTTGAGGAACGCCGCGGCACCGATGATCGCCGTGCCGTGCTGATCGTCGTGGAAGACCGGAATCTGCAGGCTCTGGCGGAGGGTCTCCTCCACCACGAAGCATTCGGGTGCCTTGATGTCCTCCAGGTTTATCCCGCCGACCGTGGGCTCCAGCAGCCGGCAGAACTTGATCAGATCCTCGGGATCGTGCGTCGCCACCTCGAGGTCGAAGACGTCGATGTCGGCGAACCGCTTGAAGAGAACTGCCTTGCCCTCCATCACCGGCTTGCCGGCGAGCGGGCCAATGTCCCCCAGACCGAGCACGGCCGATCCGTTGGTCACCACCGCCACGAGGTTGCCCCTGTTGGTGTAACGGAAGGCATCGTCGGGGTCGGCGGCGATGGCGAGGCAGGGCTCGGCGACACC
>DATADW010000016.1:0-3662 GCA_036258335.1 Acidimicrobiia bacterium
GCGCCTCGAGGAGAGCGCTCCGCGCCACGGCCTCCTCCCACTCGGCGCCCATCTCATCGAGACGCTCCTGGGTCGTGACCATGCGCTGGCGAGCCGCCTCGACGTCGTCCTCGTCGATCTGTGCTGGTGCCGGCCCGGCGAGGAGCAAGGCGACCATCGCCAATGCGACCACACGCCACGGCCACCACGGTCGGCGCGTGGCCAAGTCGAACGGACGACGAACCATCGATTGATCCTTCCTGGCGTTCTGAGGTGCTTTGGCGCCTCAGCAAATGCTCCCCGGCCGTGCCGTCCTCACCGGCAAAGCTGGGTCGCGAGCGGAGTCGGGTTTACTGCATCACCGCCACCGGGATGAAATTCCCAGTGGAGATGGGGTGCCGTCCAAGCGGCGTTGCCGGTGTTGCCGACATAGCCGATCACCTCGCCGGCGGCCATCGGGACACCGGCGGCCGCACCTGCGGCGTAGCCGTCGAGATGTGCGTAGTAGTAGATGTTCCCTGAGTTGTCTTGGTAGTAGATGGTGTAACCGCCCAGCGAACTTGTGCTGAAGCGGTAGATCGAACCGTCGTAGACCGCCACCACCGGCGTTCCGCGGGCGGCCATGATGTCGACTCCCTTGTGGTAGCGGCCGCCCGATCGCGCGGCGCCCCAAGTGTCGGAGAAGCTATTGGGCCCTTGGACCGGGCAGTAACCGGCGCCGTCGCCCACAGTCGGGGTTGGTGGGTCGTCGGCAGGGGGATCGGTCGAAGGGGGATCGGTGGAGGGAGGTTCATCGCCGACGGCGGGTGCGGTGGTCGAGGTGGCATCCCGCGCCGCCTGCTCGCGGGCCTGTCGCTCTGCCTCCTCGCGGGCGCGGCGTTCTGCCTCGATCTGGGCGGCTAGTTCCGCCTGGACCGTCTCGTAGTCGTCCTGAGCGGTCCGCAACTGCCCGTCGATCTCGGTCACCAACCCCCCGAGCTCGTCACGCAGCGCGGCCTGCTCGGCGCGCGCCTCGGCGAGTTCGGTGTTGAGGGTGGCCAGCTCCGCCTCCTGGGCTTGGAGCCCGGTGAGCAGCTCCTTCTCGGAGACCCCCAGCTCCTCGAGATACCCCACACCGGTCTCCAGTTCCTCCGGAGTGGCGGAGAGGCTCAGGATCGATGCGCCGGTGCTCGCCGCTCCCATGTAGATCTCGATGGCGCGGTCCTCGAGGAGCCGCCGCGACCGCTCGAGACGTGCCTCGGTGTCCTCGATGGCGGCCGACATCTGGGCGATGTCGCCCTCGAGGATGTTGTACCGGGTCAACGCCTCGTTGTAGCGGACCACAGCCCCGTCGAGATCCCCCTGCAGCTCGGCGACCCGTTGCTTGGCGTTCTCCACGTCGTCCGGTGTCACTTGTGCGGCCGCGGGCACCGCCAGCACCAACACCACCAGCGTTGCCGCGACCCAGCGCAGCGCTTTCATCGAATGACTCCCGTGGGCGCCACCGCTCGGTCCCACCGATCGGCGGGGGTCGCGCCCAGCGTCACGATCCCTTCCTCGGCCAGCTTAAGCAAATGCGCCTCGACAGAGAAGGCTGCCAAGGGGTGGAGCTGGGGATCCACCTCGGAGTACACCTTCTCGACCACAGCCCCCACGGTGGCGGCGCCGCTGTCGACGGCTGCGAGCACCTCGCGCTCCCTCTCCAGCCGGTGGGCCAGATAGCTGCGAATGGTTCCGGCCGGGTCATCGATGGTGTCGCCATGTCCGGGGTGGAGCCGGGCGAAGGTCATCGTCTCCAGCCGCCGCAGAGAAGAGAGGTATGCACCCATGTCCTCCACCATGACGGTGGAGCCGCCCATGATGTGGTCCCCTGTGAACAACACCTCTCTCCACCGGAAACAGAGGTGGTCTTCAGCGTGACCGGGTGTGTGCAGCACGGTCACCGCGTGCGACCCTAGCCATATCGTGTCTCCGTCTGCTAGTCGGATGTCGGGCGAGAATTCAGGCCCCGGTGCATGACCGTAGGCCGGAACCTCGAACTCTGCCGCCAGCGGGTTGGCCAGAGGCGCATGGTCGGGATGGGTATGTGTCACCAGGACTCCAAGCGGAGTCAGTCCCTCCACCGCGGCGTGGATGGCGGTCCGGTGGCTGGCGATCACCGGTCCGGGGTCGACGATGAGGCAGCGATCCTGGTCGACCATGACCCAGGTGTTCGTCCCCGGACCCGTATACGGACTGGGGTTGGGGGCAAGGATGCGCTGCACCCTCATCTGGCCGTCCTCATCCGGCGGCCTCGTATCCCGGCTCACCGGGGAGGATGAACCGCCAGACGTCCCCGTCGCGCACCGGATGGGGGTGCACGGCCACCACCTCGCTCCGCTTGGCGTAATCGACCAGAGCCGTGGCGTCCTCCCATGAAGCGAGCAGCTCGAGGTGCTTGACAGTAGGGAGGATCATGGGCCATTCCCCCTCTTGGTAGCGGGTGAGGGCGTTCTCCGGTGTCATCCACATGGCATCGAGCATCTCGGCGGGATGGTGTCGTGCCTGGGTTCCGGCGGCGACCAGGGCGACAAAGAAGCGGGTGTCGAACCGCAGCGGAGAGACCGCCGGCGTCACCCAGTTGGAGAGATAGGCGACCTCCTCGGTGTCGAGCACGATCCCTTCGCCATGGAGCTGATCCCAGAACCGACCGGGACTTGTGTCGGTTTCCATCTCGAGGCGCGACGCCACATCGAGGTCTGCCCCGACCAACACACCGGCCTCCTCATATGTCTCTCGGATCGCACACCGCACCGATGCCAGCACCTCGGGCGCTGCCCCGCCCGGTACAACTGTCGCGGCCGCCGCGCCCTGGTCAGCCTCCTCCAGCTTGCCGCCTGGGAAGACCCACATCTCCGGGGCGAAAGGCGCCGCCCCGCGGTGGACCATGAGAACCGAGTAGTGGCCGTCACCCGGTCGGAGGACGCACATGGTGGCCGCCGGGACCGGCCCAGCGGGGTCAGGGGTCTCGGGCACCGAGCGAGCCTACTGAGGAGCGGTACCCTGCCCCCATGGCGGTGCGCGGCCTTCCGGCGGTGGACTCGCTGGTGCGCCAACTCGACAGCCGCGGCTTACCCAGGTTGCTGGTGGTGGAATCCGCCCGGGCTGCGATCGACCAAGCGCGTGCCGCCATGCTCACCGGTGACAACAGCGTCGACCCGGTTCACCTCGCCGAATCTGCGATCGAGACCCTGTCCCGGCTCCGGCCGCGCAATGTCATCAACGCTACCGGTGTGCTGCTCCACACCAATCTGGGGCGTGCCCCACTGGCCGTTGCCGCCGCCGAAGCGGCGGCGGAGCATGCCACCGGCTATGGCAACCTCGAATTCGATTTGGCGACGGGTGAGCGCGGCGGGCGAGGTGGTTACGTCGAGGCGCTACTGCGGAGGCTGACAGGAGCGCCGGCCGCGCTGGTGGTCAACAACAACGCCGCCGCCGTCTTCCTCACCCTGGCGTCGCTGGCGAGCGGGCGATCGGTCCCGGTTTCGCGCGGCGAGCTCATCGAGATCGGTGGTTCCTACCGACTTCCCGAGCTGATGGAGGCGAGCGGGGCGCGGCTGCGCGAGGTGGGAACCACCAACCGCACCCGGGTGACTGATTACCCGGCGACCGATGACGCCGCCCTGTTGCTCAAGGTCCATCCCTCCAACTACCGGATCGAGGGC
>DATADW010000017.1:0-3263 GCA_036258335.1 Acidimicrobiia bacterium
CGCCGACGCCGATGGTGGTGAGGAAAGCGACGGCCTTGGACCCGCCACCCCAGATCGCGACTCGCTTGCCGCCCTCGGCCGCACCCTCGAGTCGTTCCCGCCAACCCTCGATGTGTTGGGTGGCCCCGGCGGCGAACTCGACCACCATGTCGCCCACTTCGTCGGGAGACTCCTCGATCGGCAGCGGATCGGCCGATCCGCCGACGATGGCGTGGGCCAGCAGGTACTGGTCACCGAACCCGAGCCCGAGATCGGTGACGGTGAACCCGGCTTCCCGCAGGGCGCGTCCTAACGAACCGGGCGTGTAATACGAGCAGTGCTCGTAGTAGATGTCCCAGAAGGCGAGCTCGCGCAGCACCCGGCCGGTGTCGGGGACCTCGGTGAACATCACCGCTCCCTCGGTCGCCTCGACCGACCGCCGCAGCAGCCGGAAGAAGTCGCCCACCGGGGCGATGTGCTCCATGGTGTGGCGGGTGATGACCAGATCGCCCGTCAGCTTGGTGTGCTCGTCCCCGTAGAAGGCGCGGATCAGCACGACCGAACCATCGCCGACCTCCCCGACAGGGGGCCGGCCAAACCCGGGGTCGATCCCGATCCCCCGGCCGATGCCGAGCTCGGCCAGGAGCATCAGGAAGTCACCCTTTCCGCTCCCCACCTCGAGCACGCTCCGGCCCTCCAACCCATACCGCTCGACCAGGTCGCGGGCGAGTTGGCGGGCGAACTCGGTGAAGAGCGGCGAGAAGGCCTGCGACTCCTCGGTGGGTTGTCCGTAATCCACCTCCTCGGGGTCGAAGCAGACGTTGGTGATGAACCCGCAGCGGGAGCACAGCCCGAGCACCAGGTCCCCGGTCGGGTACGCCACCGCGGCGGATCGGTCGGGCAGCAGCACACAGCTCTGCGTCGGGATCCCCCGCGCCGCGAAGAAGGCGAGCAGCCCGGTGGAACCACAACTCGGGCAGGAGGCGGAGGCGCCGAGGTCGATGAGGTCATCGCCCACCAGGGGGCGCAGGTCGCTTCGGCCGATCACAGGATGGTGGGTTGCGGCACCGGGACGATGAAGCGCCCGCCCCTTGCGGCGTACTCCGCTTGCTGGTGCATGATCTCGTCCCCAAAGTTCCAGGCCAGTATCAGCAGGTAGTCGGGCTGGTCGTCGAGCAACCGCTCGGGCGGGAATATAGGGAGCCGCACGCCGGGCATGTGCAGTCCGTGTTTGTGGTCGTTCCGATCCACCACGTATTCGAGGTACTCCGCCGCCCCGGTGTAGTTGAGAAGGGTGGCGCCCTTGGCCGCGGCGCCGTAGGCGGCGATTTTCGCCCCCTGGGCGGTGAGCTTGGAGAGGAGGTCGATCAGGTCCTCCCTCACCTGCTCCACCCGGTCGGAGAAGGCTGCGTAGTACTCAGGCTCCGTGAGCCCGATCCGCCTCTCCTCCTCGAGGTACTCCTCGACCGACGGCTCGGCTTCTGCCGCCGCCGAGAAGGTCACTCGGAGAGACCCGCCGTGGATGGGGAAGTGCGTCACCCGGATCGGGTCGAGCCCGTGTCTGCTGAAGAGGGCGGCGAGCGCGGTGACGGAGAAAATGCAGTGGTGCTCGTGATAGATGGTGTCGAACTCGCAGTTGTCGACCATGTCGCGCACGTAGGGGACCTCGATCTCGACCCGGCCTTCCGGGGCGAGGATCGTCGCTATGCCGTCGACGAACCGGTTCTGGTCGGGGACATGGGCGAGGACGTTGTTGCCCAGGAGCACGTCGGCCCTCACTCCGTCCGCCACCAACCGATGTGCCAACTCGGGCGTGAAGAAGTCCCGGATCGTGGGGATGCCCCTCTCCTCGGCCGCGGCCGCTGGCCCCGGTGCCGGGTCGATCCCGAGGACGGGGACCCCCGCTTTGAGGAACCACTGGAGTAGGTACCCGTCGTTGCTGGCCAGCTCGACGACAAGGTTGTCCCCCCCGAGGCCCAGCTCGTCGACCAAGCCATCGGCGTGGGTGCGAGAGTGCTCCAAGAGCTGGTCGGAGAATGAGGAGAAGTATGGGTAGTCCTCGTCGAAGAGCACTGTCGGTGGGACCGTCTCCTTGATCTGGACCAGCGAGCATCGCGGGCAGAACACCACGGTGAGCGGGTAGCGGTGCTCGTCCTCGGCGGCGAGACTGGGCGCCACAAGCTCGTCGGCGAGAGGGACCGACCCCAGGTCGAGCACCGGCACCAGCTCGGTCGCCCCGCAGATGCGGCAGCCCGCAATCACATCATGCACGGGCGCTGCCGGCCGAGCTGAGCAGACGGAGGTCGGCGCCGAGGATGCCGTTGTCCTGCAGCGACCGCACGTGCTGGATACGGAGGAGCTTCCCGAGGAAGGCGTCGCTCCCGATGCCGTAGCTGACGAAGGCCTCGTAGAGTTGCTCGGCACCCCGTCTCACCGTCCACTGGGTGGCGAAGGCCGGGAGGACCTCGGCGATCTTGGAGCAGTCGACCCGGTAATCCCTGACGTCGGGCCCTGCTGTCTCGGAGAGGACGATCTCGCTCCCCGGCACCACCTCCTGCACGATGGCCGCCACATCACGGATCTGGTAGTTCTCCTCCGAATTACCCACGTTGAGAATCTGGTCGTGTACCCGTTCCCTGGGCGCCTCGACGGCGGCGACGAAGGCCCGGGCAATATCCTCTATGTGCACCAGCGGCCGCCAAGGGCTGCCATCGCTCTTCATCAGGACCCTGCCCTCGGTCACGGCAAAGCCGACGAGGTTGTTGACCACAAGATCGGCCCTGACCCGCGGTGAGTACCCGTATGCGGTGGCGCTCCGCAGACACGTCGGGCTGAACGAAGCCGAGGCCAGCGCCCGGACGTCTCCCTCGGCATAGATCTTGGAGAACCCGTAGGGAGTGACCGGGTTTATCTCCGACTCCTCGGTGACGAATTCGCCCGGTGATGCGCCGTAGATGCTGCACGACGAGGAGAACACGAACCTCTCTACGCCGGCGGCGGCGGCGATCTCGGCCAGCCGAGCCGCGGCGTGGTGGTTGATGGCGTAGGTCGTGTCCGAGTCGAGATCGCCAACCGGGTCGTTCGATATCCCGGCGAGATGACAGATCGCCTCCACCCCGGCGATGTCGTCTGGCTCGGCATCGCGCAGGTCCTTGCGAACCGCCGGGATATCGGGCCAGTCGGGGCCGAGAGTGCAATCGGCGAAGAGGTAGCTGTCGAAGCCCACCACTTCGTGGCCCGAATGTTGGAGGAGCCGGACGAGCACGGTGCCGATGTAGCCGTTG
>DATADW010000018.1:0-15858 GCA_036258335.1 Acidimicrobiia bacterium
GCCCTCGCCAGCGCCTCCAGGACCGGGCGAAGGTGGCGCTTTCCAGTGGCGATGAACCACCCGACTCCGAGCACGATGGCGTAGACGACGATCGACCCGGTGCTGGTGGCGGCGATCCCCTCCAGACCGAATCGGGCGCCGACGAGCAAGTAGACGGGGATGGCGACGACGGCAATAGTCGTACCGATCAGAACCGGGGGCCACATCCTCCTCTTGGCGTAAAAGGCACGGGCCAGAACCTGCTGGGCGCCCCATGCGGGGATGCTCAATGCGAAAACCGCTGCCACTGCCGCTGTCACCAGCGTGTCCTCGGCACCGAAAGAACCGCGCTGATAGGCGAGGCGCACCGCGGGCAGTGCCAGCCCGAACACGGCGGCGGCGGCAAGGGTGGCGGCGGTGATGGTGGCGCGTACCGCCGATCCGACCTCGATCTCGAGCTCTTCCTCTTTGCCTTCGGCGGCCAGCCTGGCGAGGAAGGGGTAGGCCGCCACCCCTGCGGCCTGGGCAACCACCCCGACCGGGACCATGCTGAGCTGGCGACCGGCGACCAGGGCGGTGATCCCGCCAACGCCGGCGAGCTGGCCGAAGACCCTGATGAACTGCTCGTCGAGCGCCGCTATTGATTGGCCGAGCATCAAGGGGAGGGCGAGCAGCAGATACTCGCCGAGCGCCGGGTCGCGCCAGGCGACCTGGCGAGGCCAGCGGAGACCGACCCGTGAGGCGCCCCACCACTGAAGGGCGAAGTTCCCGATAATGGCCCCGGCCAGAGCGCCCCAAGCGAAACCCTCGGGCGATGGGTTGCCCATCGCCCAGGTCACCGCACCACCGGCGATGATCGCCAGGTTGTAGACGATTGGGGCCAATGTGGGGACGAGAAACCGCTGGCGGGCGTATTGGACTGCCATGAAGAGCGAGCCGAGGACGAAGAACACCTGCGCCGGGAGCACCACCCTGACCAGGTCTGTCAGCCGGTCGATGTCCGATGGATCGAAGCTGGGGTAAAGGAAATCGACCAGGGGGCGGGCCCAGATCATCGCTACCACGGTCAAGGCGGTCATCGCCAAGGCGACGGGTCGAAAGACCGCAACGAAGGAACGCCACTCGCCTTCGTCGTCATCGGCGGCGATGTGCCGGCTGAGGATGGGGAGGAAGGTGATGGTCAGGTAACCGCCGGCCATCAGGAAGAACAGGTAGTCGGGGATGACGAATGCGGCGTTGTAGAGGTCGGCCTCACCGCTTCGGCCGAGGACTCCGAGCAAGACGGCGTTGCGGACGAACCCGAGCAGCCTGGAGACCAGGATCCCCGCCCCAACCAGGAGCGCGGCGCGCCCCATGGTGGTGACGGCGCGCTTTCGCCCGGGCGGCTGAGGAGGCTGTAAGCGGCCGGAGTCCGGTGGGAGGTCCCCGCCGTCCTCCGGCGTCATCTCGCCGGGAGCATCGTCGGGCGGGCCGCCTCCAGGTCGTCGAGGATCGACCCGGCAACAGCCAGATCTCCTTTGCCTACGCCCAACTGGATGTCGGGCTTGTAGGCGCCGTGGTAGTCGGAGCCCCCGCTTGGGAGCAGGCCGGCATCGGCGGCGATGCGGCGAAGCCTGAGGCGCTCCTCGGGGAGATGGGTGGAGTACTCCACCTCGACGCCGATCAGCCCCATCTCTGCCAGCCCCCGGAGCGTGGCGCGAAGCTCGCTGTCGAGGGCGATGCCGAGGGTGAACGGATGAGCCAACACCGGGACCGCGCTAGATGCTCGTGCCAAAGAGATCGCCTCGGCCGGGGTGAGCCGCTCCCTGCCTACATAGGCGGGTCGGCCGGCAGCGAGGTATCTGTCGAATGCAGTAGGGATGTCGGGCACAACCTGCTTGCGGACCAGGACCGCCGCCAAGTGGGGCCGGCCCACCGATCCCCCACCAGCCTCAGCCTCCACCTCGTCGAGCGTGATCTCGATCCCCATCCCGACGAGCCGTTCCACGATGCGGGCGTTGCGCCCGTCCCGTGCCGCTCGCAGCCCGGCGAGGCGATCTTGGAGGGGGCCACTGCCTGGCTCGAGGAACAGCACCACGAGGTGCATCGCTCCGGCGTCCCACTGGCAAGACAACTCGACGCCCGGGATGAGCCGAACCCCGAGGGCATCGGCGGCGGCGGCCGCAGCGTCGAGCCCCTCCAGGGTGTCGTGGTCGGTCAGGGCGATGGCCCCGAGCCCGGCCCGAGCGGCACCTGCCACCAGATCTGCCGGCGGTTCGGTGCCGTCGGAGGCCGTGCTGTGGGCGTGGAGATCGACCTGCATCGCCCGGTCAGGGTACCCGGGGGGTGTGACGCCGCCCTGGCGCTACGACGACTCGACCGTGACGCTCTCCACATAGACCGCCTCGCGAGGGAGGGATCGCTCCCCGCTCGGTGCGGGTTGCACCGGGATGGCAGCGATCCGCTCCAGTGTGTCGTCACCCTCCACGACCGTTCCCAGGACCGAGTAGTCCGGCCCGAGCGACTGCGCATCCGGGCCGACGACGAAGAAGAATTGGCTGCCCGTCGGGGAGCCGTACTCGTGGCCCAGTGCCATCACACCGGGCTCGTAGACGAAGCCATCGGGTGGTTCCTCGATGGGGAGCCCGTACCCGGGCCCGCCCTTCCCGTCAGCTTGGGGATCGCCGCCTCGGGCGACGAAGGTGTCGATGATCCGGTGGAACACCGTGCCGTCGTAGAAACCTTCGTTGGCGAGGAACACGAAGGAGTTCACTCCTTGAGGAGCGAGCGTGGGATCGAGTTCGATCACGATCTCGCCGCACGAGGTGGTCATCGTGGCGGTGATCGGCGCATCGGGCGGCAGCCCGAGATCCTCGGGGCCGTCGGGGAACGACTTGGGAGTGATTTCTGGAGGCGCCTCGGCATCGCAGGCCACGGGAAGCTGGCGGAAGGCGACATAGGCGGCAGGAAGCTCGGGCTCGCGTTTGGAGAGGACGTTGATCACGAAGAAGACGCCGATGATGAGCAGGGCGAGGCTGCCGAATATGGCGGCGCGCTTCCACGCGGCGCGGATGCGCTTGCGCCGCTCCTCCTCGCGCCTGCGTTCCTCCCGGGACTCCCGCTGGCGCTGACGACGATCTGTCATGGCGGCGGGAGAGTAGGACGGCGTACGGTCCATGTCGGCGGTAGGCGGCGTCGAAGACCACCAGATCGGTGACCTACCTGGTCCTACACTCGACGACAGCCCATGCCGCTTATCGTGCAGAAGTTCGGAGGCACCTCGGTCGCCACACCGGAGCGGATCCTGGTGGTCGCAGAGCGGGTCGCCCGCGCCCGCAAGGACGGGAACGACGTAATCGTGGTGGTCTCCGCAATGGGCGAGTCGACCGATGAGCTGCTCGACCTGGCCCAGCGGGTCTCCCCCAACCCGCCGGCGCGCGAGCTCGACATGCTCCTCACCGCTGGGGAGCGGATCTCGATGGCATTGCTCGCCATCGCGATCCAGGACCGCGGGGTCGAAGCGGTGAGCTTTACGGGCTCTCAAGCCGGGATACTCACCGATGCCGCACACGGCGCAGCCAAGATCACCGAGATAAGGGGTCATCGGGTGCGCGAGGCGCTCGACAATGGTCGCGTGGTGATAGTGGCCGGTTTCCAGGGGGTCGACCCCGACACGAAGGAGATCACCACTCTGGGCCGGGGCGGCTCGGACGCGACAGCCGTCGCTCTCGCCGCGGCTCATGATGCCGACGTGTGCGAGGTGTTCACCGACGTCGATGGGGTCTATAGCGCCGACCCACGCATCGTCCGATCCGCACGGCTGCTGCGCGAGGTGTCGTTCGAGGAGATGCTGGAACTCTCCGCCGGCGGCGCCAGGGTCCTTATGGCGCGGTCGGTCGAGTTCGGTCGCCGTTTCGAAATTCCGATCCACGTCCGGTCCTCTTTCCACGATGGGGAGGGGACCTGGGTGAAGGAGCACACAATGGAGCAGGCCATCATCAGCGGTATCGCCCACGACGTGTCCGAGGCGAAGGTCACTGTGCGGGGGGTGCCCGACACCCCCGGTGTCGCCGCCGCCCTCTTCGAGCCGCTGGCCGAGCGGAGCATCAACGTCGACATGATCGTGCAGAACGTCTCCCGGGACGCCGCAACCGACATCAGCTTCACCGTCCCACGGGAACATGCCCCGGTGGCTCGGGAGGTGGCGAGTGCCGTGGCCGCCGAGGTTGGGGCGGCGGGCGTCGACGTGGACGAGAACGTGGCCAAGGTCTCGCTGGTAGGAGCGGGGATGAAATCACACCCCGGCGTTGCCGCACGAGTGTTCCGCGCCCTGGCCAACAAGGGGATCAACATCCAGATGATCTCCACCTCGACGATCCGCATCTCGTGCGTCGTCGACGCCGACCATATCGACGAAGCGGTACGGACCCTGCACGACGAGTTCCAGCCCCCGCTGATCCTGGAAGAGGTAGGGGCGTGACCAGTGTCGCCATCGTCGGTGCCACCGGTGCGGTGGGGCGGACCATCATCGATATCCTCGCCCAGCGCGACTTCCCTGTCGGCTCCCTGAGGCTGCTCGCATCAGCCCGCTCTGCTGGTGACAAGCTGGCGACGGCCTGGGGAGAGATAGAGGTCGAGGATCTCGAGACCGCCGATCCGGGAGGCTTGGACCTGGCTCTCTTCTCGGCGGGCGCACCGAGGAGCCGCGCTCACGCGCCAGTCTTCGCCTCGGCCGGGTCGGTTGTGGTCGACAACTCATCGGCCTTCCGGATGGACCCGGCGGTCCCCTTGGTGGTGGCCGAGGTGAACGATCACGCCATAGCCGGTCATTCCGGGATCGTCGCCAACCCGAACTGCACCACGATGACCCTGATGATGGCGGCGGCGCCGCTACATCGCTCCGCCGGTCTGGCTTCGATGGTGGTTTCGAGCTACCAGTCGGTTTCCGGGTCGGGGCGGACCGGGATCGATGAGCTGACTCGCCAGATCGAGCACTTGGGCGCCGATCGCGACTCCCTTGTCTACGGCGGGTGGGTCGACCCTGGTGGTGATCTCTATGCGCGGCCCATCGGATACAACGTCCTCCCTCTCGCCGGCACGATCGACCAGTCCGGTTATACCGAGGAGGAATGGAAGCTGGTCCACGAGAGCCGCAAGATCCTCGAGATCCCCGATCTCGAGGTGGAACCGACCTGTGTCCGAGTTCCGGTGATGGTCGGGCACAGCGTCTCGGCCACGCTCCGGTTCGCCAAGCCGCTGACGGTCAAGGAGGCGAAAGACCTCCTCGAGAATGCCTCCGGCGTCTCACTGTGGGACGACCGCGTCCCCACGCCACTCGACAGTGCCGGTTCAGACGACGTTCTGGTCGGCCGTGTTCGTCGCACCATGGTCGAGGGAGGCATCACCCTCTTTGCGACCGGCGACAACCTCCGCAAGGGTGCCGCCCTCAACGCCGTCCAGATCGCCGAGAGGGTTCTGGGTCTGAGTACTTAGTACTGAGTACTTAGCACTCAGTATTTCGTCTCGCCTTCATGAACGATCGACGTGTCACCCCCGTCACACTTTGTGGACAAGTAGCGGCGGCTCCGACACGATGGGAGGGGACGTCGGCGAACCGCGAGGGCAGGTTCAAGGTGTACGAACCGGATCCGGCGACCATCCGGGCGGCGATGGGCGGTGATATCGCCGCCTTCGAGGAGTTGGTGCGCGGGCTTCAGGCTCAGGTGTGGCGGTATCTCCGGCACCTCCTAGGAGATGACGACCTCGCAGAGGACGTCACACAGGAGACCTTCATCCGGGTGTACAGGCGGCTTCGCACCTTCCGCTTCAGATCGAAGTTCTCCACCTGGGTGTTCCAGGTTGCCCGCAACGCGGGCATAGACGCCATCCGCTCCCGAGCCCGGTTGTTGAGGCTGACCGAGCAGGCGGGCGCAGTAACACGCCAGTCGGTATCCGGCCCGGAGGCCACAAGCGAACTCCGTGCCGCGGTGGACAGCCTTCCCGTTCGGTTGCGCGAGGCCCTGCTCACCGTCGAGATCCTGGGTCTGCGCTACCGCGAAGCCTCTCAAGTTCTCGGCATACCCGAAGGAACGGTCAAGAGCCGCGTCCATCATGCACGGCAGCGTCTCACCGCTTGGCTGGCCGAGGGTGAACTGGAGGACGCCGGTGACCTGTGATACCGCTCAGGCGCTGATCTCGGCTTCGTTCGACGGCGAACCGGCGGCGGACGCGACCGACCATGTCGCCGGATGCCCCCGGTGCGCCGCCTTCGCTGCCACCGCTCGAGAGGTCCGTCGCCAGATCCGATTCGAGTCCGTCGAGGAACCGGTGGACGTGGTCGCCTCCGTTACCGAAGCCATCACCCACGTCCGGCGTCCGTCTCTGGCGCGGTGGGGTTTGGTGGCCGCTTGTTTCGGGCTGGGGGCGATGCTCTCGGCTACGGCGGTGTGGCTCTTGGATCGCCCTGCCCCGACGGCACTCGCCGCCGAGATCGAACAGCAGGTGCAGGAGGCTCAAGCCTCGGTCGATGCCCTCGACGCCACCCTTACGGTGGTGGAGAGAGGCAGGCACACCGCGGTCTCGGAACGCCGATTCTCGGGCTCACTCCGGTATCGGGCGCCCGAGACGCTGTGGTTGGCTCTCGAGGACCTCACGGAGTATCCGTCGCCGCAATGGAACCCCCGCTCGTTGGAAGTGGTGGTCGGCGACGACGCGTCCTGGCAACGGGGGCCTGTGAGGTGTCCGATCGAGAGCCAACCCGAGTGCGGATCGACCGTGTCGGTTTCCGCGGTGACGGGGCGCGAGCCATTCCCCGATGACGCCCCGGCGGCACTCGACCTGATCGTGCCGGTGTCCAGTTTCCGCTGGTCGGAGTCTGAGCTTCGCCTAGGGGAGCGGGTGATCGACGGCAGGGCGGCAATCGGAATCAAAGTGGCTGCCGCCCAGGTGGCCCCGATGCTCGACCTTCTCTACGAGACAAGCGATCTCCGACCTGTGCACCCCACCGATCCGGTAGAGATTTGGCTCGACCTGGAGACGATGGTTCCCCGCGTCCTCTCGTTCACCCCGGCCGACTCCGAAGCACGGCGGCTGTGGTCGCTCCGCCAAGGTCTCGACGACACCGCGGGCCGGTCCTACCTGGATGTGCGCATTGACGACCTCGATCTAGACCCGGCACCGATCGCGATTCCCGGCATCCCGCCGCAGGCGGTGGTGGAGGACCATGGGTTCCAGGCGGCCAATGACTTGGTGGGACCCGAACCGTCATTCGTTCCCGAAGGCATGCGGTTGCACCAAGCCGGCAACGCCGGTGACATCGCCGTGTCGACGTGGAGCGACGGCCGGGCTTGGTTCAAGGTGGCTTCGACCCTCGCCTGGAGGGGTCGCCGCCTCTTTGGTGACATGGGAGACCCCGTCCGTCGGATGGCAACCGCATCCGGGTGGGTCTACCTGAACGAGGACGGGTCGAAGGCCGCGATCCACGGCGAAGACATCGACGTCGTGGTCACAGGGAGCCTCCCGTCCGAGACGCTTCGGATGGTGGCCGAGAGCCTCGGGATCCCCGGCCTGATGGTTCCAACGGGGTGGGTCGAGTCGTCAACCACGACCATCGAGGAAGCAGCTTCGGCCACCGGGTTCCTGCTGGTGCCATCGGAGCTTCGCGGGTTCGGGCCTCCATCGGTTCGGATCGATGAGCGCACCGTGGTGCTCGGATATGCGGGCGCCGGTGATCGCGGTTTTCGGATCACCGTGGCGCCCGGGACATCGCTCGTCCCGCCCCTGGAGGCAGACGTCATCGGTGTCGAGGTTCGTGGGCTCCCCGGCCGTTTCACGCCAAACCGCGGCGAATTGGAATGGGTGGAGGCCGGGCACGTAATCACCTTGCGGAGCTCCACCCTGGGTCTGGAGGAGCTACTGGCTGTGGCGATCGAGATGGACATCCCTTGAGCCGCGGCCCGCTTCTCGGGCTGGCGATCGGCGTCGTCGCCGGGGCGTTGGCCGCCGGCTTCCTCGCACCGGCTGCGCCTCTCGCCGAGCCGCTCGTCGATGGCGATCCCGAGGCTCGCGCTACCACGCTTCCCACGGTGCCGGTCCGTCCGCCACCGGGGTCGGACGACGTTCTCTTGGCGTGGACACCGGGACGGCTCCCCAAGGGAATCGATACCGCCGTCGGTGCACTCCCCGGTGTGACTGGTGTCGCCTCCGTCAGCCTCGACCTCCTGTCGGTGACCGAGACCGTGTCGGCAAAGGGGGCGGAGGTCGACACCGCTCCGTCGGGACTCGTGTACCCACTGGAGGCAATCGCACTAAGCCCCCTCGAATATCGCCGTTTCCTGCCCGAAACGGAGCGCACTCTCCTGGAGGGACTGCGCCGCGGCGGAGCGTGGCTCGGGACGACATCTGCGGCGATCCGCCGGCTCGGCCCGGGTGGCTTGCTACGGCTGCCCGATGGCGATGAGCTGACCGTGACCGCGGTCGTCCCCGACGACGTCATCGGTGCGGCCGAGGTGGTCATCTCGCAAACCAAAGGCAGAAGCCTCGGCGTGGTCACGCCGCGCTACCTGCTGATCTCGTATGAGGGGGACCGGCTCGCCGTGGAGGCTGCCGTCCGGTCGGCGTTCGGAGGGCTTCCGGTGCGTCTCCGGGCGCCGGGCGAGACGCCCTTCTTGCGATACGGCGATGCGGTGCTCCCCCAGAGCCTGATCAAGGCGCAGTTCGGCGAGTTCGCCTATCGGATGCTCGACGACCGGTCGTTCGAGCCGGACCCAGGGTGGGTTGCGGAGAACATCGTCACCACGGAATTGCCCTTGCTGGGGCAGGTGACCTGTCATCGAACCGTCGTCCCCCTCGTCCACAACGCCATGGCCGAGCTGAAGAAGCGGGATCTCGATTCGCTCGTTGACCCAGAAGAGTTTGCCG
This sequence comes from Acidimicrobiia bacterium, assembly GCA_036258335.1. Classification (GTDB taxonomy): domain Bacteria; phylum Actinomycetota; class Acidimicrobiia; order Spongiisociales; family DATADW01; genus DATADW01. The sequence goes on from DATADW010000018.1 coordinate 8,878, forward strand.
GGTGCTGGAACCCCCGTCTCATCGCGGCCGGCAGGGGAATCTCCCGACACGCTTGGGGGGCGGCGCTCGACATCAACTGGGACGGAAACCCCACGGGGATCGGTTCCGATCAGGACCCCCGCCTGGTCGATGCGATGGTGAAGCAGGGTTTCACCTGGGGTGGTCCGTGGCTCATCCCCGACCCCGCCCACTTCGAATGGGTAGGCGGGGCGCCTTAGCGCTTCTCCGCTTCTGCTTCTGGTGCCGTCTGCCGTCTGGCTCTTTGAACCATTATCACCTCCCGCTCGTCTCCACACCAGACCGACAAGGGAGAAGCCATGCGACGCATTCTGTTGATGGTGGCGTTGGTGACGGTTGCAGTCCTGCCTTGGTCGGTCCCAGCCATGGCGGGGGGAGGCGGCCACGACAGCGCCTGTGCCGGCTACGCCGCCGGCCAGACCGTAGAGATGTACGACAGCTGCTTCTCGGGGTCGGCCCAGTTCGTGGGAGCCGAGACCACGGTGCGGATTGTCAACCGAGGCGAGCTTCCCCACAGCCTCACGGCAGCCGATGGTTCATTTGGCACCGGGACACTCCAACCCGGGCAGTCGGCGAGCATCGATGTCGGTGAGGCGGCGGTGGTGAGGGTGTTCTGCGAACTCCACGGGACACGCCAGGGCGAGGGGATGGCCGGACTGCTCGTGGTGGGCGAGCCGACACCGACCATGGCCGGCTCCAACCTCGTCTCTCCCGATCTCGAGACCATCGGCGAAAAGGTTCCGACCGCCGATCCGGCGCCCGAAATCGCTGCAGTCCCTAGCGAAGGCGACCCTTCAGGGCTGGTGATTGCCGCCATGGTCGTCGCCGTGGCCGCCCTGGGCGTGGCGGCGGTGGCGCTCGGGATCGCCGTCGGGCGGAAGCGTGGACCCGAACCGGCTCAGTTTTCCGGTGAGCCCGTGATCGGTGCCGGCTGATCCTGCTGCTGTCGGCGGCGCAACCACCCCCTCGCTTCTGGGAAGGCCTGTGCGGCGTGGCTCCGGTCTAGGGTCGTGGGCCGCCAAGCGCGCGGAGAGAAGATGGCTCAGGCGAGTACGAGTTCGGCGGCGAAGATCGTCGTTTGTCCGAATTGTGGGAAGAAGAACCGTCTGCGCTCAGCCGGACGGGGCGTGGCCCAGTGCGGTTCGTGCCACCTGCCTCTCCCCTGGCTGGTGGAGGCGTCGGAGAGCGACTTCGGCCTGATCGTGGAGCAGTCATCACTTCCGGTGCTGGTCGAGTTCTGGGCTCCGTGGTGCGGTCCATGTCGCATGGTCGCCCCGGCGTTGGAGGCTGCATCGGTCAAGCACGCCGGTCGGTTGAAAGTGGTCAAGGTGAATGTCGATCAGTCTCCCAACGTGGCGCAGCGATTTGGGGCGATGAGCATTCCACTCATGGTGCTCGTCCGGGACGGCAGCGAACTCGACAGGTTGGTTGGGGCAGTTCCCGCCCCACAGTTGGAACGCTGGCTTTCCGACCGACTCGTTGCCGCCTAGAGGTTCCTCCCAAGCCGGTTCAGTGGAGGCGTACTGAGACCGGCGGCGATGCGCCCAGTTGGAACTCGACCGATTGGCCGGGTCCGATTGGGATCGCCGGGATGATCGAGCCGGTGATCACCACATCGCCAGCCCGAAGTGCCTCCCCGGACTCGGCCAGGGTGTCGGCAATGTGTGCAATCACCTCGAGCAACCGCCCGGTCAGGGCCTCCAGGTCGGTGATCGGCTGCAACGAGACACCAGTGTGGGTGACGGCGGCAGTCACGCCGCCGATGCTTCCCCCGGCCAGAGCGGTGTCGGGCTCACCCAGCACGACGGCGCGGTGGTATATGTCGCCCGCAAGGATCTCCTCGACGTCGTCCGGTGGGGGGTCGATGTCGGCCAGCTCGATCGCGGAACCGATCCCGGAGATGGCATCGGCGACCTCTGCGGCTCCCCTCCGCCCGGGGACGTCGCTTCCAATGTGCACCGCAAGCTCGGGCTCGGCGACCGGGTTGACCCATCGCCCGACCGGCACGCTCGCTCCGGTCTTGGATAGCGTGGCGTCGGTCAGGTACCCGACCAGCGGTCCTTGCAGACCGAACCGCTGCAGGGCGGCCGGGGCCCCGAACCCGGCCTTCCAGCCGACGTGTCGGGCCCCCGATGTCAACCGGTTGCGACGATCCTCGAGCTGACGGCTCATCCCCCGTTCGATCCGAGGATCCCCCGGATCTGTGGTCACGATTGCGCAACCTCGTAGCCGGCGTCCTCGAGCGACCCGGCGCCACTCCATCCCCATACCAGCGTGACGTCCTCGTCGCCGGTGTTGTCGAACCCGTGCCAGTGGCCGCGCTCGGTGAAGATCACGTCTCCCTCCGCTGCCGGCTGGACACCGTCATCCGTGTATACCCGACCGGCGCCGGTGAGTACCACGAAGAACTCGTCGGCGTTGGGGTGACGGTGCCGCTCGTGGCGGGCGTCCGGAGGGAGCACCGTCCATCCCAGCAGCAGTTCGTCGGATCCGGCCGACGCCTTGTCTATGAGGAACTGCACCCTCATGTCCACCCATCCTTCGGCTGCGGTGAGACCACCGACCACGGGTACCTGGTGGCGGCTGGTGCGGAAGCTGGCCGTCACAACATCCCCGCCATCGTCCGGTAGACGTCGAAGACGGTGACGAAGTCCCGCTCGTCCAAACCGAGGCCGTGGCAGGCGTTCAGCATCTCGTTGGCAGCCGCCGCCAGCGGGACGGGCACACCCTGGCGTCGCCCCAGGTCGAGGGCGAGCAGCATGTCCTTCTGCTGGAGAATGACGCTGGCCAGCGGCTTCTCCGGCATCCCTCCCTCGAGGATGAACGGCCCCCGGTATCCCATCACCGGTGAAGCGACCACGCTTCGCAGCATGGCCTCTACCGCCATCTCCCGCTCCACCCCTCCCTTCTCGGCGAGCGCCACGGCCTCGCAAAAAGCCACCATCTCGACGATCAGGCAGAGGTTGATGGCCACCTTCATCTGGGCCGCCGTGCCGCCGGCGCCGATGTAGCTCACCTTGGGACCGATCGACTGCAACATCGGCTCAATCCGCTCGAACGCGGACCGTTCGCCTCCGACCATGATCGACGCCTGCCCCTCAGCCAGCGTGATCGGGCTGCCCGAGATGGGGGCGTCGAGCATGGTCAGACCAGCGGCGGCGAAGGCGTCGGCGATCGATCGGGACTCTCCAGGATCGATGGTGCTCATGTCGAGATAGACCGAATCTGGTCGCAACCCGGCGATTACCCCTTCATCGCCAAGCGCCACTTCACGCACCGCGGCGGCGTCGGTGACGATCGATATGACCGCCTCGGAACGCCCGGCGACCTGGCGGGGGGAGTCGGCCCATGCCATACCGATCTGGAGGAGAGGCGCCGCCTTCTCGATGGTCCGGTTCCAGCCGGTGACCGTGTGCCCGGCATCGATCAGACGCGGGACTATTCCCTGGCCCATGTCACCGAGTCCAATGAACCCGACCTTCATCGTTCTCCCTCCGCAGTAAAGCCGTACCTAGCTGGAAGCCCCGACCGATTCCTGCGCTGCCAGCGCCTTCGCCAACGGCTCGATCATCGACACGTCGTATGGAGAACGCATGCTGAATACGACAACGTCCACGCCGACCCGGAACCTTTCGGCTGCAGCATCGGCGAGTGCCTCGGGGTCGTCGCCGCGGGCATACCCCACATGGACGCTGCACGTGATCTCAGTGGGGTCCCGATCAATCGCCTCACAGTGATCGGTCAGCACCTCGTGCTTGTGTTTCCATTCCTCGGGGTCGGCCATCAGCCCGTCCCACCACTGGGCCCAACGCGCCACAGTCTTGAGGGTGCGCTTCTCACCTCCGCCGCCGATGGCGATAGGAAGATGGGGCCGCTGGATCGGCTTTGGCTCGCAGCGTGCCTGGGAAAGTCGATAGTGCTCACCTTCGAAATCGGTTGTCTCCTGGGCGAGGAGGCGAACGATGACCTCGACGCCCTCGTCGAATCGGTCCATCCGCTCCGTCATCGTCCCCAGGTCGAGACCGTATGAACTCGCCTCCTGCTCCTGCCAACCGGCGCCGAGACCGAGGTAGAGACGCCCACCCGAGATGATGTCGAGCGACGCCGCCATGTTGGCGGTGATGGCCGGGTGGCGGAAGTGCATCCCGTTGACCATGGACCCGATGCGGATCCTCGACGTGGCCTGGGCCAGGGCGCTGAGGGTGACCCAGGCTTCCAAGCACGGGCCGTTGGGGTCGCCGTGGATTGGGTAGAAGTGGTCAAAGTTCCAGGCCGACTCGAACAACTCGATGTCGTCTGCCTCGCGCCATATGGCGAGCATGTCCTCCCACTTGGCGTTTTGCGGCGGGGTCTTGATGGCGTAGCGGCCCATGGAAGCTCCTCGATCGTCGATCGGCCTCACTCTGGCAGGCAACACAACTATCGGTTGCGGGTGCCATCCTTGGTCGGAAGGGCCATGACACAACGTCCCGAAGGCGGCCGCCCTTTCAGCGGCCGACGCACCAACCTCGCCCTGCTTCTCTTGCTTGGCGGTGCCCTGGTCACCGGTCTCACTGCACAAGCCCTGGGTACCCCCAGCCTGGCATGGGTGGCGGTGGTCCATGGGGTCATTGGCCTCGCCATCCTGATAGTCGCCCCGTGGAAGTCGCTCGTAGTTCGGAAAGGGCTGGCGCGGCGCAACCGGGGCCGGTTCTTCTCTCTCCTTTTCGCCCTGCTCACGGCGACGGTGCTGGTCACCGGTGTGTTGCATTCGGTGGGATGGCCCGCCGACATCGGGTCACTCACCGTACTCTGGGTCCACGTCGCCACCGCCTTGGTGCTGGTCCCGCTGGCGATCTGGCATGTGCTGGCTCGGAAGACCCTGCCGCGCCGGCAGGACCTGACCAGGCGCAACCTCATCCGGACCGGAGGGCTGGTGTCGGTTGCGGTGGTGGCTTGGTTCGCCGCCGACCGCGCCATCGCGCTGGCACGGCTCCCCGGTGCCGACCGGCGGTTCACCGGATCGCACGAGCGGTCCTCGCTCGATCCGGCCGGGCTCCCGGTGACGTCTTGGCTCGACGACCGGACCCCCGAGCTCGATGGCGTCTCTTGGAGGATGGCGATCGAGGACGCCGCCGGTGGACGCTCACTTGGCCTCGGTGATCTCGCCGTCCTGCCGATTGACGACGTGACTGCGGTCCTCGACTGCACCAGTGGCTGGTACAGCAACCAGGAGTGGCGCGGGGTGCGTCTCGACCGGCTGGTCGAGCCGGGGACGGCTCGGAGCGTGGTCGCCTGGTCGGCCACGGGGTACGCCCGACGCTTCCCGGTGTCCGATCTGGATTCGATGTGGCTCGTGACCGAGGTTGGCGGGGAGCCGCTGTCACCCGGCCATGGCTTCCCGGCGCGGATCGTGGCGCCGGCGAGGCGTGGCTTTTGGTGGGTGAAGTGGGTGGTCCAGCTGGAGACCTCCGACCTCCCCTGGTGGATCCAATCGCCCTATCCGCTCACGTAAGCGTCGCTCGGCCGCCCACCTCGAGGTGAGCGGCCGAGTGTGTGTCTGATTGGACGCCTAATACGGCTTTCGGTTCTGGAAGTCGCAGTAGACCGTTTCGCCGGCGACGAGATCGATGGTCACCGATCGCGCCGCGAGGGTGACCGTGAACGTGCTGGCGCTACCTACGGTCCGCTGGCAAGCGATGCTGACCAGGTTCCACCCCGCCACTGGTTCCTCGAAGATCGTGTAGCTGTCGGCATCCAGTCCGGAGACCGTATGTTGCGAACCCGGGTTCCCGGTCCCTAGCTCGTCGTCCACGATCACGAAAGTCCCGAGATCGCCCCCGAAAGTGAACGGCTGGTCACCGTATGGAAGGGCGTACTTCTCGATGATGATCGTGCCCGGTTTGTCGGGCTTGGTCGTGGACGTCGTGCTGCTCGTGGACGTGGTCGGTGGTGGCTTCTCACAGGTGACCCAGAACACCTTGTGCTTGACATCGGCGCCTTGCGAGCCTTCAGCGTTGATCGTCAGCTTCACGTGGAAGCCCTGAACGGGGTGCGGCTCAAAGCCGGCCAACGCGGCGGTCAGGTCGTAGGTTTCGCTGGCATCGAGATCGGTGCCGCCACCCGCGGGGTCCTCGCCGATGAAGACCTCATCGGTGAGGAGCACGGCAGTACCGGTCGGCGGGTGCGCCCGGAAGGTCACGACGGCGCTGAGGTCACCTTCGTCATAGCCGTAGAAGTCGACCTGGAAGACACAGCCGACGTGCGGCTCGTTGTTCGGATGATCGTCGAAGGGATCTCCGTCGATCTTCACCGTGCCGTTGTTGCCCGGAGGCACCGCACCAGCCCAGGGCAATGCGAGAGCAGACACCAGGACGACCACGAGCGAAATGCCAAGAAGCAGCCTGATCCTCGACAGCGGCCCGTGTCGTGCCGATTTGCCGTCAAAAGTGGACATGAGACTCCCCCGCCTCCTCCGGGCGATGCCCGGCTCGCTTGAGACCACCGGCCTTGGTGGACTCCCCAATGCAGCCACCCTGACCACCAAGCGTAACCGTTGACCACGCAGCGTGTCAGTGGCAGGTCGTCTGCTCGTTCGCTGGGTCCGCGCTCTCGGGATCGGTAGTGGCGTCTGGCTACCCTGCCTGGGCGGTGGCAGCGTCCAGTCGAGATGATGTATCGGACGAAACTCGGCGATCGATAGAGCGTTGGTTCTCGGCGAGAGGTGTGCCCCAGCTCATCGAGGGTTACAGCTCTGAGCAACGAATCGACCGCCGAGCGGTACCCCTCATCGCGATTTGGATCGTGGTGGGAACCGTTCTGATCTGGATTCAGCTTGCCGATCCACCGCTCGCTTCCAATGTTCGATCAATGCTCCTGGCACTCGCCCTGACCGGCACTGTGACCGGTGGATTCCTCTGGGTCCGGAAGCACCCACCGTTTGGGTCGCTTACCCGTCTCGACCTGCTCGACATCGCCGTCGTT
>DATADW010000019.1:0-3404 GCA_036258335.1 Acidimicrobiia bacterium
GCGCGACGCAGGACCCGGATGGCGAAAGGCATGCCGAACAACACGAGGAACATCGAGACCGCACCGGCGATGAGGAGCCCGATCATCGCCCGGCTCCCGCCGGAATACCCGGCAAGTCCTCGCGGCGGGGATATCCGAGCGAAGCAAGCTCCTCCGCCGCCACCTGCAAATCATCGAACGGGTGGATGACGCCGGCGAGTTCCTGTCCCTGCTCGTGTCCCTTGCCCAGGATGAGGATGGCATCCCCGGGCGCTGCTGTGGCGATGGCGTGGCGGATGGCAAGCCGCCGATCCGGCTCGACCGCCCAACCGACCCTGGTGCCAACTCCGGCGAGCACCTCGGCGATGATCACCCCGGGGTCCTCGGAGCGGGGGTTGTCCGAGGTCACAACGACACGGTCGGCTGCCGATGCCGCCTTGCCCATCAGCGGCCGTTTGGCCCGGTCCCGGTCGCCACCGGCGCCGAACACGACGACGACTGCGCGGTCGGTGAGCCGGCGCGCCGCCGACACCGCCTCCTCGATGCTTGCCGGGGTATGGGCGTAGTCGACGACGACCTCGAAGGGCTGTCCGGAGAGCACCCGCTCGAACCGGCCGGGGATCACGGGGGCAGCTTCCAATCCGGCGGCGACCGCATCGAGCCCGATGTCGAGCTGCAGTGCGATAGCAGCCGCCACCAGGGCATTGGCAAGGTTGAAGCGGCCTCGCAGCGAGAGCGCCACCCGGGTGGTTCCCGTCGGGGTCACGAGGGTGAAATCGATCCCCTCCCAGGAGCACGCGACCCGGTCGGCATGGACCTGCCCAGTTGTGGCGCCCACCTCGACCACCGGGAGCGTGGTCGATGCCGCCAGCTTGGCGCCCGCCGGGTCGTCCATCCATATGACGGCACAACGGGCCCGGCCCGGTTCGAAGAGGCGCGACTTGGCCTCGAAGTAGCTGTCCATGTCGCCATGGAAGTCAAGGTGGTCCTGACTCAGGTTTGTGAAGGCCACCACCTCGAACCGCGTGCCCTCCACCCTCCCCAGGGACAAGGCATGGGAAGAGACCTCGAGGGCAGCGATCTCGACATCGGCATCGACCATCTCGACGAAGAGACGCTGCAGATCGTCGGCCTCAGGCGTGGTCCGCTCCAGTTTCACCGGCCGACCCATGATCCAGGCGCCGGTGGTCCCGATGATCCCGCACCGTCTTCCCGCGGCTGTGGCGATCGATTCGAGGAGGTAGGTCACGGTCGTCTTGCCGTTCGTCCCGGTGATCCCCACCACCCGCAGCCGCTGCGAAGGGTTCCCGGCCAGCGCCGCCGCCATCGGGCCGAGGGCGGCGCGCCCCGATGTGACCAAGAGCTGAGGCACCGGCACCGGAAGGAGACGCTCCACCGCCACCGCGACCGCCCCGCTACGGACCGCTGTATCGGCATGGTCGTGGCCGTCGCTGCTGAACCCGGGTATGGCCACGAACAGCGATCCGCCATTCGCCGAGCGGCTGTCGTGGACGATCGAGGACACCGCGGGGTCGTCATCGCCGCCGCCCGAGAGTGGAACCACGGTCCCACCGACCATCGCTGCGAGCTCCGAGAGCCGCATAGCTTCAGCCGCCATCGCTGGGCACTCCCAGGTGGTGCAGCGCCTTCTCCATGACCTCGGCAAAGACGGGCGCCGCCGACAAACCGCCGGAGCGGAAGGCATAAGAGGGCCCTTCGACAACCACAGCCACCACCAGCGCCGGGTCGTCAGCCGGGGCCATGCCCACGAAGCTGGCCACGTTCACCCGCCTGTTGTAACCGGTGTCCTCGAGCTGCTCGGACGTTCCAGTCTTTCCCGCCACCGCATAGCCGGGGATGGCCGCCCGGAGCCCGGTGCCCTTTTCGACGACAAGCTGCAGCATGTGGCGCATGGTCCTCGCCGTCGCCGCCGAGACCACACGGTGGCGTCCCGGGTGGACGGTTGTCGGTGCTTCGTCACCCGACACCACCTGATCGACCAGGTGCGGCTCAACCCACATACCGTCGTTGGCGATCGCCCCGTATGCCGCCGCCATCTGGAGGGGCGAAACAGAGACCGAGTAGCCGATCGATGCGGAAGCCGTGCACGAGCCGCAGGTCGGATCGACATTGACCGACCCGGCGGCCTCGCCGGCATATTCGATCCCGGTCGGCTGCCCCAGCCCGAACCGCTCGAGAAAGCGGCGCAGCCGTGCCGTCCCCACTCGCTCCCCCACCAGGATCGTGCCGACGTTCGAGGAGCGGGTGACGATCTCCTCGACCGTCATGTCCTCGGGGACGTGGTACTCGGGGTCGCCGAAGCACCCGAAGAGATCGTCGGTGCGGCTTTCGCAGGCGCCCTCGACGACCTCGTACCGGGCGGGAACGTCTGGGATGACCGAGCTGGGCTTTACCAGGCCGTCCTCGAGGGCGGCGGCGATGGTCATCGTCTTCAACGTCGATCCCGGCTCGAAGGTGCCCCGGATGGCGAAGTTCCCGAATAGGACCTCGTCGCCGACGCCTTCGCGGTCGTTGGGGTCGAAGTCGGGCAGCGTGGTCAACGCCACCACTGCGCCGTCTTCGGGATCGAGCACCACCGCCGTGCACCGCTGCGCCTCGGCGTCGGTGAGGATCTCGGAGCAGGCTCGCTCGGCGGCGAACTGGACGTCGAGATCGATCGTGGTCACTAGGTCGTCACCCGGGTCGGCGGGCTCCACCTGATAGCGACCCTGGGGGATGATGCGGCCCGACGGGTCGGTCTCGACGATGGCTGCACCGGGGCTTCCCCTGAGCACTTCGTCGAAGCGGTACTCCAGCCCCTCCTTGCCCTGGTTGTCGATGTCGACCCATCCAAGGATGTGGCTGGCGAGAGCACCCGCCGGGTAGACGCGCTTGGGCTCGGAGAGCGTGTAGATCCCGGTCAGATCGAGGGCGCGGACCTCCTCTGCCTGGTCGAACTCGAGCTGGCGAGCCAGGTAGACGAAGGTCGAGTCCTCGCGCAGCCGCTCCAGGATTGCCGAAGTGGGACGGTCGAGCACCGCCCCGAGCAGCCGCGCCGCAACTTCGGGGCTCTCGATCTGCTTCGGGTTGGCGTAGATGGTTGTTCCGTCGATTGTCACCGCCATCTCCCGACCGCGAGTGTCGAAGATCGTGCCCCTTCTGGCGGCGAGCTCCTTGCGGGTCAGCCGCTGCTCCAACGACTCCGCTGCCCACCGATCGGACTCGACGACCTGCACGTAGAACAGCCGGGCGCCTGCACCCAGCCAGGCGAAGAGCAGCAAACCACCGATTGCGAGCAGACGTGCGTCGGACAACCCCAGGCGCCGGCCCTTGCTTCGGCCGGCCACGTTCACTCCTCTCGCTGGCGACCGCCGGGTGGTCGGAAGGGTCGCTCCGCCCGCAGGGCCTTTGCCCCGAGTCGAGAA
>DATADW010000020.1:0-2830 GCA_036258335.1 Acidimicrobiia bacterium
GTCCTCTGGGGTGGACGCGAGGGCTACGACACACTGCTCAACACCGACCTGCGCGCCGAGGGCGAGCAACTGGCCCGATTCCTCACCCTGGTTGCCGAGCACAAGCACCGTATCGGGTTCGAGGGAACCCTCCTCATCGAACCGAAGCCGGCCGAGCCGACAAAGCACCAGTACGACTACGACACCCAGACGGTGCACGGGTTCCTGCAGCGCTTCGACCTTGCCGACGAGTACCGGGTCAACATCGAGGCCAACCACGCCACCCTGGCCGGGCACAGCTTCCACCACGAGGTGGCGTACGCCGTGTCCCACGGGATATTCGGGTCGATCGATGCCAACCGCGGAGACGCCCAGAACGGGTGGGACACCGACCAGTTCCCCAACTCGGTCGAGGAGTGGGTCCTCGTTCTCTACGAGATCCTCCGCGGAGGGGGGTTCAACACCGGCGGGCTCAACTTCGACACCAAGCTCCGTCGCCAGTCGATCGACCGGAACGACCTCTTCCACGGCCACATCGGCGCCATCGACACCGTCGCTGCCGCCCTGCTCGTCGCCGCTGACCTGGTCGAATCCGAAGCGCTCTCCCAACCGCGGGCGGCAAGGTACGCCGGCTGGTCGGGTCCGCTGGGGCGGGCCATCCACGAGGGCACCGAGAGCCTCGACTCCCTAGAGGCACGGGTGATGTCGGGCGAGATCGACCCCACCCCCGTCTCTGGAAAACAAGAGCTCCTGGAGAATCGGGTCAATCGGGCGATACGGTCCAGTTGAACGGAAGTCTCGAGGCGTGAGCGTCGTCATCGGCGTCGACTGCTCGACCACGGCAACAAAGGCGGTAGCCGTGGACGGTGCGGGCACGGTTCTCGGCGTGGCCTCCGCCGAATACGGTTATGAGACGCCCCGGCCACTCTGGAGCGAGCAGGACCCGGTGCTGTGGTGGCACGGCACGGTGACCGCGATCCGGCAGTTGCTCGAGAATCACGATTTGGCTCCTGACGACGTGGATGCAGTCGGGCTGACCGGCCAGATGCATGGGTCGGTCCTGCTCGACGACGAGAGCCAGGTGGTGCGACCGGCCATCCTGTGGAACGACCAACGGACCGAGGAGGAGTGCGATGAGATCAGGCGACGTGTCGGCGCCGAACGTCTCATCGAGGTCACCGGGAACGATGCCCTCACCGGGTTCACCGCCCCCAAGCTGCTCTGGGTGCGAAACCACGAGCCCGACCTGTGGCGGCGGGTGCGGCACGTCCTCCTCCCCAAGGACTACGTCCGGCTCAAGCTGACCGGCGTCTACGCCGTCGATGTCGCAGACGGGTCCGGGACGATTCTCTTCGACCTGGCGGCGCGGACCTGGTCGCCCGAGATCCTCGAGTTACTCGACCTCGACCCGGCGATGTTCCCCTACGCCTACGAGGGACCCGAGGTGACCGGGGTGCTGTCGGCAGCCGCCGCCGAGGCCGCCGGATTGGCTGCCGGAACACCGGTGGTCGCCGGTGGCGGCGACCAGGCGGCCAACGCCGTAGGCGTCGGCGCCGTCGCCCCCGGTGTGGTCGCCCTCTCGTTGGGGACGTCGGGTGTCGTGTTCGCCACCACCGAAGGTCCCGTGATCGAGCCGCAAGGCCGGGTCCACGCCTTCTGTCACGCCGCACCAGGGCGCTGGCACATGATGGGGGTGATGCTCTCGGCGGCGGGGAGCCTCCGCTGGCTGCGCGATGCGGTCGCCCCCGGTCGGTCCTTTTACGAACTGGTGGACGGCGCAGCCGAGGTCCCCGCCGGATCCGAGGGACTGTTATTCCTCCCCTACCTCACCGGGGAGCGGACCCCCCACCCCGATCCGTCGGCGCGCGGCGCCTTCGTGGGCCTTACCGTCCGACACGACATGCGCCACCTCACCCGGGCGGTGCTCGAGGGTGTCGCCTACGGGTTAGCTGATGGTCTGGACGCCATGGTGGCGGCCGGGACGGAGGCGCCTACCCAGATCAGAGCCTCTGGGGGTGGCATCCGCAGCGAGCTGTGGCGGCAGATCCTAGCCGACGTCCTTGGCGCCGAGATCGCCACCGTGCAGACCGATGAGGGCGCGGCCTACGGGGCGGCGCTGCTTGCCGCAGTCGGAGCGGGGCAATACGGCGCGGTGGAGGAGGCTTGCGATGCCACCATCGGGGTCGATCCGGCGGCGGCGCCCACTGACCTCGTCGATCTCTACCGGGAAGGGCACGCCCGCTACCGCGAGCTGTATCCGGCGCTGGCCCCCACTTTCCACCTGCTGGCGTAACGGTCAGCCGTGGAGGTCGGCCAGCTCCGACTGGGTGACGTCTTGGGGGAGTTTGCCGATGATGATCATGGCGAGCACCTCGTCCATGGTCACCTCGTCCTTGTTCACAGTGCCCACCAGCCTCCCGGTGAGCATGACGCTGATCCGGTCCGCAAGGTCGAAGACGTCGTGGATGTCGTGGCTGATCAGGATGACCCCGATCCCCTCCCGCTTCAGCTGGCGGATCAGGTCCATGACCTGCTCGGTCTCCGCCGGCCCCAACGCTGCCGTCGGCTCGTCCATGATCAGCACGCGGGCGTTGAAGTGGACGGCACGGGCGATGGCGACCGACTGCCGCTGCCCACCGGAGAGCCATCCCACCGCCGACTTGAAGTTCTGGAACTTGGGGTTCAGCCGGGTGATGACCTTGCGGGTGGCGTCCTCCATAGCCGAGTCGTCGAGCGTGCCCCACCGGGTGGTCAGCTCGCGGCCGAGAAAGACGTTGCCCGGAGCATCGATGTTGTCGGCCAGGGCCAGCGTTTGGTAGATGGTCTCAACGCCGTAGGCCTTGGCATCCCT
>DATADW010000021.1:0-2968 GCA_036258335.1 Acidimicrobiia bacterium
GTCATCTTCACCTTCCAAGGCAGAGGCAACGAGTTCATCCGAGACACCCTCACCTTCGAGGTCCCCATCCAGGGCCTTCCTGCCGGTAAGGGTCTTCGTGTGGTGCAGTGGGCGCCTTTTGTGACCCCCGCATCCATCGGAAATGAGGGGCCCGCCCTCAACCTGGGCTGGGCGGTGGACGGGTTCCGACTTGAGAACACCGGACCCGTAATTTCGGCGGCGATGGTCACCTGCAACCTGGCTGTCCGCGACCCAGGCAGTTACCTCTACCGCGTCGCATACTCGCTCCACGTCACGGGCCAGCTCGACGACCTTCCCTAACCGCTTCGTTCTGGACTCACCCCTGCCTTCGATCGCGTACGATCGGAACGAGACGCAGGGATGGGGGTACGGGACATGCGCAAGACGCTCCTGGTGGTGGTGCTCTGTCTGGCGATCGCGCCGCTGCCGGCGGCGGCGATGCAGGGCGAGGGTTTTAACGCGTACTACTCAGCTCCGATGGATCCCGGCCAGGAGACCGAGGCGGTCGAAAGCGACGGCGTCGGGGTGGCCACCGTCACCTTTCTCGAGACGACAATTGGAGTACGGGTCATCACTTACAACCTCGAGGAGATCGTCGCTGCCCACATCCATTGTGCCGGGGCGGGTGAAGATGGTCCTGTGGGGGTCACACTTTTCAGTGGCGAACCCGTGACCCACGACGGAATCCTTGTGGACACGCCTGAAATCGAGCCGGACCCGGGCAACGACTGCGGCTGGCAGGACATCATTGACGTCGGCGACGCCATCCAGGACGGCGAGGCCTACGTCAATGTGCACACCACCGCTTATCCAGAAGGGGAGATCCGAGGCCAGATTCCCCCTGAGCTGACCGTGGTGGTCGAGCGATTCGATGATGTAGAGCTGGTTCCGCCGCATGGGGAGGCGATCCTGGTGATCGCCGCCGACGGCGTGACCCTGGGCTGCAACCCTCCCGACAACAACCTGTTCTGCCCGGCGGAAGATGTGAGGCGTGGGCAGATGGCCGCCTTTCTTCGCAGGGGATTGAACCTTCCCCTATCGGACCAGGACTTCTTCACAGATGACGCCGGGTCCGTTTTCGAGGACGACATCAACGCCATCGCCGCGGTCGGCATCACCCAAGGGTGCACCACTACCGAGTTCTGTCCCAACGATTCGGTGCGGCGCGACCAGATGGCCTCCTTCCTGACCCGCGCCCTGGGCCTCACCGAAGGAGCCGGCGACGACCTGTTCACCGACGACGACGGCAACATCCACGAGGATGCCATTGACGCCCTGGCCACCGCCGGGATCACCGAGGGATGTACCGAAACCGAGTTCTGTCCCAACGAAGCGGTCCGGCGCGACCAGATGGCCTCGTTCGTGTTCCGGTCGCTCTGGGTCCTCTAACTGAGGGAGCACCTCCAGCCGGCTGGTTTCGACTCCGGGGGCTGTGCGGCGCGATTCGTAGTCGTGGCCAAGGGCGTCGGTGCCGGCTTCGACACCTAGGATCCGGCCTCCCGTGGTCGAGGAATGGCGCCAGCAGGTGGCCCGTAGGGCCGGAGTCGATCCAGGTTATGTCGACCGGTTGGTTGCGATCGGGTTATTGGGGTCCGGCAGGGGAGAGGGACACTCAGCGGCTGACTCTCGGAAGGTGCGTTGGGTGCGCGGCCTGGAGCTGGCCGGGGTGCCGCTCGACGGGATGGGGGCGGCGGTGCGGAGTGGAGCCCTCTCCTTCTCCTTCCTGGAGGCGAATGCGTTCGATCGGTTTGGCGGGCTGAGTCCCACCACCTTTCGCGATCTGAGCGCGCACACCGGCATCCCCCTCGAGCTTCTGACGGTGGTCCGCGAGGCCCTCGGTTTTGCCGAGCCACAAGCGGAAGATGCGGTTCGCGAGGACGAGCTTTCGGTGGTGCCGGTGATCGAGCTCCAGCTCTCGGTCGGCTTCCGGCCTGTCGTCATCGAGCGATGGCTCCGAGCATGTGGGGACAGCTTGCGCCGGATCGCCGAGACTGAAACCGAGTGGTATCGGACCGAAGTAGTGCAGCCACTCCTCGACACCGGCATGAATCAAGGCGAGGTGCTGACGGAACAAGCCGACCTCGGGTCCCGCCTGGCCCCCCTGACCGAGCAGGCGCTGCTCGCCCTCTACCACGGTCAGCAGGAGCACGCCTGGAGCAAGAGCTTCGTCGAGGAGGTCGAGGCCGCCCTTGAAGGAGCCGGCCTCCACACCCGATTGCATCGTCCTCCCGCGGTGTGCTTCCTCGACGTAACCGGCTACACGCGGCTCACCGAAGAGCGAGGGGACGAGGCGGCGGCCGATATCGCGGCGAGACTTGCCACCCTGGTGAGGCGCGCCTCCCAGGAACACGGCGGGCAGCCGGTGAAGTGGCTGGGGGACGGCGTGATGTTCTACTTCCCCGATCCTGGGGCCAGTGTCGTCGCCGCCCTGGACATGAGCGAAGCGATGGAGATGCACGCCCTTCCGCCCGCCCACGTCGGAATCCACGCCGGGCCGGTCGTCATCCACCTGGGCGACTACTTCGGCCGCACGGTGAACGTTGCCGCGCGGATCGCGGACTACGCCAGGCCGGGAGAAGTTCTCGTCAGCCAGCAAGTGGTCGAAGGGGCCGAAGGGGCGCCGGTGGCTTTCTCCGAGGTCGGTGACACAGAGTTGAAGGGCGTGTCGGGCACGGTTCGTCTCCACGAGGCTCGCCGAATCGCCTGAGAGACATACCCAGGCGGGCGCCCGACCCAACCCGCGCCTGTCAAGCGATCAATGCCATGCCATTCCGAGGAACACTCCTAGACGCTCGGCAGCCGTGCTCATGAAGGACTGACGTTGCGAGTGGATCTCGTCGGCAAGCCTCATGCCGGACGAGGGGCATCCGCAGCGAGGATGGCGTCGATCTGGCCGATCGCTTGACTCAGGCCCTCTTCGGCGCCCATGGCCAGGACCTGTTCCATC
>DATADW010000022.1:0-3033 GCA_036258335.1 Acidimicrobiia bacterium
GGGCTGTGGTCCCTATCGACGGCGGGATCGCTCAAGTCACCTGTGCCTTCTACCCCGTTTCGTGGGCCGAGCCCGCCGCCGCCCTGCTCGACAAGGGCCGTCCCGCCCAATCTCTGCTCGACGATCTCCCCTGGCGCCCCGTCGAGCAGCCCGAGTGGAGCGCCTGGGGTGAGGACGGCCGATCGTGGTTCTCGATGGACACGCCGGCTGCCCTCACCGAGGGGCTGTCACGGTTTGGCGAGCCGTCCCCGGTCGGTCCTACACCCCGATCTTGATCTTGGTCTCGCCCCCAAACGCCATGGGCGAGGCGATTTGAAAGGCGTCGGCGCGCTCGTTCCAGGCATTGAACCCGGGATGCGAGTCGTGCTCGTGGTGTCCCTCGCCGGTGGCAAAGATCGCCACAACCAGGTACTGCACCGCTCCCTCGACTCTCCGCGACGAAATGTCGAGCCGGGAGAGGGTCGCCGCCACCAGGGTGCCCCGACCGTGCAGGTCTTCCCAAACAGGCAGTTCGTGCTCTGCAAAGCCACTCTCGAACGCCTCTACCTGGTCGGTCCCGACGTTGAGCAGTATCGCCACCGTCTCCATGCTCCGCCTCTCACTGGTGGTTGGCGAGAGACGATAAGACCAGTACCGGATTAGCCATAGCCGCTCGACAAGCGAGGTATCGCGATATATCGTGATATGGTCGAGCGAAGGGAGCTTGTGATGACCGGTCACGCTGAGGCACCTCACGGTTTCTATTGGAAGAACTGCGATATCGCCGGCCCGTTGCGAATGTTCATGGGTGCCTGGCAAGGGCGGCGAGGCATGGGGCGCGGTTTTGGACCGCCCGACTTCCTCTTCCGGATCCCCGGCCCGTGGGGTGGTCCCAAGGCGGGCAGAGGGGACATGCGAACCGCCATCCTCACCCTCCTTGGAGAAGGACCGATGCACGGGTACCAGATCATCCAAGAGATCACCGAGCGAAGCGGCGGGATCTGGCGACCCAGCCCCGGCTCCGTCTACCCCACCCTGTCGCAGCTCGAGGATGAGGGACTCGTGGCCGGCGAGAAGCAGGAAGGCAAGAAGGTCTATCGGCTCACCGATGAGGGCCGAGAGCACCTCGGCACAATCGAGGAAGACGCCGCGCCCTGGGAAGAGATGGTCACAGGCTTCGATCCCTCGGTGTTCGAGATGCGCGACCTCGGTTTTCAGGTGGCTGCCGCCTTCATGCAGGTGATGCAGGCTGGCTCAAAGGAGCAGGTGTCCAAGGCCCAGGACATCCTCAAGGAGACTCGTCGCCGCCTCTACGCCTTGCTGGCCGAGGAGTAGTGAGTCTGGAATCGCCGACCGCCCGCCCCCGCATTCAGGGAGGGTCGGGTCCGACGATGTAGACATGACCGAGACGGCTGGTCCAATGGAAGACGCCGGGTTCGGGTTGTTCCACTCGCCACTCACCCCCGTGCTTCAACCGATGATGGTGACGGCAAAGCGGTCCCAGGTTGGAAACGTCGGTGGCGCCTCCCTTGGCAAAATCCCTGGTGTGATCGATGTCAGACTCGAGAGCCGGCATCCGGCACCCGGGGAAAACGCAGCTTCGGTAGCGCGCTTCGAGGTAGCGGCGTTGGGTGACGGTGGGACGACGGCGAGTGGTTCCATTCCAAACCACGTTCCCGTTGTCCGGATCCGTGACCGTCACCCGCCACTCAGAATTGTGTTGCCCATCCGCCACCCGCCGGGCGACGTCGGCGACGATCGGCCCAAACCCCGGGATCTCGGCCGGGTTGGCGTCGAGCCCTGCCAGGGTGGTGAGGTCGATGTGGAGGTCGACCACCCCCCGCCGTCCCTTGGTTGAGCGGTCCACGTCGAGGCGATCCAGGAGTATGTCAGTCCGCAACTGGTCGATGCTCCGGGGATCGCCGGCCCGCTTCGCCTCGTAAGCCTCAGTGTTGAGACTCCGCATGCACGCCGACGCTCGCTCGGCGGGAAGGTTGCAAGCCACCAGGTCAGCGGTCCCATCGGTATTCGGAAGGCATATGACTCGCCGTTCCTCGACCGCCGCCTCGTAGCGCCTCGCCGCCTCCTCGGGTTGAACAGACATGGCAAGCCGACGAACCCGGGCTCCGAGTTGACCCGTGGTCAGCCTGGGCGCTTGCTCCAACACAGCGTCGGCCACCCGCCGGGCCTCTGCTCCCTCGACGTGACAGGTCCCCTCGCAGATCACCCTGGCCCGTGTGAGATCGATCCGGCCCTGGTCCAGCGTCTCCCAGACCTTGGGGAGCCGTTCAACAAGATCGAGGGCGAGCCCGAGATGGATGTCTGCGGCTCGCCTGGTGAAACACAACGCCGCTCCGATCTCCTCGGCGGCGAACTCGTCAAGAGCTTCGACGCGCTCGGCCGACATCGGATCACTGGAGCAGTGAGCCACCTCGGCCATGGCCGCGTAGAGCTCGGCTTGGTAGTGGGAGACCTCGCGGGAAATCGCCTGCATCAGCGTGACCACATCGTCACCGCTCAATCGGGACCGTTCGATGCCCGCCAGCAGAACGCCCAACTCGGGCCCGGGCGGCATCTCTGCCAACCCCTCCGGCAGCGGCACCGCCCTGGGATCAGAGCGTTCCTCGATCCAACTCGGCGCTTCCCCAACCAACGTCATGATTCATCTCTGCAACGCGGTTCACAGTGGGGAAGAGCGTTTAGCTTACTACAACGCTCGGACAAACCGAACACTTGTTCGGAGCTGGTACCCACCGTCGCCACCCACCTCGACATCGGAGGAGGGGATCGAGACCACCAGCAGGGCGTTGGGGACGATCTTGACCGCATCGCACAGCGCCTGGGCGAAGGAGAAGTGGGCGTCGAAGTTCCCGGCGGGCAGGTCGTTGACCCCGGAGAGCTGACGGGCGTACGCCACCCACTCGTCGATCAGGATCAGGCACGGGGCTGCCGAGCGGATCACGTCGACCAGCCGGTCACCAGGGCTGGTCCCGGTTCGATCGGCCTCGGCCACCAAGTCGAAGGCGGCGCGTCCACCGAGTTGCCAGGCGAGCT
>DATADW010000023.1:0-19673 GCA_036258335.1 Acidimicrobiia bacterium
TGGTCCGCTTGTTGCCGGTCTTGGGCGAGCCCTCGGTTTGCTTGCCGGAGACCTCGACGATGGCCCGGTCGATGCGTTTCCCCTAGTCAGAGTGCCTAAACGGCCGTTCGGCCTGGTAGCGAGCGGCTCGCCGACCTCGACCGCGGCACGCAGCTCCTCGAACGGCGGCTGCTGCTTCTCGACGAACACGACCCCTTTCTCGTCCCTGGCCGCGTCGACTGTCTGGCGACCTGCCTTCGATCTGCTTCCCTTGACAGGAGGCGACGACGCCCGACATATGGGCGACCTAGGAGGGACGGCAGTGCGGGCGGACGAGGTCGGCGAGGTGCTGAGCAAGCCTCTCAGCCAGGAGTTGCTGAAGCGAGACGTGGCGCGGCTGGCCTTCGTGTGGAAAGACGGCACGCCACGGGTGATCCCGATCGGGATCTTCTGGAACGGCTCCGAGATCGTGATGTGTACCAGCAAGAACGCCCGCAAGCTCAAGGCGCTGCAGCGCAACCCGGCCGTAGCACTGACCATCGACACCGAGGTGCACCCCCCCGACGTACTCCTGCTGCGCGGTAACGCCGAGCTCGACTGGGTTGACGGTATCCCCGAGGAGTACCTCCAGGCGTCCGGCACCTACCAGATGACGCCCGAGCAGCGACGAGAGTTCGAGACCGAAATCAAGTCCCTGTATGTGGATGGCATGGTGCGCATCGTGGTCCGGCCGACTTGGGCGAAACTGATCGACTTCGAGACCACCCTCCCCGCCTCCATCCAAGAACTGATTGACCGGCGCGAGGAGCGACAGGGCACCTGACGCTCACGTCTGACGGCTTGTCAGGAGCAGCGAGACTCCACCGGATCACTGACACCGAAGCACCCGATCCGGAAGATCTGCGTCCGCATCCGGAGATACCTCCGACGTCGAACAAGGAGGAGAGCCCGATGAGATGCCAGGCCGAGGTGGCCGATCTCTGGGCGAGGCGGGAGGTCGATGCGGCACAGGTGCGGCACAAGCCCTCCGGCTGAAGGACTATCTCGGGCATTGCGCCCGGTCAGAGCGTCGCGGGCGGGTGGCGACGGAGTACATGCACTTCTCCGAGAACGGGCGCTGACCCGGCGCAGCCGGAAATCCCGATGCTGGTGACCGCTGACCGCGCCACACTGATCGCCATGGGTTCGATCATGTGGGACCGGGAAATCGCCGAGGTCTATGACGCCAACTCCGCGGCGCAATTTGAACCATCGGTCCTCGATCCAATCGTTGATCTTCTGGCCGATCTGGCGCGCGGCGGACCCGTCCTCGAGTTCGCCGTCGGCACCGGTCGTGTGGCACTGCCGCTGAGCGCACGAGGCGTCGCCGTCAGCGGGATCGAACTGTCGCCGCACATGGTCGAGCAGCTTCGCCCCAAGCCGGGCGCCGAGAAGGTTCCGGTGACCGTCGGCGATATGACGTCGACCCGCGTCCCGGGCTCGTTCCGGCTCGTCTACCTGGTGGCAAACACCATCATGAACGTCACCACCCAAGATGAGCAGATAGCCGTCTTCGCTAACGCAGCCGCCCACCTCGAGCAGGGTGGGTGCTTCGTTGTGGAAGTGGGCATACCTCGGCCGGACGCAGTGCTTCACGGGGAACTGGGCCGGGTGTTCGCGCTCGACTCTGACCACGTCGGGATCGAGACCTACGACGACCTCGTGGGGCAGATCGCTTCGTCACATCACTGGATGGAGGTGGACGGTCACTTGGTCCGCCACTCCGCTCCATACCGCTACGTCTGGCCTTCCGAGCTCGACCTGATGGCGAAGATCGCCGGGCTAAGGCTGCGGGAACGCTGGGCGGCGTGGGACCGAACCCCGTTCACGTCAGAGAGCGAGAGCCAGGTCGCCGTGTTCGAGAAGCTGTCCTAGGAACCCGACCCAGCCGCCATCTCGGCAAGTTTGAGAACGGTTCGCCAGTTGCGGGCGGTTCCGGTGATCCCGGACGGGTCCTTGGCCAGTGCGGCAGCCAACTTGCTCCGACCGAACCCGTCGGGAGTGTTGAGGTAGAGCTCCTTCCCGACCGACTTCACCTCGTCTGACCCGGTAGCGGACGCCGCCAACTTCTTGACCGCGGCGGCGCTGGCCGCCTTCTCGAGGAAGACGACGTGGAGGAGCCGCGGGTCGGAGGGCTCGGGGAAGGGGTTGGCCGCGATGACGGAGTCGAGTTGCTTCCGAGACCGCAGGATCACCGGGACCGCAAACTCAAACCGGTCCTCGATCACCTTCTCCAATTCGGTGCGCAGCCGGGTGGCCGGCTTGCCGCTGTTGAGCACGATGTTGCCGCTCTGGATGTAAGTGGCCACATCCTCGAATCCGGCTTCGGCCAATGCCTCACGTAGATCGGGCATGGCCACCTTGCGGCGTCCCGCCAGGTTGATGCCGCGCAACAGGGCGACGTAAGTGGTCACCACCAGCAATCCGGTCCGATGACTCGCCTCCTCGGGCTCGGTCGTACCCTTTCAAACGTAGACGGAAGGGCGTTTGAGAAAATGGCAAACCTGATCTACGGAGCGATCACATCGCTGGATGGCTACGTCGAAGACGCGGACGGCAACTTCGATTGGGCCGAGCCCGACGAGGAGGTCCACCGCTTTCTCAACGACCTTCAAAGCACCTTTGGGACCCATCTATACGGCCGCCGGCTCTACGAGGTCATGACCGCTTGGGAGACGATGGACTCCCTCCCCGAAGCGCCTCCCTACATCGTCGACTTCGCCCGGATCTGGCAGGCGGCAGAGAAGATCGTCTACTCGAGCACGCTCGAGAAGGCCTCAACCGCGAACACCAGGATCGAGCGGGAATTCGAGCCCGGGGCGGTGCAGCGGATCAAAGACTACGCAGCGACCGACCTCCTCGTCGGGGGTGCAGCCCTCGCCGCCGTCGCTCTCAAAGCCGTACTGGTCGACGAGATCCACCTCTTCGTTGCGCCGATGTTGGTGGGAGGGGGCAAGAGGGCGCTGCCCGACCGGTTCCGTCAGAAGCTCGAACTGGTCGACGAGCGCCGCTTCGACAACGGAACGGTCTTCCTCCGTTACCGCATCGTCTAGCTCCGTATCTCGAATGACGACAACCCCGGGTCGGCGTCCGCCGGGACCACTTCGACCGAGCGGACCAGCGCCCCGCGCGGGCCCGATGCGAGCCAGGCTGCCAGTTCGTCGACGGAGGCGGCGTCGCCCTGCGCCATCACCTCCACCGCTCCGTCCCACCGGTTGCACACCCAACCGCTGACCCCGAGCCGCTGGGCGACGCGGGCGGCGGTCAGACGGAACCCGACCCCCTGCACGTACCCGGAAACCACGGCTCTGATCGCCTTCACCGCTGGCAGACCGGGCACCAATGGGTGGAGCGGCCTTGCAGCACCGCTCTCTCGATCGGCGTGCCGCAACGATGACAGGGCTCCCCGGCCCTGCCGTAGACGGCGAGGCGGTCTAGGTGCTCGCCGGCGCGCCCGTCGGGAAGCAGGTAGGCGAGGTCGCCGAGGCTGGTCCCCCCGTCGGCCAGTGCGGCCGCCACCACCGGGGGTATCGCCTCGACCAGGCGGGCGACCTCCTCCTCGCCGAGCGAACCACCGGGACGCTGGGGTCTGATCCCGGCGCGGAACAGCGCCTCGTCGGCGTAGATGTTGCCCAGCCCGGCCACGATCCGCTGGTCGAGCAGCAGTGGCTTGATCGGGGCGGTGCGGCCCGCCAGACGGGCGCCCAACTCGGATGTGGTGAGCGGCTCCTCCCATGCGTCGGCCCCGAGCAATCGGAGCGGCGATCCGGCCAGCTCCTCATCTGTGTAGACGGCGCTGAAACCGAAGGTGCGCGGGTCGACCAGCCGCAACTCAATGCCGTTGTCGAACCCGACCACGAGGTGGGTGTGCGGAGAGCGCTCCTCTCCAGGCGGGTCGAGCGAAACCCGGCCCGACATCCCCAGGTGGATGACCCAGGTGAAGTCGCCGCCGACGTCGATCATGAGAAACTTCCCCCGACGGCCGACCTTTTCGACCCTCCGGCCGAGGAGACGGTCGACCAGATCGGCCGGGTTGGGCTGGCGCCGCGCCGTGCGCGGGTGACCCACCTCCACCGAGACGACGGTGGAACCCTCGATGCCGGCGGTGAGATGGCGGCGCACGGTCTCCACCTCGGGGAGCTCAGGCACGTATCTCCTCGAACGAGGTCATCCCTCGCCCTGGAGGGCTTCCAAGGCGCGCCGGGCGGCTTCCTGTTCGGCCTCCTTCTTGGAGTGGCCCTCGCCGACTCCCAGCACCCGCCCCTCGGCGCGGAGACGGGCGCGGAAGCTGCGGCGATGGTCTGGGCCCTCGCCCTCGATCAGGTACACCGGCCGTGACCCGCGCAGCGCAAGCACCTCCTGGACCCTGGTCTTGTAGTCGCGCCGACCTGGCTCCGAGGCCCTGTCGGCGACACGATCGGCCCACTGGGCCACGATGAACCGTTGGGCGGCTTCGATCCCGCCATCGAGATAGAGCGCGGCCAGCAGCGCCTCCATGGCGTCGGCCAGGATCGACCCCTTCTCCCGTCCCCCCGAAGCGTCCTCGCCTCTACCCAGGAGTAGGTATTGGCCGAGGCCGATCCTCGTTGCCACCTCGGCCAGCTCGTCGCGGTTGACGGTGGCGGCCCGCACCTTGGCCATCTCCCCCTCGACCAAATGGCGGTAGCGGGAGAAGAGGAGATCGCTCACCACGAGCGACAACACTGAGTCACCGAGGAACTCGAGCCGCTCGTTGGACGCCTCGTCGGGGTGCTCGGCGGTGTAGGAACGATGGACCAAGGCGCGGTGCAGCAACTCGGCGTCGGCGAACCGATGATCGAGCAACACCTCCAGCGAGTGACCCCCGGCCGGAGTCGGGCTGGTCACCGGGCTGCGAGGCGGCTGGCCACCCGTCCCACCAGGTCCTGCTCGGCACCGGTGCGAGCAAGCGTCAAGGCGTTCAAGATCGCAGTCCCCGAGGACGAGCCGTGGGCGATCACCGCAACCCCTTTGAGCCCGACGAGGTGAGCGCCACCGGTGGACTCAGAGTCCGTCAGATGACGCACACGACGAAGAGCGGGGAGCACCGCCTCCAAGTGGGTCTGCTCCAGAGTGGCCAACGCCTCCATCGCCAGGCCGATCACCCAGAAAGCAGCCCCCTCGGCGGTCTTGAGCAAGACGTTCCCGGTGAACCCATCGGTCACGATCACATCCGCCTTGCCCGCTGCCAGGTCGCGGCCCTCGATGTTGCCCACGAAGTTGATGGGAGCGGCTTCCAACATGGTGAACGCCGTCTTCTCCAGGCTCCGCCCTTTTGCTTGCTCCTCACCGATGTTGAGCAGCCCGACCCGGGGGGTGTCCAGTCCCACATAGACCTCGGCCACTACCGCGCCCATCACCCCGAACTGGGCGAGGTGGTCGGGCTTGACTTCGGTGTTGGCGCCGGTGTCGAGGACGACGGTGGCGTTCCCCGGCGTGGGGAAGATGGTGGCGAGAGCGGCCCGTTGCACGCCCCTGGCCCGCCCGATCACGACAGATGCCGCCGCCATGGCCGCGCCGGTGGAGCCGGCGGAGACAAAGCCAGCAGCCTCACCGTGACGAACGAGGCGGGCGCACCGCACCACGGATGCATCTGGCTTCTCACGGACTCCCTTCCCGGCGTCCTCCCCCATCCCGATCACCTCGGAGGCATGGACGACAGGAAGCGTGGCGCCGTGCTCGGCGAGGAGGTCCTTGCATATCACTTCGTCGCCCACGAGGACGATGTCCATGCCCTCTTCAGCGGCGGCCACTGCGCCGGCGACGATCTCCCGGGGGGCGTTGTCGCCGCCCATGGCGTCGAGAGCGATGCGCGCCATCAGTCAGCCGATCGAGGTTCAGGCACCGGCTCAGGCCTCGGTGTTGACGACCTCGCGACCGCGGTAGATGCCGCAGTTGCGACAGGCGCGGTGGGGCTGTTTGGGGGCATGGCACTGGGGGCAGGTAGAGAGGCGGGGCTTGTGCAGCTTCCACTCCGCCTTGCGCCGCCGGGTGCGCATGCGCGACATCTTCTTCTTGGGCACCGCCATTGGTGCGTGCTCCCTCGCCTCGTCGGTCGTTGAACCAGGACTCAGTGGTCCAGTAGCTGTCCGAGCGCTGAAAACGGCGACGCCGGATCGGCGGGCGATTCGTCGTCATGACCCAGACAGGGATCGCTATTCAAGTCGGTTCCGCAAGCGGGGCAAAGTCCCGCGCAGTCGGACCGGCACAGCGGCGCCATGGGGAGCGCCAGCGCCACCTCGTCATGAACCACATCGGACAGGTCGACCGAGTCATCTGGCTGGATCGGGCTGGCCTCGTCGTCGAGGCGGTCGGCGAACACGTGGACGAATCGTGCGTTCAGCGGCGTGTCCCACTCGCCAAGGCAGCGGTTGCAGGTCAGGTGGGCGGGGATTGCCAGGTCGATCGTTGCCACGATGCCGTCGACCATCGCCTCGAGCACCCCGGTCACGGTGACGGGCCCGTGGACTCGGGCACCCTCCAGGTCCACCTCGACCTCGGCCTCGGCCGAGATTTCCCGCCGGG
Source organism: Acidimicrobiia bacterium (assembly GCA_036258335.1). Taxonomy (GTDB): domain Bacteria; phylum Actinomycetota; class Acidimicrobiia; order Spongiisociales; family DATADW01; genus DATADW01. Next base: position 6,562 of record DATADW010000023.1, read on the forward strand.
CGCCGACCCGGTGGAGCAGATCTCCGACCGGGAAGCGGAGCGGGGAGAAGGTCTCCACTCTCACTCGGGCACCTCGTCAATCTCGCGCGCCTCGTACAACTCGGCTCGGGCATCGCGCAGCTGGTTGACCACGCCGGTGAACACGGTGTCGAGACGGACAAACCAGCGGTCGATCTCGTCTTCGGCCTCCAGCCTGATCCGGCTGCCCTCGGCTTCCGCCTGACGGATCAGCGCGTTGGCCTCCTCGACCGCCTCGGCCATGATGCGCGACTGCGAGACGAGCTCGGTGGCCCGCGCCCTGGCCTTGTCCATTACGTCGCGGGCCTTCTCGTTGGTCCGGCCGATGAAGGCTTCACGCTCACGCACCATCCACCGCGCCGCCCGCATCTCGTCGGGCAGGTCATTGCGAAGACGCTCCAGATTGGCGAGGAATTGCTCGCGGTCCACCAGGACGTTGCTGGAGAGCGGGACGGTCCTGGCCTCGCGCAGCGCCACCACCATCTCGTCGACGAGCTCTTGGAGCTCGCCCACCGTGGGGAGCGCCTCCCTCTCCTCGTCGGGGCCCTCTGCGATGATGTCGTCGTCAACCATGGGTCAGTCTCTCCGCGAGGGCCTTGGCCACCACCGGTGGCACCAGGTCCTCGATCGATCCACCGAGCCGAGCCACCTCGCGCACCAGCGATGACGAGAGATACCCATACTCGGGGTTGGTGGCGATGAACACGGTGTCGAACTCCTCGAGACGGAAGTTCATCTGAGCCATCTGCAGCTCATAGTCGAAATCGCTCATGGCGCGCAGTCCCTTGACGATCACGTCGGCGCCCCGATCCCGGGCGAACTGCACCAGGAGCCCTTCGAATGAGGCTACCTCCACGCCGGGGGTATCGGCGAGCACCTCCTCGAGGAGCACCACACGCTCCTCGGTGGTGAAGAGCGCCGACTTCGACGGGTTGCGGACCACGGCGACGGTCACCTGGTCGAAGATGCTGGCGGCGCGCTGGATCACGTCTATGTGCCCGTGGGTGGGGGGATCGAAGCTCCCGGGGCAGAGGGCGTTGGTCAAGCGCCGCTCCCCGAGCCAGTCGCTCTCGTGGCAGCGGATGCGATGCTCACCTCGTCTCCTTCAGGTATCGGAGGACCCGGCTGTCGCCGAGGCGCCGATCATCGTCGATCCGCAGGGACTGTGGGACACCGGGGAGGTCACTCCCCACCCGGCGATGGAGGACCACCACCCCGTCTCGATCCAGCAACGGCTCCACCAGCCCGATGACCTGCTCTACCGAAGCTAGCGAGAGGGCGTACGGCGGGTCAACGAAGATCAAGTCGTAGGTGTCGACGTTCCTTTCGAGGAAACGCACCACGTCGTCGGCCACGATCCTCCCCCCCAACCCGGTGCTCTCCACATTGCGCCGCAGCACGCCGACAGCCTCCCGTCCCCGCTCGACGAACTCGGCCGACGCAGAGCCCCGGCTGAGCGCCTCGAGCCCGAAGGCACCCGAGCCGGCGTAGAGGTCGAGCACCCGTGCGCCCGACACCCGGTCGCCCAGCGAGGAAAAGATCGACTCCTTGGCGCGGTCGGTGATGGGCCGTGTGTCCGGGGTCCGTGGGGCCTCGAGACGCCGCCCTTTGGCGGCGCCGGCGATGATCCTCATGAGCCGGGCCTTCGGCCCGGCGGACGGCAGACGGCAGACGGCAGACGGCAGGCGCTCACGACTTGAACAGCCATTGGACGTCTTCGCCGAGGAAGGCGGTCACTTCGTCCTTGAGCTCGGGGTTGTTGTCGAGCTGGGGGTCGGCGCCCACCAAGCGGAAAGCTTCGCGCCGCGCCGTGACCAGAAGGTCGGCGTCGCGCAGGATGTCGGCGAGCCGCAGGTCGGGAAGACCGGACTGGCGGGCACCGAAGACGGTCCCCTGACCCCGGATCTTCAGGTCCTCCTCGGCGAGGGCGAAGCCGTCGGTGCTGGCCACCATGGCGGCCACTCTCTGCTCGCCCTCCTCGGTCGTGGGCTCTGCCATCAGGACACAGGTCGATGGGAACCCGGCCCGGCCGACCCTCCCCCGGAGTTGGTGGAGCTGGCTCAAACCGAACCTGTCGGCATCCTCGATAACCATCACGGTGGCGTTGGGGAGGTCGATCCCGACCTCGATCACGGTGGTGGCTACGAGCACGTCGATCTCGCCTGCTCTCATCGCCCGCATCACCGATTCCTTCTCGATTGACGGCATCTGCCCGTGGATCAACCCCACCCGCAGCCCGGTGAGCACCCGTTGCAGCCGCTGGTACTCGGTGGTGGCCGAAGCAGCCTCCACCTTGGGGCTGTCCTCGACAAGCGGACACACCACGAATGCCTGGTGGCCCTCGGCAACGTGCTCGCGGATCAGCTGCTGAATGCGAGCCCAATCGGCCAAGCCCTTGCCGACGAGGACGGTCGTCACCACGACACGGCCGGGGGGCATGGCATCCAGCAAGGTGACATCCAGGTCGCCGTAGAGGGTCATCGCCAGTGTCCGCGGGATGGGGGTGGCGGTCATGATGAGAAGGTCGGGGTCGACGTCGCCCGCCTTCTCCTTGAGGTCGACCCGCTGATGGACGCCAAAGCGATGCTGCTCGTCGACAACGGCAACCCCGAGCCGGTGGAAATGGACTCCCTCCTGGATGAGGGCGTGGGTCCCGATCACCAGGTCCACGTCGCCGGCGGCGATCATGTCGAGCAGGTCCCGGCGGCGTACCCCGCCGCGCCCTCGGCTGGTCACCTCGGCGCTGGAGCCGGTGAGCAGGGCCACCACCACCGGACGAGCAGAGCGCTGGTCGGAGGGCCCGGCGAAGAGCGAGTCCATGCCGAAACGGCTTCCTTCGCCCTCGACATCGGGAGCCATTCCCGCAAGATCGAGCAAGGCCGTGATGCTGAGGAAGTGCTGTTCGGCGAGCACCTCGGTTGGTGCCATCACCGCCCCCTGGTAGCCGCCCTCCACCCCTGCCAGCAGGGTGGCCACCGCCACCACGGTCTTCCCCGAACCGACCTCGCCCTGGAGCAGCCGGTGCATCGGGTCGGCCGATGCGAGATCGGCATCGATCTCCTCCAGCGCCCGGACCTGGGCGGCTGTCAGCCGAAAGGGGAGGTGGTCGACGAAGTGCGTTGCCAGAGCGCTCCCGGCATCGTGGACGATTCCCCGGCTGGTCTCGCGCCGGTGGCGTTGCTGCGCCGCCAGCGCCACCTCGAGGCGGAACAGCTCGTCGAAGGCGAGCCTGCGTCGGCTCGCCTTCACCTCATCGAGTGTCCCGGGAAAGTGGATGCCCCCCAAGGCGGCGTCCCGCTCCATCAGCCCCAGCTCGGCCAGTACCACTTCGGGTACCGGGTCCGAGACGGGCCGCGCCACGGCCAGCGCCTCGAAGATGGCGCGCCGCAGGTGGCCGGCGCTCACCTCCTGAACAGATGGGTGGATAGGGACGATCCGCCCGGTGACCAGGCTCTCCTTGCCCCCGAGCAGGTCCACCGCCGGGCTCTTCATCTGCGGACTTCCGCGGAACCACTCGATCTTGCCCGACAGCGCCACCTCGGCTCCGGGCTGAAGCTGGCGCTCACGGAAGGCCTGGTTGAACCAGGTGGCCTTCAGGTGGCCCGTGCCGTCGGTGAAGACCGCGTCGACCATGACCAGGTTGCGCCGCGGGCGGCGCTTCGACACCGAGATGACCTCGGCGAGCACCGTCACCTCGGTGTCACGAGGGAGGTCGGCGATCCGGACGCTGGTGCTCCGGTCGATGTAGCGGCGCGGGACGTGGAGGATCAGGTCCGCCACCGTCTCGATCCCCCCCTTGCGCAACAACTGGGCGCGCTTCTCTGACACTGTGGGAACTCGGTCCACCTCGACTGTTGCCAGGTATGCGAGAGCCCTGCCTGGGCCGTCGAAGGGTGGGTCCGCCATCGGCCGACACTGTACGATGCGGCCCTGACGACGGGTGCTATCCTTCCTCGCCCACCCCCACGAGGTCTGTCCACCCATGTCCTACCGCTGCGAAGTCTGTGGCAAGCAGCCCGGCTACGGGAACATCGTCAGCTTCTCGCACAAGCGGGCCAACCGCCGCTGGCTGCCCAACATCCAGCGGGTCCGGGTACGTCACGGCTCCAACACCAGGCGCGCCCGGGTGTGCACTTCGTGCCTCAAGGCAGGCAAGGTCGAGAAGGCCTGACCGAGATGCAAGGCGTGGTCAAGGTCTACGACCCGAACACCGGCGCCGGCATCGTGGTACTCGACAGCGACCGCTCCGAGGTCTACCTGCGCCCCGGCTCGCTGCAGGGAAGCATCTTCCGCACCCTCCGCCAAGGGCAGCGCATCGTCTTCGACCTCGCGGACGACGGAGACCGCCGCTTCGCGACCGGCGTCCGCATCGGTTCCGACGGGTACTGAGCCGTCACCCCTCGGTTGCTGACACACGCGAGACGCCCCGTCGGTAGAGTCGCCGCCACGCTGCAGTGAAGGAGGGCGCGTGGTTCAGGCGTACGTCTTGATCCAGACCGAGGTCGGCAAGGCCGCCATGGTCGCCGACGAGGTCCGCCGTATCGCCGGCGTCGAGGCCGCCGACGACGTAACAGGTCCCTACGACGTCATCGTCAAGGCGACCGCAGACGACGTCGATCAACTGGGCAAGCTGGTGGTGGCCAAGATCCAGGCGGTCGAAGGGATCACCCGCACTCTGACCTGCCCCATCGTTCATCTCTGACCCCAAATCAGCCGCCCAGCTTCTGGGCGATGCTGGAGGCGCTGCGCAGGGCGCTGCCGTCGGCACCGGTGGTGACGAACCGGCGAACCGGATCGCGCCGCGCCTCCTCGACCATGTCGAGCAGCAGCCGATCGCGTGCCACCGGAGGGTCCACCCACAGGTAGTGGGCCAGGCTCCCCGGGATGGTGTTGACCTCGTTGAGCCAGACCTCGCCGTCGCGGTGCAGGAAGTCGATCCGGGCGATGGAGCGGAGCCCGAGCAGATCGGTGATCTGACGCGCCATGCCGCGCACTCGCTCCTCCACCGGTGCGGCCAGCCCTGATCCGCCACCCGGGTTGGCCTGGCCGCCCCAGTCGAGGTACTTCTCCGAGTAGGTGTAGATCGCGTCGCCACTCCTCTCGGGGGCGCGGATGGCCGAAAGCTGCAGCTCGGGGAAGGTCCGCACACCGATCTCGAGGTCGCTTCCGCCCTCCAGGAACGCCTCGATCACCGCACCGCCGGCCAGGTGCGGCGAGACGCGGAGCAGTGCGCGGGCGGCGTCGAGATCGGCGACCACTTCAACCCCGATCGACGACCCACCGAAGCGCGGCTTGACGATGAAGGGCGGGGCGAAGTCGGGTTCCGTGGCTGGAGTCAGGTGGAGCCTGGTGAGCACTGGCATCCCGGCCGACCCGGCGACGGCGGCGAAGGCGAGCTTGTCCATACCCAGCGAGGCGCCCACCATCCCCGGCCCGGTTGCCCGCAGCCCGACAAGTTCGAAGACGCCCTGGAGGGTGCCATCCTCGCCGGGGCCGCCATGGCAGCAATTGAGCACGACATCGATGTCGAGTGGACGTCGCCGGCCCACGAACCCACCTCCGGGCGCGGCCACCAACTGCACGTCCCGAGCCTTGCGGGGTACTCCCTCGACGAAGTCGGTGGCCTCCAACCCCACATCCACGGCGTGCCAGGACCCCGACTTCGCCCAGTAGAGCCCCTCGGCCGGCACCCCGGCTTCGGAGAGCGTCCGGGCCGCCTGGAGCCCGGTGAGGATCGAGATGTCGTGCTCTGGCGACGGGCCCCCGAAGACCACGGCAACGCTCATCGACCAGAGGCTCCGGGCCGTGGCTGCCGTCTGCTGTCTGCCATCTGCCGTCTCATGGATAGTGGTCGGGGAGGTCGTTCTCGTATAGAACGGCGTCGCCGTCCCTCAGGTTTGATCGGGCCCACGCCACCGCCTCGTCTCGAGTAGCCACGGAGACCACATTGGCGGTGGATCCCGCAGCGCCCTTGAGCAGCGCCACGCGGTTGGTCTGCCCAACCACGATGAGGTCGCTGGCTACCTCGACCGCAGCACGGGCGAAGGCCTCGTTCTCTGCCTGCTGGCGGGCTCCCAACTCGACCATCCCCGGTGTCACCACCACTCTCCGACCGCCGTTCTCCCCGAGACCGGCAAGTGTCTCGAGGGCGGCGACGGCACCGGCCGGGTTGGCGTTGTAGGTGTCGTCAACTATCGAGACAACTCCGGGCGAGGCCACCACGGTACGACGATGATCGGGACCGGCCAGCGCCGCCGCCGCCGCCCCGATCTCTTCGGGCGACATCCCCACGGCGAGCGCCGCACCGACCGCACAAGCCAGGTTCCCCGCGAAGAGCGAAGAGGAGTCGACGGTGGCAACTCGGTTGCGGTCGATGCAAACGGCGCCGTTTGTTTGCACCATCACATCGGCGCCGCTGTCGAGAGAGGAGCAGCGCACCACCCGGCCACTGAATGTCTCTGCCAACTCGGCGAGACGGGCGTCGTCGACGTTGAGGACGGCCACATCGGCCGTGGCGAGGATCTCCTGCTTCGCCCTGGTGGTGGCCTCGAGCGAGCCGAACCGCTCGAGATGGACGGGCCCGATGGCGGTGATCACGGCAACTCTGGGCTGCACCCAGCTCACCAAGTCGGCGATCTCACCCGGCCCGTACGTCCCCATCTCGGCCACGAAGACCTCGACGCCCGGCGAAAGTTGCTCGTTGATCGTCCTTGCCAACCCCATCGCGTTGTTGAAGCTCGCCGGAGTTGCGACCGTGTTGAACCGAGTGGAGAGGAGCGAGCGGAGGTACTCCTTGGTCGTCGTCTTCCCGTACGACCCGGTGATGGCGACCACCAGCGGCGCCACCGAGCGCAACCGGGCATCGGCGTGATCGACGAACCGGCGGCCGAGACGGCGCTCCAACGGCGCCAGCAGCCAGAGCGCCAGGTCGAGAAGCAGCGGGAGGAGAATCGCCACGAGCGAACCCACCACCAGGACCGCTCCCAGCGGCAGGGCAGCGGCCGTGACACCGATGGCGAGAAGAGCGGTCAGCACGGCGAGACGGCGCATCCGCGCCGTCCACCGCAATGGCGAGGTCCGCCCGCGCAGCCCGAGCCCCACCGGGCCGATCGCGGCGGCAAGCATGGCGCCGATGCCTGCAGCTGGCCACCAGAAGCCGGCAATACCCGCTGACATCCCGATGACGAAGAGGACAAGGTTGACCGGTGGCACCCGCCACCAGCGGATTGCAAACCGTGTCGCGGAACCGGCGAGATAGTGCTCGCGCTGCGCCACCCGCAGCCAGCGAACTGCGGAGAGGACAGCACCCACCGCCGCAGGCACGAGCAGCCAGGCGATCACGGGTGGGCTCCTACGAGAGCCGAGCGGAGTACCTCCGGATGGGTTGTCGGCAGGTGGTGCCCGGCACCGGGAACCACCTCGAGGGTGACGTCGATCCCGCGGCCCTCGAGCACGGCGGCGGCGCTCCGGGCGACCGACACCGGCACCTCGGTGTCGTCCTCGCCCCACACCATCCGAACGGGGCAGCTCAATACCGCCAACTCCGCCTCGTAGCTCTCACCGACTGTCTCCACCAGGACCGAGCGCATGACCCCCTCAGCCGCCCTGTAGTCGGCCGAGCCGAACCGGTTGCGCGCCCGATCGAGCCTCTGCTCGGAGACCAGACCGGCGCTATGCAGAGCCCGCACCAGGCGATATCGCCATGGGACCGATCGCCGCGGGCCGACCCGCACCAGCGGGGTGCCGACCAGGACGAGACCGCCAATCCGATCGCCGTGGGCGGCGGCGATGCACGCCGCAACCCGGCCACCGAACGAGTGACCCACAAGGGTCACCGGAGAACTCATCTCGCTGAGCACGGGCGACAGCAACGCGGCGTAGGCGCGGGCCCCACCCGGCTGTGCTGGAGGCGGCGAGGCGCCGAACCCTGGGAGATCAAGGGCGATGGCATCCAACCCAGCGAGGGCGGCGGCGAAGTCGGCCCGACCCCTCCCCCATCCGTGGAGTGCCAGGATCCGAGGAACGCCATCACCGAGGCGATCGCCGAACACGGTGCCGTCGCAGAAGGCCTTGAGTGCCATGCGACCCCGAAGGGTACCGCTAAGGCCCGCCTCGCTCGCTTCAAGGCTCGCTTCGCTCGCCGTTATGGGTTCTGGGTTCTGGGTCGTGGGTCGGTTTGGCTGCCGTCTGCCGTCTGCGGTCTATTCCTTGGGTGTTCCAGTGGCCACGGCATGGAAGCCGCCGTCCACATGGACCACCTCACCGGTGGTCATCCCCGCCCACTCGGAGAGGAGGACGCACACCATGCGCGCCACCGGACTGGGATCGGCCAGGTCCCAACCGAGCGGCGCCCGCTCCCCCCAGACCTGCTCGAAGAGGGCGAAGCCGGGGATCGACTTGGCTGCCACCGTGCTCAGCGGGCCGGCGGACACCGCGTTGACGCGGATGCCATCGGCGCCCAGGTCCCGGGCGAGGTATCGGGTCACCGAGACCAGCGCCGCTTTGGCCACACCCATCCAGTCGTATGCGGGCCACGCCTGACGGTTGTCGAAGTCGAGCGTCACCAATGCCCCTCCCCCCGCCTTCCGCAGCAACGGGAGCAATCCGACGGCGAGTGTCTTGTAGGAGAACGCCGAGGTGATAAACGCCGTCTGGGCGCTCTCCGGCGGGGTAGTGAGGAAGTTGCCACCCAGGGCGTCGTCGGGCGCGAAGGCGATGGCGTGCAAGGCGCCGTCCACAGCTCCCCAACGAGACCCCAGATCGTCGGCCACCCTCTCCATGTCTGATGGGTCGTTGATGTCGAGGGGAAGGACGTCTGCCGGCTTGGGCAGGCGCTGCACCGCCCGTTCGGTGAGCCGCATGCCGCGACCGAATCCGGTGGCGATGATCTCGGCGCCCTCCTCCTGGGCGATCCGGGCGGCGTGCCATGCGATCGAGTCGTCGGTCAGGATCCCCGTGATGAGCAGACGCTTCCCCTCGAGCAGCACGGTCCCTCCTCACAGTCGGACGGTGCTTGATGCTACGAGGCGATGGCCGAGAGGTCCTGATTTGGTGTCTAGATCAGCCCTTCTGTGGGCCCGAAACGTCACCGTACGACGACTCGAACCCTGGGTTCCGTGGCTCTGTCAACCGGCAAACGTCTGTATAGCCCGGAGCCCCAGGCCCATGACGAACAGGAGCAGAAGCCCATAGCTGAGGGCGGGACGGGTGCGGATCTGAGCGCGGTAGGCATAGGCCACGGCGAACGTGGCGGCGATGACCACCCCGTAGAAGGTGTGAAGCCCCACCGGCCGGGCACCCTGCGCATAGAGCACCAGCCCGCTCGCTACCTGGATCAGCGCAGCTGCGATCGCCAGCCCGACTCCCCATCCGAAGACCGGCGTTGGTTGGCGCTTTGCGATCGTCAGGGCGATCCCCCAAGAACCCACGAGCCCGGTCACCGCCACCGCCACCCAGGCGGAGGTGGCATGGAACCCGCTCAGGTGACCTCGACCAGCTCGCCGCTCAGCAGGTCGAGTACAAACTCTTTGTCGGAGTGGGCATCGGCGATCCACTCGGCCAGTGGCGACCCCTCAGCGCGCACCACCCACCAAGCGAAGTCGCGGCGGCCGCCCCTCCGGAACTCGGCACGGGCACTCCGCGCCGCTTCGGCCGCGGCGACCTGGGTCTCGAAAAGGCCGAGGACGCGGGGCCGGGCGACCGCCGGGGTCCCCCCGACACGGCCCCACACCTCGACGAACTCCACCGCTTCGTACATCGGGCCTTTCACTGCGATTGTATTCCCGCCCTTGTGGGACCCACGGCGGGCGCCGGGTTCATTCGGCCTGATCCTCCAACAGGTTGGAGTACTGGTCTCGGACCACCTTCTTGTCGAACTTGCCGGTACCCGTCTTCGGTATCTGCTCGACGAGCAGGACCTTGTCGGGGAGCCACCATTTGGCCACCCGCTCGGCGAGGAAGTCGATCAGCTCATCTTCCGAGGCTTCGGCCCCTGGTCTGAGTACCGCCAACGCCACCGGTCGTTCCTGCCAACGGGGGTGCTTGAGCCCGACGACGGCGGCTTCAGCGACGGCCGGGTGAGCCATGAGAGTGTTCTCCAGCTCCACCGATGAGATCCACTCGCCGCCCGACTTGATCAGGTCCTTGGCCCGGTCGGTGATCTTGATGTAGCCGTCGGGGGTGATCTTGCAGACGTCTCCTGTCCTCATCCAACCATCGGCGAAGGTCTGTGAGCTTCGTGGGTCGCGCAGGTATTCGGCCGCCACCCAGGGCCCCCGGATCAGCAACTCGCCAAACGCCTCGCCGTCTTGGGGAAGCTCCTCGCCCAGTTCGTCGACGATCTTCACCTGGAGACCGGGAAGGGGACGCCCTGCCGTCTCCAGCCGATCGAGCTGCTGTTCGAAGTCCCAGTCCTCCATCTCCGGTGTCAACATCGCCGTGGAGGCGACCGGGTTGGTCTCGGTCATCCCCCACCCCTGGATCACCCTGATGCCCCGGTTGCGCCAGTACCAATCGATCATCGCTCGCGGAACCGCCGACCCGCCGCAGAGAAATCCCTGGATGCTCGACACGTCCGCCTCGGGGTGGTCAGCCAGGTATTGGGCGATCCCGAGCCACACCGTCGGCACCCCGGCAGAGAAGGTGACCCGCTCCTTTTCGATGAGGTCGACGACCCCCTTGGGGGAGAGATCGGGGCCCGGGTAGGTGATCTTGGCGCCGGTAGTGGTGGCACAGAACGGGTAGCCCCATGCGGCAGCATGGAACATGGGGACGACGGGGAGCACGTTGTCACCGGCGCCGATGGGGAAATTGGCGAGCCCGGAAATGGTGTGGAGGTAGGTCGACCGCTGGGTGTAGGCGACGCCCTTGGGGTTGCCAGTGGTGCCTGACGTGTAGCAGTACATCATCGGGCTGCGCTCGTCGAGGACCGGCCAAGCCCCGTGCGGCTCGACCCCTTCGATCAGCTCCTCGTATGCGATGGCGTTCGGCAAGCCCAAGGCGTCGTCTCCCATGACGACAAAGTGCTCGACGGTCTCCAACCGACCGGCGATCGGCTCGACCAGGCCCACAAGGTCGGGATCCACGAAGAGCACGCGATCTCCGCCATGGTTGACGATGTACACGATCTGGTCGGCGAAGAGGCGGATGTTGATCGTGTGGCAGATCCGTCCAGCGTTGGCGGTGCTCCAGTAGAGCTCGTGGTGACGCTGGTTGTTCCAGGCAAACGTCCCGACCGGCTCGCCAACCTTTACGCCAAGTTGCTGGTCCATGGCAGTCGCCAGCTTGCGGACTCTGTCGTCGGTCTCGCCGTATGTGGTCCGCCGGATGCTCCTGTCCGCCTCGACCGAGACGATCTCCCGCTCGGGGTAGAGCCGGACCGCTCGGTCGTAGAGGGTCGAGAGCAACAGCGGGAAGTCATCCATCATGTGTGGCATTCGTCTCTCCCTCGCCTCGGATCGTCGATGTTATTCCGCAGGCCCGTGCCGAGAGCCGCCTGACGCGGGAGAACCCCGAGTGAGCATCGGTGCGAACACCGCCACCCTCTCGGGGCTCCCGGTCCCACCCGCCTCAGACCGAGCGAACCCGGCCATCTGGCTGGCGGTGCGGTCTTTCGACCGCTGTCGCCTCCAGGGTGAGCCTTCGGCGACCGAAGGGAACATAGACGACACAGGCCCGGTTGCTCGGCCCGAAGTCGCGAGCGGTTTTCGCGACTCAGCCCGGGATTTCGCGTCCGGGCTGTACGGGGTAACCGTCTTCCAGGTAACACGGGGCATCCCCGGCACCCACGGCGAGTGCAGCTTCGATCCGCTTGCGCAGATCGGGTTCGACCATGTCGAGCGCCACTACCGGGTCATGGAAGGCGTGACCCCTCAGCTCAACGCGAGGCAGTCGGATCCGGGCGATCTCATCGGGTACGAGGACGCCACCATCGAAGATCATCATCACCGCCTCGCTCCGGGTGCCATCCGCCGAGAGGTAATCGACACAGAGCAGGCGGCCCGGCGGGCGGCGAAGCCCGACCTCCTCTTCGACCTCGCGTTCCAGGGCGCGGCGAGGCGACTCGTTGCGCCCGATCATCCCCCCGGGAATGCTCCATCCACGCCGGTAGGGCGGATCGACGATCAGCAGCCGGCCATCGCCGTCGTGGAGAAGAGAGCCGACGGCCATCCTCTTGCCGGGGAAAGGTCTGGCGACCCGCCGGACCAAGTCGATCATCGCCATGTGCGGAGTCTCGCACTCGGGGTCCACTGGAAGCCGTGCCGAGAGGCCCCGGGATATGAGAAGCCCCGAGGGAGCTCGCAGCCAAAGCTGCCAACCCTCTCGGGGCTCTCCGCCGATCGTAACTCCGACCCGAAGGTCGTTCTTCCGACCGATCTCCCGGCTGACCCTCTCGGGTCCTCCGGTTCCTCCGGGGGTTGCCCCCCAGCGGCAAGCGGAAATGTAGGTCACCCCCATAGCCTCGTCAACCTCCAGGCCATGTTTGGTTTCGCGACCTGTCACCTTTTTTCGCGCTTCGCAGTGAGGGTCCCTAACGTCGAGAATCCCAGACGTGTCATTCCCATGTCGTAGAGTGCCGTCATGGGGTTGGAGACACTCTCACCGAGCCGGGCGAGCGACTTCAAGGTCTGCCCGCAGCTGTTCAAGTTCAGGGCGATAGACCGACTGCCCGAGCCGACAACGATCTGGCAGGCGCGAGGGACCACCGCCCATCTCGCCCTGCAGCGTCTCTACGACCTCCCCTCCGAGGGGCGCAGCCCCGAGGCTCTCTTCGATCTGTTCCGGGCGGCGTGGACCGAGTTGCGCAGCGAGGACGAGTTCGCCGGGCTGTTCGCCTCGCTCGAGGAGGAGCGCGCCTGGGGCCTGCAGAGCCTGACCGTCCTCGCCAATTACTTCGGGCTCGAGGATCCGAGCGCGCTACAACCGCTCGACCGCGAGCTCGACATGATCGAGGACCTCGACGGGATGACGATCCGCGGGATCCTCGACCGGATCGACGAGCTCCCCGACGGCAGCCTGGTCATCACCGACTACAAGTCGGGCAAGGCGCCACCCGAGACCTTTGCCCTGCCGGCTTTCTTCGCCATGAAAATCTA
>DATADW010000024.1:0-12020 GCA_036258335.1 Acidimicrobiia bacterium
CGGTCCCGATACTCGGTGTGTTCGGCGCCGACGACGACAAGGTGCCCGTCGAGAGCGTCGACCTGGCAGCTCAGCTGGCACCAGGCGGGCAATGGCTCCTTTACGAGGGTGCCGGCCATGATTTCCTGGATCCCGACGCCGCCTCGTACCATGCAGGGGCGGCAAGCGACGCCGAAGCTCGGATGCTCGAGCTTCTGGGGGCGACCATGCCCCCGCCCCGGCCCGCCGCAGCCGGTTGACCATTCGGGGCCGCTCAAGGGCCTACTGGTAGTCTCCCGCCGTCCCGGCGCCGATCGCGAATCCATGACGTCCACCATCCCGCCGCCAACGACACCCGCCACTCCTCCAGGTGGACCACACCCGCCCGGTGGGGGGCGGCATGCCGATTCAACCGTCAAGTCGCCATGGCCTCGGCGGCTCTTGATCGCTGCTCTCGTGGCGGCCAACATCGGTGTGTTCGGCGTGCTCTGGTATGTCAGGAGCCTCAACACCACGTTCGAGGAGGCGGTGACCAGGGACGACGCCGTCGTGAGCGAGCTTGCCCCCAAACAAGCGGTACTCGACCCGCGCGTCTTCCTCCTCATCGGGTCCGACTCGCGCGAGGCGCTTCCCGATGACTTCGGCGGGTTTGGCACCTTCGGAGGCCAGCGAGCCGACGTGATCATGATGGTCCACGTCGACCCGGGTAATGGCACCGCCCAGATCCTGAGCATCCCCCGCGACACCATGGTGGAGATCGAGGGGCACGGGACCGACAAGATCAACGCCGCATACGCCTATGGCGGGGCGCCGCTGATGGTGCGCACCATCAAGGACAATTTCGGCGTTCACGTACACAACTTCGTCGAGGTGAACTTCTACGGGTTCGCCTCGATAGTCGATGCCATCGGTGGAGTCGAGCTCTGTCTGGAGTATCCGGCGCGCGATGCCAAGTCCCAACTGGACGCTGCCGCCGGGTGCAATCGGGTCGACGGCAGGACCGCTCTCGCCTACGCCAGGTCTCGCCAGTACGAGGAGCTCAAGGGCGGGACGTGGGTCACCCAGGAGGGCGGCGATATCTCCCGAACTCACCGCCAGCAGGAGCTGGTCTACGGGATCATCAAGGAGCTCAAGGACCCATCGACGGTTGGCGAGGCGGCCGAGCTCATCCGCTCGCTCGGCAGCTACCTGACCATCGACGGCTCGCTGCAGCCCCGCGAGCTGGCCGAGCTGGCCTGGGCGATGCGCGAGCTGCAAGCCGAGGACCTCGAGCCCGCAACTCTCCCCACGGACATCAGCGAGGTTGAGGGCGTTTGGTACAACCTGCCGGCAGAGCCGGCCGCATCGGAGATGACAGCTGCTTTCGCCCATGGCGAGCCGATGAGCGACGCCGTGCCCGATGAGCCACTCCGGCTGGTGGTCCGGAACGGCAACGGTGTCGTCGGTGCGGCCGGGCTCTGGGCCGAGACCCTCGAATCCGCCGGCTTCGAGGTTGTCGACTACGGAGACGCCTCCACCTTCGACTACGACGTCACGGTCATCCGTGTTCGACCCGAGATGACCAGAGCGGCGACGGCCCTGCGGGAGTCGCTCGGCTTTGGCGAGATCACCACCGGCGCCGTCCCCGACGGGGTCGATGCGGTGGTGACGATCGGAGAGGACGCCAAGGGCTACTGAAGCGGCGGCGGCGCGCCGCCGACAACCAATCGACATCATCGAAGGCGAGGGCCCGTGGCAGTTGTTGCAGTTATCGGTGGGGGTTACGTCGGGCTGGTCACCGCCGCCGGCTTGGCGTCGCTCGGCCATGTGGTTCGAGTGGGGGAGTGCGACACCCAGCGAGTAGACGCGCTTCGCAAGGGGAGGATCCCCATCTTCGAGCCTGGGCTTGAGCGGCTCGTTGCCAAAGGCATCGAGGCCGACTCGCTCAGCTTCACCGAGGACAACACCGACGCCGTCGCAGGCGCCGGTTTCGTGTTCCTCACCCTGCCCACGCCGTCGCTCCCCGACGGCAGCGCCGATACGTCCATAGTCGAGTCGGTGATAGAACAATTGAGCGGTCGTCTCGACACAGGCGCAATCGTGGTGCTCAAGTCGACCGTTCCGGTTGGCGCCACCAGGCGATTCCAGGCATTGCTCGCCCATGGCCAGGCGGGTGTCCCGGTGGTGAGCAACCCCGAGTTCCTGCGCGAGGGCAACGCGGTCGACGACTTTCTCCAACCCGACCGGGTGGTGATTGGTGCCGACGACCACGCTGCCGCCCAGGCGGTCGCCCAGCTCTATGCACCGCTTGGAGCGCCGGTCATGGTGATGGATCCGGTGTCGGCCGAGATGGTCAAGTACGGGTCCAACGCCTACCTGGCGGCCCGCATCACCTTCGCCAACACCCTGGCAAACGTCTGCGAAGCTGTCGACGCCGACGTGACCGCGGTGCTCGGCGCAGTCGGGATGGACAAGCGAATCGGCCCGCACTTCCTGCGACCCGGCCCCGGGTTCGGCGGCTCCTGCTTTCCGAAAGACACGCAGGCACTGCTCGCCCTGTCGGGGGAGGCGGGGTACGAGTTCCGGTTGCTCGAGGCGGTCATAGCCGCCGATCAGGAGCAGCGCAGCCGGATCGTCGACAAGGTGAGGAGGGCAGTCGGTGGCGACCTCGGCGGGAGGACCATCGGGTTGTGGGGTCTTGCGTTCAAGGCAGGAACCGACGACGTCCGGGCCTCGCCCGCCGTCGACATAGCCGACGCCTTGATCGCAGAGGGTGCCCGCATCCAGGCCCACGACCCAGAGGGCACGTTGAAGCGACGAGGTCTGGTCCAAGTGGGCAGCCCGACCGAGGCGGCTTCGGGCGCCGATGCCGTCGTCATCGCGACCGAATGGCCCGAGTTCGCCGCAGTGGCTCTGGATGAGGTCGCTGCCGTGATGCAGGGCAGCGTGATCGTCGACGCCCGCAACCTCCTCGACCCCGAGCGCGTGGTCGCTGCCGGGTTGCGCTACGAGGGTGTGGGCAGGCGTCTGGGAGACCGGAGCGACCAATCCAGGTGATACGCCAGGCGGTGATCCTCGCCGGGGGCAGGGGGACGCGGATGTGGCCGCTCACCGCGGGCCATCCCAAGGCCCTGCTCCCGGTGGCCGGATTGCCGTTTCTCGAGATGCAGCTTCGCTGGCTTGCGTCGACCGGGGTGAGCGAGGTGCTGATCGCTGTTGGGGAGGAGCAGGAGGAGTTGTGGCGGGCCTACCTGGCCCACCATCGCCATACCGAAGGACCGCAGGTCGAGATCATGGTGGAGCGCCAGCCACTCGATACCGCAGGGGCGCTGGTGGCGATCAGGGACCGGCTGGCCGACCGGTTCCTTGTGCTCAATGGTGACGTCATCCTCGACGTCGATCCCAGGGAGTTGATGGATCCGGGCGGCGCTTGGCGGGCCAGGCTGATGCTCACCGTGGTCGACGATGCCTCCGCCTATGGCGCCGTTTCCCGCGAGGGGTCGAATGTGACCGCATTCGTCGAGAAGCCAGATGTCACCGGCGACATCGGCGCCACCGTCAACGCCGGGCTCTACTTGATGGAGCGCAGCGTGCTGGAGGAGCTACCCGAGGCGAGGCTCTCGCTGGAACGGGACGTCTTCCCGCGCCTCGCGTCCGCTGGAGAGCTGTCCGCCGTTGTCGGCGATGGTCCCTGGATCGACATCGGCACGGCGCAGCGGTACATCGAGGCCCATGGGATCGTGGCCGCCGGTCGGACGAAGCTCCACGACCTCGGACACGAGGACGGCGAGTTGCTAACCACCGATGCCGGCTCCTGGGCCTGGATCGGCCCGGGGGCTACGGTCGACCCGACGGCCAGGCTCGACCGCGCCGTGGTGCTCGATGGAGCGACGATCGGATCAGGGGTCGAGGTGTGCGACTCGGTCGTTGGGTGGGGTGCACACGTAAAGGATGGAGCCGTCGTCGCCGAACACTCCCTCGTCGGTGAGGGGAGCGTGATCGGGGCGGGGTGCGAGTTGCGCCACGGCGTCCGCATTGCCCCCGGCACCGAGCTGGGCACAAGGGCAGTTACCTTCTCGGCGCCGACCTGAGTTAGGAGCACCTCGATGCGGGCGTTGGTCACTGGCGGAGCGGGTTTCATCGGAAGTCATTTGGTCGATCGCCTGGTCGACCAGTCGCACGAGGTGCTCGTCGTCGACAACCTGTCGACCGGTCATGCCGACAACCTGGCGCCCGCTCGGGCCCGGGGCGGGGTGAAGCTGCACCAACTCGACATCCGTGACGAGTCCCTGACGAAGGTCGCCGAGCGCTATCTGCCCGACGTCGTCTTCCATCTGGCCGCACAAGCGGCGGTCCCGGTGTCGGTGAAGCAACCCCGGTTCGACGCCGAGGTCAATGTCGTGGGCACGATCAACGTCTTGGAGGCGGCGCGGCGCAGCGGAACCAAGCGAGTGGTTTTCGCCTCTTCGGGGGGCGCCATATACGGGTCGGCGGCCCCTCTCCCGGTGCGTGAGGACCTGCCAAAGGCCCCGGATTCGCCGTACGGCATCTCCAAGAAAATCGTCGAGGACTACTTCCGCTACTACCGGGCCAGCCACGACATCGACTACGTGCTCCTGGCGCTGGCCAACGTCTATGGCCCTCGGCAGGATGCTCAGGGCGAAGCGGGAGTCGTGGCACTTTTCGCCAGCGCCATGCTCCAGGGGCGTCCGCCCACCATCTTCGGGGATGGCGAGCAGACCCGCGACTTCGTCTATGTCGAGGATGTGGCCGACGCTTTTTCCCGCGCCGGTGATCTGGGGGGATCCCGGTTGCTCAACATCGGCACCGGGGTGGAGACGTCGGTCAACCGCCTCACCCAGGCCATCATCGCCGCCACCGGGTTCAAAGGCGCTCCGGGATACGGTCCCCCGCGGCCCGGCGACGTACCCCGTTCCGTGGTTGACCCGAGGGCAGCCATGGATGTGATCGGCTGGGAGCCATGGACGAGCTTGGACGACGGTATTAGGGGCACCGTCGACTGGTTCAGGGGCGCCGTCGCCCCTCTTTAGCTACCGGAAGAGATCGTCCGCGGCGTCTCGGATCAGATCCGCCCCTCTTCCATCGCCGGGGACTACGTCGAGCCCACGGACCACGGCGCACGGGATGCCCGTCGTTTTTCCCATCACCAGATCGGCGGCGGCGGCGATCTCATCGGCAATTGCGATCTCAGTTACCTCCAAGGTCCGGCCGAAGCTGTCTGGCGAGCCCCGCAGGTCGAGGATGGCGGCGAGCCCAGAGACCCCGATGGCGACGTCGACCAACCCGCTTCTCCAAGCCCGGCCGAAGGTATCGGTGACTACCACCCCGAGTGAGACCCCGCTGCCTCGTTCCAGCTTGACCCGGATGCGATGAGCCGAGCGGTCGGGGTCGACGGGGAGAGTGATAACGCTCCCGGCGGCAACGTTGGACCGGTCGACTCCGGAGTTGGCGCAGATAAACCCGTGCCTGGTCTCGGCGATCACCAGGTCGCCGCGACGGCGAAGCACCCGCCTCGCCTCGGACTCCACGACCCTTCGGTAGGAAGCGGGGTCGTCGCCCTCGATCGCCACCACCGCACCCTCTGCTTTGGAGACGAGCTTGTGGGTCACCGCCACCACGTCGCCGTCCTCAAGGTCGACACCGGAGTGCCCGAGCCCGGTGAGGATCAGCTCGACGACGTCGTCCCCCGGCCCCGCCTCGGGAATGCCGGTCAGCGGCAGGAGAGTCACCGGACCGTTCACGTCATCAGCTCAACGAGCCATCGAGCGAGTCGCTCGGCGCGCTCGGGCTCGCCGATCCTGGTATCGGCCACATGGATCGATAGCGCGGCACGGCGCAAGGCGATCGCTTCGTCGGCATCGGACCGGTCGATCACCAGATCTGTGAGCAACCCGTCGTAGGCGGCGACCACCCCGGCGTTGCCGCGGGGATAGCCAAGCCCGGCAAGTACCCGGTGGGCAGGTCCCTTGAGCGCCTCGCCCCCGAACAGCGGGGAGACTCCTATCACCCGGCCCACCGCAGCCACCGCCGGCTCTATCCCGGGAACCGCCAGTATCGGCCAGATGGAGAGCGGCGGGTTGGAGGGCGCCACGATCACGCCGTCGGCGCCTTCGAGTGCCTCGAGAACACCCGGTGCGGGGAGGGCCGAGGAAGCGCCGTCGAACCGTAGGTCCGACACGTCGTCGCGGTGGTTGCGATTGACGAAGTAGTCCTGGAAGGTGAGCCACTCCCCGTCGCCGGTCGCGATCCTGGTCCGCACCGGCTGGTCGCTCGCCGGGAGGACTGTGACGGTCACCCCGAAGAGGGTGACCAGCTCCGAGACGATGTTGGAGAGGGTTTCTCGCTGCCGCAAGCGGAGGGTCCGGTAGAGGTTGGTGGCTAGATCCGAGTCACCAATGGCGAAGGCGGTATCGACCCCGAGCTCGGCGAGATGACCCATCACCTCCCATGTATCGTCGGCTCGGCCCCAGCCTTCGGGCCCCTCGATACCGGCGAGCGTGTAGAGCACGGTGTCTAGGTCGGGAGAGACATGCAAGCCATAGGCGACCTCATCGTCGCCGACGTTCACCACCATCGTGGTAGCGACGTCCCCGAGGCGCGCCAACCCTCGCCCCATCCGGGCACCGCCCACACCACCCGAGAGCACGACAACCCTCATCGGACGGGGAAGGTAGTAGCCAAGACGGCAGACGGCGGACGGCAGACGGAAGACTGTCCCGGTGAGCATCTCCGTTCGCCCGATGTGCCGCCGCCACAAGCCACGATTGCGAGCGCAGCGAGCCCTTCCGACTTCCGTCTTCCGTCTGGTTCTCGGTATTGCCTCGCGGACCGGGTACGGGGCACAATGTCTCAACCGATGTCGACCCCTGAGATCCCCGCGCCAGTCGGGAGCCTCCCCGACCGGGCCACCGTGGTCGTTGCCGTGCTGGCCCGCGCCGGGGGGTTCCTCGACGAGACGCTCCAAGCCGTCCACGCCCAGACCTATACCCCGCTGGACGTGTTCGTGGTTGGCGGTGACCAGGCCCAAGCCAGCGGGATGGGCCGTCTTCCCTGGGTGAGCGACGTTGCGGAGTTGGTAGAGCGCCTCGACCCGCTTGCCACCCACGTCTGGCTCCTCCACGACGATGCTCGCCCTCATCCCGACGCCCTTGAATCCATGGTGGCCGACAGCGTGCGGGTGGACGGGTCGGTGGTGGGCTCGAAGATCCTCCGCCAAGGCGAGCTGCTCGAGTCGGTCGGATCCTCCACGGACGTCTTCGGACAGCCCTCTTCGGGCTTGGAGGAGGACGAGATAGACCAGGAGCAGTACGACGTCGTTCGGGATGTCTCCTACATCTCCAACGTGTCGATGCTCGTGCGGCGAGATCTGCTGCGCGGTGTCGGCGGGCTCGACGGGAGGCTCCCCCAGGATTCACAGAGCATCGACTTCTCGCAGCGGGCCCGGGTGGCCGGGGGAAGGGTGGTCGTGGCCCCGGCCTCCGAGGTGGAACATCACGCTGCCTGCGTGCGCGACGTCCCGCCCTGGCGCGAGCAGGCGGGGAGGATCCGGGCGACTGTGGTCGCCTACCGCCCGCTGACCCTCGTGTGGGTCATCCCGATGCTCTGGTTCCTGGGCTTGATCGATGGCCTGGTCCGGTTGGTGCTCACCCCCCGATCGCGTCTGTTCGACTGGGTGCGCGCCTGGCTTTGGATCCTCGCTGTGCTTCCTTCGACGCTCCAGGCACGCCGGGCCGCCCAGAAGCACCGTCAGGTCGGTGACGAGGAGCTGTTCCGTTTCCAGGTCTCCGGGTCGGTCGCCATGCGCCGGCTTGCCGACGATTTCTCCCTGAGACTCGACCGTCGGGCGGGTGAGGAGGTTCCGGCCGAGCTGGAGGCGCTGTTCGGGACCCGGCGCTCGGTGTGGCAACGTCCCTCCTTCCTGGTCTCCATCGGGAGCGCGCTGGCCCTCGGGGTGGCGGCCCGGGGGATCCTCCTCGGACATTTGCCAGTGGGGGGGTTCGCTCTCCCCCTGCGCGAGACGGCGTCCGCGACGCTGTCCTCATATGCCGGAGGTTGGAGTTTTGGCGGGCTCGGCTCGCCCGAGGCGCTCCACCCGTCGGTGGGAGCGCTCTCCGTGCTGCAGGCGCTGGTGCTCGGCAACGAGCAGCTCGCCGTCGCCCTCGCCACCATCCTCGCTCTGTTTGCCGGTGTCGTCGGAATGACCCGGCTGATGGGTCGATTCGGTTTGGGGCCTTGGGGGCGCGCCTTCGGGGGTTTGGTGCTGCTGGCCGGTCCAGTCGCCGCGCAGCTCACCGGCGTCGGCTACTGGCCGGCAATCATGGCGCTGGGCGCTATTCCCTGGACGGTCCTACCTGCGTTCCTACCACGGCCAACTAGCTGGCGCATGCGGATGGGGCGGACCGCCGGCTGGCTGCTGGCGGTAGCCCTCCTTGCAGCATTCGCCCCCCTCGCTCTGTTGGTCCCGGTGGTGGTCCTACTCAGCAGTTGGCTCATGGGCGCAGGATCGATCCGCCCAACCTGGCGAGCACTCATCGTCTCGATCCTTGCCGCTGTCGTGCTCCTCCCATGGGCGCTCGACGCCATCCCCGGCGTCCTTCGGGATGGTGCGGGGGTCGCCTGGTCGCCACCTCTCTGGATACTGGTGGCTGTAGGGGTGGCGCTGGTAGCAACCGTGATCGGCGGTGACCGCATCGAGTCGGCGCTGGCGGCTTGGGGTGGGTTGTTGCTCGCCATTGGCGCCGTTGTCTCCCGGATCGGGCTGGGGCGGGAGCCGTCGGTCGCCGGCCTCGTGATGGCATCGTTTGGTTTGGCACTGCTGGTGTCGGTGGCAGTTGACCTGCCCCGTCGCCGGGAGGAGCGCCCTCGGCTGGTCGTCCTCAGTTGGGTTGCCTGCCTCGCCGGGCTGGTGATAACAGCCAGCATCGCCCTGGTGATGGTGGATGGCAGGTTGGGGCTCCCGCCGGACCGCCTCACCGCGGCGCTCGAGTTCACCGAAACGCTCTCCGAGCCGCATGGTCCCGACAGGGTGCTGCTTGTCGGCGAGCCCGCCGATCTGCCCGGCGAGGCGAGGCTGTCACCGTCGGGTTACGCCTACCGGGCGGTGTCGGCGCCGCTGCCGACCTTCGACGAGGCTTGGCTGGCCCCTCCGCTCCTCGGGGACGACGAGCTTGCCGCTGTCCTCGCCGGTATCGAGCAAGGCCGCATCCTCCGGCCGGGGGCAGCGCTCGCGCCATTCGGGATCCGCTGGGTGGTCTTCATGAGCCCGGCAATCCTCTCCGAGGGATTCAGGACACAACTCGACATGGCGCCGCTCAACCTCGCCGAGGATCTGGTCGCCTATCAGAACGAGGTGCCAAGCCCGCGTGCCGCCACCTTGGAGGGGCGGCCCTGGAGGTTTGACCCGCCGAAGTACACCGGTGCGGCGCAGCCGGAGGGTCGAGTGGTTGTGGCGGAGAACGCCGATCCGAGATGGGGCGAGGACTGGTCCGAGTCGGGGTGGCGGAACCAAGTGGCGGCGCCAGATGGCTCGGCCGAGTTCGCCCACGACCCGGGGCGCCGCGCTCTTGCCATCCTGGCGGCCGTGGTCGTCGTGGCCAGCGCTTTGATAGCGCTCTGGGGAGGCGGCGGTGCGGCGCGGCGCAGTGACCCGGGGGTTCCCGACGCCCAACCCGACACCGAACCCATCCCCGAGCCTGTCGGCGGCGGCAGATGAGACGATCGCTATCTCTCATCGCGATCCTCGCCGTTGCGGCTGCGGCATGGGCGCTCCCTGGCGCGGGCGCCGAGCAGACCATCGAGGCCGCCCCGCTGATCGATCGTCAGGCCCAGGCGGTGTGCCCCTACGTGGTCGCCACCGACACGGTGGACACCATCATCAGCGTCCTGGCCCCGGGGACACGTAAGGCCGAAATCTCGTGGCCGGTGGTGGGAGATGTCGCCGCAACCACCAAGACGCGCTTGGTCGCCGGCGGGGGCCTGGCCAATCCCGCCGATGTTCCTCTCTCCGGTGTTGTCTCGGCGATCGTTGAGGTACCCGGCGAGGCGGCTGCCGTGTCCGTGGTACCCCGCGGCGAGGGCTCGGTGGCGGCCGACACCTGCCCGGTCAGCCTGCCCGATGTCTGGTACCTGCCAGGCGGGTCGACCGAACCGGGTCAGACCCTCGAGTTGCACCTCGCCAACCCGTTTCCCAGCGATGCTGTGGTCTCGGTCCGGGCGTCGAGCAACCTTGGGGTCGAGGCCGATGCCGCCCTCGAGACCTTCGCCGTGCCCGCCCGATCCACGCGAACGGTCGACCTGTCGTCGACCTTCGAGTTTCGCGACTCGCTCTCGGTCGTCGTACAGCCGGTGGAGGGTCACGTGATCCCGGCCATGACCCAGTTCGGTGAGGGCGATTTCGCCGTCTGGAGCGGGACGGCCGGAAGCCGCACCATCGAATTGCCGGTGACCCGGACCGAGGAGGGCCAGCACGCTTGGTTGGTACTGGTGACCGATTCGCCCACTCCGGTGGGATACACAGTCGACATCGCCACAGGGGGAGGTGGCACTCCGTCCGTCCTCGAGGGAGAGATCGGCGCATCGAGCCAGGTGCGCATCCCGTTCCGCCGGATTTTCAGCCAATCGGAGATGTTCGGGATCCGGGTGACCGCCACCGCTGAGATTGGGGCGGCCGTGGTCCTCAGCGATCCAGAAGGAGGACAGAGCGTGGCGACTGGTACTTCTGTGCTTGGGTCCACCTGGCTGCTGCCGGGGATACCTCAAACCCGGGCGACTCGTCAGGTCTGGTTCATGAACACTGGCCCGGACGAAATCGAGGTCATGTTCCGGGCGTTGGGCGGCGGCGACGCCACTGGATCGTTCCGGGTCGCGCCCGGGTCGAGGCGGGTGATCGAGCTGAGGCGCCTCACCGGCCGGGGCTTGTTGGTCGAGGCGACAGAACCGGTCTCCGTGGGGTGGAGCGTGGTGGGCGAGGATGCCTTGGCAGCCACAAACGGGCTCCCCATCGATGGATGAACCGCTGGCCCGACTGGGACTGATCGTCACCGTCGGCTTGGTGGCGGTTGGTGTCGGTTTGCTCCTGTCGCGCAGGCCGCGCCCGCGTCCCCCGCGGGTGGATGGGATGGCACCCGGGGTCGTGCTCTTCGCCTCGCGGGGCTGTGACAGCTGCGCCTCGGCGGAGAGCGCAGTGCGAGCGGCGGTGGGCGACGACTACCGACTCGTCGTCTGGGAGAGCGACCCAGACACATTCGAACATGCCGGTGTCAGCGCTGTCCCGCTGGTAGCGGTAGTCGGGGACCACGGCCTGGAATGGTGGGCCGAGGGCTCTCCCAGCTCGGCTCGGCTCCGACGAGCTGCGCGGCGGGTAAGCGCAGGCTGAGGAGGGACTCCGCGGCGAGGGTCCTTGCCGGTTGCCGCTCCGATGCGTACCTTGACGCCCCATGCTCAAGTGCGCACGCTGTAGCGGCCCGGCAGGTGCGGTCATGGGATACCACTACGCCGCCTCCGAGGTGTGGCTCGATGACCTGGTAGAGCCGCCCGAGCCGGGAGCCGGGTATGCGTTGTGCCACCATCATGCCGATCGGTTCAGCCCGCCCCGAGGGTGGACGTTGGCCGACCACCGGCATTCCCCGCGGCTCTTCGCCACGCTTGAAGTGGCCTGAGCAGAGGCTCTTCACGTGAGCCTCGACCGCGATCTGCTCGATGCGGTCCGAGAATTGGACGAACACGAGCTACGCCGGTTGTTGATCCTGGCGAGGGCTCGACTCGAGGGCACGGGTAAGCCGGTACCCGACACCGAAGTACGCCTCCGCAAGAGGTTCATCCGATGCGGCAAGTCAGGATGCACTCGCTGCCCCCACGGGCCCTACTGGTACGCCTACTGGCAGGAGCAGGGGCGACGTCGTACCCGGTACATCGGCAAGCTGCTCGACGAGGACTGACCCGACCGGCAGAATTCGGTAGCCGGCCGATTTAGTTCTCCGCTCCGGGCGCCGATCACGGACCGGGCGTTGCATCGGCGCAGCTCTTCACCCAAATCGTTAACA
>DATADW010000025.1:0-2786 GCA_036258335.1 Acidimicrobiia bacterium
GGTCGAGAGGGTCTCGGCGGCGACTGCGCACCAGGAGTTGGGATACCACCTCGGGGTCGAGGACGGTGCCGCCGGCGGCGACCCGACGGGCCGACTCGACGAATTCGGAGACGTCGGTCACCCGATCCTTGAGGAGATATCCCACACCTCGGGGATGGTCGGCGAGGAGTTCCGAGGCGTACTCCTCCTCGACGTATTGGCTGAGGACCAGCACGGCCGTGTCGGGATGGCGTTGTCGAAGTTCGAGGGCAGCTCGGATCCCCTCGTCGCGGTAGGTCGGGGGCATCCGGACGTCGACAATTGCCAAGTCGGGTCGTTCCCTGGCCACCGCTTCGATCAGGTCAACGCCATCTCCAGCTTCGGCGACGACCTCCTCGCCGGCATCGCTGAGCAACCTGACCAAGCCGGCGCGCAGCAGCACCGAGTCCTCGGCGATGGCGATCCGCACCTCATTCCCCTTCTGGACCGCAGGGAATCTCGGCTCGGAGCACGGTGGGGCCACCCGGGGGGCTCTCGATCTGGAATCTCCCGTCGACCGCGGCAACTCTGTCTCCCAGGCCGGCGAGGCCGGTGCCCAGCGCCGCATCGGCGCCCCCCCGCCCGTCGTCGCTGACCTCGATCTCGAGAACATCGCCGCGGACAACCGTTCGAACAGAAGCTGCGGTTGCCCCGGAGTGACGGGCGACATTGGCGAGCGCCTCGCATACCAGGTAGTAGGCAATGCCCTCGACCCCGGGGTCGAGCCGATGCGGCACGTTGACCTCGAGCGCCACGGGAATTGTCGAGCGGGCCGCAACCGAAGAGAGTGCGGCTCCCAGCCCCCGGTCGGACAAAATCGCCGGGCTGATCCCCCGCACGATGTTGCGCAGCGTGGCGAGGGCTTGCTTCGCCTCCTGGTGGCCTTCGTCAACGAGGGCTCGCGCGGCCTCTGGGTCGGTGGCGAACTTCTCCTTGGCCATGCCGAGCGTCATCGCCAAGGAGACCAGCTGCTGGCCGGCGCCATCATGGAGGTCACGTTCGATACGGCGGCGCTCCTGTTCGGTGGCGTCGACCATGCGTGACCGGCTCGAGGCGAGCTCGGAGACGCGCCTCCCGAGACGGTCCCGCTCCGTGGGGCCGAGCATCGCATGAGCGACGGCGATGTCGAGGAGGGCGAGAGCACCGATCATCCAGGGAAGCCAGGCGAGCGCGGCAAGGCCGACGAGAGGCGCGGCAACCGCGAGCATCAGGAACCCGGGAGCCGTGAGGTCGGCGCCGAGTCCAGCCATCAGAAAGGGGGTTGCGAGCAGGGAAAGCGGAATGCTCCACGCGAGCAGGGCGAAGGTGAAGGTGAAAATCCCAAGCGGGAGCAGCAGCTGAAGGTAGGCGAACTCCCTCCACGTGACCGGATCCGACATCGAGGACCAAAACCGCTGGTGCCACGACCCGCTACCGCGTCGGCGTGGCGGAAAAGGGATATCCGACTTGAGCATGACACCGATGCGGGCTCTTTCGAACGCCGCCAAACCACGCACTACCCAGAGCCATGAGAACAGCACCAGGAGGCCGATCGGGTACACGATCAGGAGGGGGATCCCCAAGAGGAGGAGGGTCAGGCTGAGCACGAACCCCACGATCCCCATGGGGAGATCGAGGAGGAGGTGAACGGTGGACCCGACGAGTCCTCGGAACGAATCGCCGATGCGCCTCCAATTCCAAGCCGAAGAGGCAGCCCGCGCAGCTGGCGCCGGACCCGATGGTCTCGTAGTCACGGGCCTGGAAGGGGGCGCACTGGACACGATGGCACGGTACGTCAGGCGTTGCCTCGGGACAATGAAGCCTCCCGGCGTCTCGGGAGTGGGGTTTGCCCTACCCGTGGCGCTGGCCGGGGATCACTCTGCCCATCAACTGTATTGGCAGGCCCGGTAAGATGATGCGACTGGGTTGGCCGTGTCCGGCAACTCGGGCGGGAGTGGGCATGCTGAGACGACCTCGGTATCTGCTGGTCTTGGTCGTGGTGGCAGCGCTTGGCGCCGGTGTCGCCGTGATCGACGATCCCGCCGTCGCCCAGGTCGAACCTCAGCCGATCGTCTTTCACCACGTCTTCAGCGATGGCGATGGGGGGAACAAGGCCTCGTACACCATCCCCGATGCCTATGCCTTTACCCAAGGCTCCTACGTCTTGATGGTGAGCGCGTCGGTCGTCTCAGCAGGGACCCCGAACGTACCCACGGTCACCGGGAAGAACCTCAACTGGCAGCTAGTGGGCACCTCTGCGAGCGGGACGATGAGGGTTGCCGTCTACCAGGCTTGGGCAGACAATCCTCAAGCCTCCCCCAACGTCACGTTCGATTTCGCCGGCCAGACCCAACTTCGCAGCTCTCGCTCGTTCTTCGAAGCGAGAGGTGGGATCGACCGGCAGGCGCCGGTGCGCCGGATCGCCTTCTCCTCAGGGACGGGCACCACCGCTCAGGTGGCGCTCCCCGGCTTTGCCAACCCGGTCGCCAACGCCGCGGTATTCGGGGTGGCCAAGAGCAACAGCAGCACCATCACTCAGGAACTCGCCAACGAGATCGCCGATATCGGGACCGGCGCGGAACAGCATCGGCTCTCCCCGGCATGGGAGTTGGGTGAGGAGACGACCCCAAGCGCCTCTTGGTCGGGTTCGAGCAACTGGATCGCGGTCGGTCTCGAGATCTCGGCCGGGACCGATGGTCCGACTCCGACCACCACCACCACCGTGGGGCCGACCACCACCACCTTGGGAACCGGCGGGCTCGACGGTTGGATCGGGTGCTCCATGACGG
>DATADW010000026.1:0-3301 GCA_036258335.1 Acidimicrobiia bacterium
GGGCACTCCACCAACTCGGGTTCGAAGGGGTCGCCTCCGTTCGGGTCGACAAGCTGATCACCCTCGATGTCGAGGACGACGATCCCGACTCACTCACCGAACGGGTGGACGACATGTGCCGCCGGCTGTTGGCCAATCCGGTGCTCGAGGACTTCACCGTCGAGGTGGTGCGATGACCGCTCGGGTGGCAGTCGTGTTATTCCCAGGGACCAATTGCGAACGCGACGTGGTGCGGGCTTTGCGGGCTCTCGGCGGTGACGCCGAGCCGGTTTGGCACGGTGACCATGATGTGAGCGGGGCGGGCGGGGTCGTGTTGCCTGGCGGGTTCGCCCACGGTGACTATCTCCGTACTGGCGCCATAGCCCGCTTCTCGCCGCTCATGGCGGAGGTGGAGCGGGCCGCCGCCGACGGGCTTCCTGTGCTCGGGATCTGCAACGGGTTTCAGGTCCTGTGCGAGGCGGGACTGCTCCCCGGGGCGCTGATCGCCAACCGTGACCTGCGCTTCATCTGCCGGTTCGTCGAGGTGGAGGTGGCCGACAATGCCACCATCCTCACATCGGGATTCCAGATGGGCGACCGTCTCCGCATCCCCCTGAACTCATATGAGGGTGCCTGGGTTGACCCGGAGGGATCGGGGCGGGTGGTCATCCGCTACACCGACGATCCCAACGGATCGCACCGGGCGGCGGCGGCGGTCGCCAATGGGCCGGGAAACGTGGTCGGTGTCATGCCTCACCCGGAGCGCGCGGTGCTCGACCGGTACGAGACCGGCGGCAAGGGGCTGCTCGAGGGCTTTCTCGGCGCATGCGAGTCCGACGCCATGCGGCGAGCTTCGTGACCGCCGGCCCAGATACCACCGGCCCAGATACCGCCGGCCCGGATACCGCTGGCCCGGAGACAGAAGGCACCCCCGACCTCGGCCTTCTCGGGTTGAGCGTCGAGGAGATGAGCGACATCTCCGCGCGATTGGGGCGGCCCCCCTCTCCGGCCGAGCTCGCCATGTTCTCCGTCATGTGGTCGGAGCACTGCTCCTACAAGTCTTCACGGGCCCACCTCGGCCGCCTGCCATCGACCGCTCCCTGGGTCGTGGTCGGGCCCGGTGAGAACGCCGGGGTGGTCGACCTCGGTGACGGGTGGCTGGCTGCGCTCCGGATCGAGAGCCACAACCACCCATCCTTTGTCGAGCCGCACCAGGGCGCCGCAACCGGAGTGGGGGGCATCCTGCGCGATGTGTTCACCATGGGCGCCCGTCCCGTGGCCCTGTGGGACTCGATCCGATTCGGCCCGCTCGACGACCCACTCAACCGCTATCTGTTCGGTGGCGTGGTCGCTGGGATCGCCGCCTACGGCAACGCCGTCGGCGTCCCGACCGTCGGCGGCGAGCTGGCATTCGAGGAGTGCTACTCGGGTAACCCACTAGTGAACGTGATGTGCCTCGGGGTGATGAGGAAGGACCAGCTCGTCCTGGGATCCGCAGGCCCTCCCGGGTCGATAGCGGTTCTGCTCGGCGCCTCCACCGGCCGCGACGGGATCGGGGGGGCATCGGTTCTCGCCTCGGCCGGCTTCGACGAGGACAGCGGGGCAAAGCGCCCGTCTGTGCAGGTGGGCGACCCGTTCGAGGAGAAGAAGCTGATCGAAGCCTGTCTCGAGCTGTACCGCCGAGGACTCGTGGTCGGGGTCCAGGACCTAGGGGCGGCTGGCCTGTCTTGCGCCGCCGCCGAGCCTGCCGCCCGTGCCGGCGTCGGGCTCGACCTCGACCTCGACCTGGTCCACGTGCGTGAGAGCGAAATGACCGCGCCCGAGCTCCTCATGTCGGAGTC
This sequence comes from Acidimicrobiia bacterium, assembly GCA_036258335.1. Lineage (GTDB taxonomy): Bacteria > Actinomycetota > Acidimicrobiia > Spongiisociales > DATADW01 > DATADW01. Next base: position 1,821 of record DATADW010000026.1, read on the forward strand.
ACAGGAGCGGATGATGGCATTCGTGCCCCCCGAGAGGGTCCCCGAGGTGCTCGAGGTGGCTTCGCGTTGGGAGATCGATGCATCGGTGGTCGGGTCGGTTCGGCCAGGTGGAATGGTGCGGGTGACCCATGGTGGCGAAGTGGTCGCCGAGGTGCCGGCCGAGTCGCTCACCTCCGGGCCCCGCTATCGACGCCCCGCCGGTGAGCCGTGGTGGCTGGAGGATCGGTGGAGCAGCACCTACCGGTACCTCCGCCCTCCCGACCCGGCCGAGGCGCTCCTCGCCCTGCTCGATTACCCCGCCCTGGCCGACCGGAGTTGGGTGTTCGAGCAGTACGACCACCTCCTCTTCCTCGACACCGTGGTCGGGCCCGGATTCGGTGCCGCTCTGCTCTCGCTGGGTGAGACCGGCAAAGGGATGGCTGTGTCCGTCGACGGGAACGGGAGGCTGTGCTCGCTCGACCCGAGGCGCGGCGCCGCCCGGCTGGTGTTCGAGGCTGCGCTCAACGTGGCGATCGTCGGGGCGCGCCCGCTGGCGGTGGTCGACAATCTCAACTTCGGAAACCCCGAGCACTCCGAGGTCATGTGGCAGTTCGTCGAGACGATCGAGGGGATCGCCGCGGCGTGCGAGGCGCTGGGTATTCCGGTGGTCGGCGGCAACGTCTCCTTCTACAACGAGACCGATGGACAGGACATAGACCCGACCCCCGTGATCGGGCTGCTCGGGATAGCCGAGCCCCTCCTCACCAGCCCCCCGCGCCTCGATCAGGCCAAAGAGGGCATGGAGCTGTGGCTGCTGGGTTCGCTACCGGGGCGCGGGCTGGCGGGCAGTTGCCTGGAGAAGGTGGTCTTCGGCCATGTCGGGGGTCGGCCGACGGCGCCGGACCCCAGCGCGGGACGGGGAGCGGTCGCCTTGGCGAGGCGGCTCGCTGATGCCGGTTTCGCTCCCGTGCTCCAAGACGTCGCCGATGGAGGTCTGGCCATGGCCGCAGCGGAGATCTGCATCCGCTCGTCGGTGGGCGCCGCGATCGAGTGCCCGGACTTTCGGCAGCTTTTCAGCGAGGACCCCCACCGGTTCCTCGCCGCCACCGCCCCGGGTTACGGCGACACGCTGGCGGCGGCCGCCGGCGAGATGGGGGTCCCCGCCTCGCTCGTCGGCCGGTTCGGGGGCGACACCATCGCATTCCATCTCGGTTCCGCCGTGTCGTCCGTTCCGCTGGAGGCCGCCACCCGAACATGGAGAGAGGCGATACCCCGACGACTCGTCGGCTGAAGTTTGGCGACCGGCGGTTGGCAGTTCGACGAAGGCCCTCCCTCCTACACTGACCCGTCAGTGGACCAGAAAACCCCGAACATGGAGAAGCCCGGCGAGGCCTGCGGGGTCTTCGGCGTATACGCCCCCAATCAGCGAGCAGCTCACCTCATCTACTTCGGGCTGTTCGCCCTGCAGCATCGGGGCCAGGAGTCGGCGGGGATGTCGGTGT
>DATADW010000027.1:0-4561 GCA_036258335.1 Acidimicrobiia bacterium
TCCGTCCTCCAACCGGACACGGAGCTGGCCACCCAGTCGTGGAACGTTCCCCACGTTGGCGACGACGACGCTCACCGTCACCTCATCGGTGGCGGTCACCACCAGCTGATCGTCTGTGTTGAGGACCGCCTCGGGCTCGAAGCTGACCTGGTTGATCTCGATATCGGGGTTGAGGTCGAGCGAGGGGTTGGCCCGGACGGTCCCGGCGATGCTCGCTGCGGCGCTGGTACCGGCGAACCGCTCAGGTATGAAGCTGACTTCGGGATAGGTGGAGGCGATAGCCACGTCGAGGTCGGAACGCAACCCTTCGGACTCCTCGAGGAAGCGGCGGTAGAGAAGATCACCCACCGCAATACGTTGGATGGCGCCGGCAAGCCCCTCGACCGCCTCCTCCGATTCGGGGTCGTCGGCAACGGCGAGAAGCGAGGTATCGAATGCCGCCAGCCCGGCGTCCCACTCCTCGAGGGCAAGGTCGAACAGGGCACTGGCGGCCTCGGCACCCTCTGGGACCTCCTCTGGTTCGAGTTGCTCGGTGGATGCGGTCAGGTCCTCGCGCAGTTCGGCGATCCGGCCGGACACGAGGTCTCGATCGACGCTGCTCAACGTGGCAAGGAGCTGCTGGAAGCCGACGGCGGTCGCCGACTGGGTCTCGGCATGCTGCACGAGCGCGTCGAAGAAGCCGACCATGGTCCGGGCGTCACTGCGCAGTGAGGTCGCTCCCCAGGCGATCAGCAGAAGTGCTGTGCCGATAAGGGGGACCAGGTACCGACGGCGCCTTCTGCGTCGGCGGGGATCCTGGGGGAACAAAGGTTCGTCTCCGGTCGAGGCTGTTCGGGTTCTGGGGTGGGCGAGGGGGGACTTGAACCCCCACGGGCGTAAGCCCACAGGAACCTGAATCCTGCGCGTCTGCCAATTCCGCCACTCGCCCGGGGATCTGACAACAGGATGGTACCAGTCCTCTGCTGTGCTCCCCCGGTCTGCTCTACTGGGTTCCCCCCTTACACTCCCGCCGGTGCGACTGGTGCGAGACCTGGAGCGCCGCTTGGAGCGACTGATGGACGGGCTCGCCGGGCGAGTCTTCCGGGGGAATCTCCATCCCGTGGAGCTCGGTGGACGGCTCGTCCGGGAGGCCGACCTAACCGTGCACGCGACCCCGTCGGGACCCGGCATCTCCAACGACTGGACGATCTCGATCAACCCCGCCGACCTTCAGGACGTGGAGGTGCCCGACCCGCTGGTAACCGAGTTGGCCGCCGGGATGGAGCAGACCGCGGCGGAGCGGGGCTGGCGACTCGAGGGACCGTGCACGGTGCGCATCGTGCTAGACGAGAGCGTCACAACGGGGACCGTCGGCTGCTCGGGGGTGACACGTTCCGGCGACCGTCCGGCATGGGCCTATTTGATGGGGCGCGAGCGGGCCGGGCTTCTTCACAACCGGGATGTCGTCGGCCGTTCCTCGTCATGTGATGCCGTGCTTCTCCACCCAGGGGTGAGCCGAACCCATGCGCTCATTTGGCGCGAAGCCGGGAGTGCCTGGGTAGAAGACCTCGGGTCGGCCAACGGGACGACGCTCGACGGGATACCGGTGGAGGGGCCAACCACACTCCGGCCGACATCGGTGATCTCGTTCGGGCCCATTCCGTACACCTTCCGGACGGCGTGACGGTTCTGCGATGCCGGCGCTGGTCCTCACCCTCCTCAAGCTGATCTTCCTCGCCCTCATCTACCTCTTCGTGTGGCAGGTCGCCCGGGCCTTGGTCCGCTACCTCGGTGTCAGCGATCCGAAGAGGTCGAAACGAGCCGGGGCCCGGCTGGTGGTGGTCCGATCTGACGCCCAGCCCGGGTTGGATGTGACCGTGCGCGACGTGATGGTGCTGGGCCGGAGCGACGAGGCAGACATCAAGATCGAGGACCCCTACGCTTCCGAGTTCCACGTCCGCTTTGTCGCCAAGGACGGACGATTGGTGCTCCACGATCTGGGTAGCACCAACGGCACCTACGTCAACGGCCGCCGGGTGTCGGCGCCACTCGACCTCAACCGGGGTGATGCAGTCCAGATCGGAAAAACGGTTCTGGAGGTGAAGTGAGGTACCTGTGGTCGACGGCGACCCACCCGGGGCGGGCACGCCCCATCAATGAGGACGCGGTGCACCCCACCGATGCCGGGATGGGTGACAGCGTCCTCCTCGTGGTCGCCGACGGTCTCGGGGGACACATCGGCGGAGAGGTGGCGAGCAAGCTGGCGATCGAGGTTGCCTCCGACCCGGCGTTGACACCGGCCGAGGCCGTCTTGTCCGCAAACCGGGCGATCCTGGCCGAGGTGGCCAGCCGCCCTCGGCTCGCCGGGATGGCGACCACCATGACCCTTGCTCGTCTCGATGCGGATGGCTCCGCCCACTTCGCCCATGTCGGCGACAGCCGCGGTTATCTGCTTCGCCAGGGGAAGCTGCGGCGACTGACCCAGGATCACTCCGTCGTGGCCGAGTACGTCGCCAGCGGCAAGCTGACCGAGAAGGAGGCGGAGAACCACCCCCAGCGCAGCTTGGTGACCCGGGCTCTGGGGCTGGAGTTCCATCTCGAGGTGGACGAGTTCGAGGAACCTCTGGAGCAGGGGGATCGTCTCCTTCTCTGCTCCGATGGGCTCACCGTGATGATCGACGACGACCACATCCGCCCGCTTCTGGGCTCCGGCACACCCGAGGAAGCTGTCTGGGCCCTCATCGAGGCGGCCAACACCGCAGGAGGTCACGACAACATCACCGTCGCCGTCGCCGATGCCCTCGAGTGAATCGCCCCTTTTGGTGGTCTATGGACGTTTGCCTCTCCCGCTGACCGGGAGGCGGTAGACGTGACACCGCACCGTTGGGAATTCGGCAGCCCCCCTATCCACTGCTTCGCAGCGGGACCCTTCCCCCCTCCCTGGGGACGGATCAAGAGAGGCGCCGCGGGTGCCATCCTCTCAGCCGGGGGGACTGACGCGGACCTTCCGTCTCCCGTCTCCCGTCTTCCATCTTCCCTCGCGCCATCTCAACCCAGAACCCAGAACCCACAACCCAGAACCGCGAGCGAGCGCCGCGAGGGAGCACATGCCTAGAACCGCTGAGGCTGGGTTGATCGTGGCTGCCTCCGGGCTGGCGACGCTCGGGGTCGTCTTGGTCGGGCTGGCGGCGGGGACCGGTTTCGACGCCAGGGCCGGGCTCACCTTCCTCATGTTCCTCATCGCCTTTGGCGGGCTTCACTTGGCGATACGGCAGACGGCACCAAACGCCAACACGCTGTTGCTGCCGCTGGCCGCCCTGCTCAGCGCCATCGGGCTCACTGTGGTGTACCGACTCGACCCTGCCCGGGCCGGACTGCAGCGATGGTGGTTGCTGATCGGCGCCGGCCTCTCCATCGGCTTGCTCTTGTTGGTGAGGAAGAGCGGTCTGGCGCTGCTCCGCCGCTACCGGTACATCTTCCTGCTGGCGGCGATCGCCCTCCTGCTGCTTCCGCTCCTCCCCAGCAACGGCCCACTGCCTCTCCAGGGCTTCGAGCAGAACGGGTCACGCCTTTGGGTGCGGCTGGTCCTTGGCCCGCTCACCCTCCAGTTCCAGCCCGGGGAGATCGCCAAGCTCCTGCTGGTCGTCTTCCTCGCCAGCTTCCTCGCCGAGCGCGCGCCTGCGCTGGCAGAGGGGAGCCGCCGGCTGGGACCGCTCACGCTCCCCGAGCTCCGCCAACTGGTCCCGGTGCTGGCGGCTTGGGCGGCGAGTTTCGTCGTCCTCGTCTACCAGCGGGACCTCGGCGCCTCGCTGCTCCTCTTCGGGGTGTTCGTGGCCATGCTCTACGTTGCGACCGGCCGAGCCATGTACGTCCTGGGAGGCGTCGGGTTGGCGCTGGGTGGGGCCGTGGTCGCCTGGGCGGCCTTCGACCACGTGCAACGACGGGTCACTGCATGGCTCGATCCCTTCGCCGATTACGCCGACAGCGGTTACCAAATCGCCCAGAGCCTTTTCGCCATGGCCTCGGGGAGCCTGTCAGGAGCAGGGCTCGGTTTGGGACGGCCCGACCTCATCCCCAATGCCTCGACCGACTTCGTATTCGCCGCCATCGGTGAGGAGCTCGGGCTGGCGGGAACGGCTGCAACCCTCGCCGCCTTCGCTTTGCTCGTCGGCATCGGGTTCGGGATATCGCTGCGGAGCCGCGATCCCTTTCGCAAGCTGCTCGCCGCCGGTCTGGCCGTCACCTTGGGGTTGCAGACCTTCCTCATCATCGGCGGCGTGGTGCGGCTGCTCCCGCTGACCGGCCTCGCCCTCCCCTTTGTCTCCTATGGCGGCTCTTCGTTGGTCTCCAGTCTGCTGCTGGTCACGCTGCTGGCTCGGATATCGCACGAGGAGCGGCTGGGATGAACGGACCCACACGTCGCGTGGCGTTGGTGATGCTCGCCGGGTTCAGCGCGCTGTTGCTCACCGTGACATGGGTACAGGCCATCGCAGCCGAGACCTACCGCGATGACCCGCGCAACGCCAGAACCGCGCTCAGCGAGGCGGGCAAGGAGCGGGGGCTGATCGTCGCCGCCGACGGC
>DATADW010000028.1:0-11245 GCA_036258335.1 Acidimicrobiia bacterium
ATCGTCTGGCAGGACACCCGGACCGACCAGATCTGCAACGAGCTGGCGGCTGACGGCGGCCAGGACCGTTTCCGCGACAAGGTTGGCCTCCCGCTGGCCACCTACTTCTCGGGGCCAAAGATCCGTTGGGTCCTGGACAACGTCGAGGGCGCCAGGGGCAGGGCCGAGGCGGGCGACCTCGCCTTCGGCAACATGGACACCTGGGTGATCTGGAACCTGACCGGAGGCACCGACGGCGGGGCGCATGTCACCGACGTCACCAACGCCAGCCGGACCATGCTGATGGACCTTCGCACCCTCGATTGGGACGACGAGATCCTCGGCATCATGGGTGTGCCGCGCTCGGTGCTCCCCGAGATCCGGTCCTCGGCCGAAGTCTACGGCGAGGCGAGGGGGACGCTGGGCGGCATTCCGGTGGCGGGTGACCTCGGTGATCAGCAGGCGGCCACATTCGGCCAGACCTGCTTCGACGTGGGCAACGCCAAGAACACGTACGGAACCGGCAACTTCATGTTGCTCAACACCGGCACGGAGTTGGTCCCATCGAAGAGCGGTCTGCTCACCACGGCCTGCTACAAGATCGGCGATCAGGACGCGGTGTTCGCCTTGGAAGGCTCGATCGCCATCACCGGGGCACTGGTGCAATGGCTGCGCGACAACCTGGGGTTGATCGAGAGCTCCGGCGACGTCGAGGCGCTGGCCAAGACGGTCGAGGACAACGGTGGGATGTACATCGTCCCCGCCTTCTCTGGTCTGTTCGCCCCGTACTGGAAGTCGGACGCCCGCGGTGTGTTCGCCGGTCTCACCCGGTACATCAACAAGGGCCACATCGCCCGGGCGACGCTCGAGGCGACTGCATGGCAGACCCGTGAGGTCCTCGACGCCATGAACAAGGACTCGGGTGTCGAGCTCACCGAGCTCAAGGTCGACGGCGGGATGGTGGGCAACGACCTGCTCATGCAGTTCCAGGCCGACGTGCTGGGCGTTCCTGTGATCCGACCCGCAGTCCCGGAGACGACGTCGCTCGGTGCGGCATACGCCGCCGGGCTCGCCACCGGATTCTGGGCGCAGGTGGACGACCTGCGTGAGAACTGGGTCAAGGACAAGGAATGGACCCCGCAGATGGACCCGGCGGAGCGCGATCGCGAGTACGCCTTGTGGAAGAAGGCAGTGACCCGCACGTTCGACTGGGTGGAGTGAGAGCGAGGTGGGGGGGCCCTCCCCGCCCCCCACCGTGGTTGGTGATGGGTGGTAGGTGGTATATGCCACCTACCACCTGTTACATGGCGGGTATCACCTGAATGATCGGGGTCGTCATCGTCTCGCACAGCCACACCCTCGCCGAGGGGGTGGCCGAGCTTGCCCGGGAGATGGGCGGCGGCGAGGTCAAGGTGGTCACCGCGGGGGGTCTCGACGAGCCGGGCAACCCGATCGGGACGGACGCCGTCCGAGTGATGGCGGCCATCGAGCAGGCCTGGTCGGAGGACGGCGTTCTGGTTCTCATGGACCTGGGGAGCGCCCTCCTCTGCACCGACATGGCGCTGGAGATGCTCACCCCCGAGCAACGGGAGAAGGTGGTCCTCTCCGCAGCGCCTTTAGTTGAAGGCGCTGTGGCTGCGGTGGTGCAGGCCCGGCTCGGATCGACCATCGAGGAGGCGGCGTCCGAGGCAGCGGCAGCACTCGGTCCCAAGGAGGCCCAGTTGGCACAAGAGCAAGATCCCGCTGAGCGGGACCCCGCTGAGCAGGCACTGATCCCGTTCCCGGGGAAGGAGGTCCGAGCACCAGGTCCCGGCGAGCGGGAGGCGGCGCAGAGCCGGGGCGGTGTCCGGCTTCGCATCACCGTCGGCAACCCCCTCGGCCTCCATGCCAGACCAGCGGCGCGCTTCGTCCAGACGGTGGCCCAGCACGACGCTCAGGTCGAGGTCACCAACCTCCGCAACGGCAGAGGGCCGGCTCCGGGCAAAAGCCTCAACGGGATCGCCATGCTCGGCGTCCGCCAAGGCGACGAGATAGAGGTCACCGCCACCGGCCCAGGGTCGAGCGAAGTACTCGCCGCGCTCCAGCGGCTCGCTGACGACGACTTTGGCGATCACGGGCCACCACCTGCGGTGTTGCGTCAGGTCACTGCGGTCGAGACGGAAGGAGCGCCGCTTAGGGGCATTCCCGCTGCACCCGGGATCGCCATCGGCCCTGCCCGCCGGCTCGAGGTGGCCGACATCCCCATGCCGACCGGCCCGACTGGCAGTCCCGATGAGGAGTTGAAGGCGCTCGAAGTCGCCATCAAAGGAGCCACCGCAGACATCACGGTGAGCGCGGCCCGAGTTGTCGCCACCGGGGCGGCGGATGAGGCTGCGATATTCGACGCTCACCGGCTGATCCTCGAGGACGAGGCATTGCTCGTACCAGTGCGAACCGCGATCGAGGGCGGGGCGTCTGCCGCCACGGCATGGATAGGCGCCGTCGCCTCGATGGCCGGCTCGTGGCGCACGCTCGATGACCCCTATATGGCGGCTAGGGCCGACGACGTGGATGCCGTCGGCCGTCAAGTACTCGCCCGGCTGGCCGGTGTTGACATCCAGGTCCGGTTGTCCGCCCCCGGGTTGGTGATTGCCAACGAGTTGACCCCGGGGGAGACGGCCGGGCTCGACCGATCCTTGGTGCGCGGTCTGGCATGTGCCGCCGGGGGCCCCACCTCGCACAGCGCCATCCTGGCCCGGGCATTGGGTATACCCGCGGTGGTTGCCCTCGGGCCGGCGCTGCTCGCCGTCGAGGAAGGCATCACCCTGGTAGTGGATGGTGATGCCGGACTGGTGGTGGTCGATCCATCGGACGAGGTGGCGCAGGAGTTCCAGGACAAGGCGGCGAGCCGCGCCGAAGTGGTCGATGCGGCCCGACGCGATGCGTCACAACCGGCGGTGACGGCCGACGGGGTCAGGATCGAGGTGGCGGCCAACATCGGTTCGATCGAGGACGCCGCTGCCGCGGTGGAGGCGGGGGCGGAGGGCGTGGGTCTTCTCAGGACCGAATTCCTCTTCCTCGACCGTGCCGCGCCACCGAGCGAAGACGACCAGGAGGCGGTGTACCGGCAAGTGGCCGAGACGATGGGTGGGCTGCCGGTGATCCTGCGGACCCTCGACGTCGGCGGTGACAAGCCGCTCCCATACCTGCCCCGCCCCGAGGAGGCCAACCCGTTCCTCGGGGTGCGCGGGGTGCGTCTCCAACTCAACGAGCCTGATCTGTTCGAGCCCCAGCTTCGGGCGGCTGTCCGTGTTGCCGCCGATCATCCGCTTCGGGTGATGTTCCCCATGGTGGCCGACGCCGCCGAGGCACGGGCAGCGCGGGATGCGGTCGTCCGAGTTCAGCAGGTTCTCGCCGCCGAGGGCCGGAGAGTGCCCGATCGGATCGAGGTCGGGGTGATGGTCGAGGTCCCTTCCGCCGCCCTCACCGCCGGCCGGCTGGCCGAGGTGGTCGATTTCTTCTCGATCGGCACTAACGACCTGACCCAGTACGCGCTGGCGGCGGAGCGGGGCAACCCCGCTCTGGGGGCGCTCAACGACCCGCTCCACCCCGCGGTGTTGCGGCTCATCGCCACAACGGTCGAGGGTGCAAAGGAACACGGGAGATGGGTTGGGGTCTGCGGTGAGGTGGCGGGCGATCCACTGGCAGCGCCCCTCCTCATCGGGCTGGGTGTGACCGAGCTGTCGATGAGCCCCCCGGCGATCCCGCTTGTGAAGGCAGCGATACGCCAGGTGGACACCGCCACCGCAAGCCGCATCGCGCAAGAGGCCCTTGGTCTCGCCAACGCCACCGAGGTGCGCGAGTTGCTCGCCAACGCCACTGACAAAGCCGTTACCGGCTGAGAGGGTGACTCAGGCGCGCGGCGCCAATCACCCTCCTCCAACCCCCTCCCTCACCGGGAGGTGGTCGAGAGCGTCGTGGTCAGAGCGGCTTCAGGTGCGACGGGTTGTCGCGGGGCACGCTCCCGCCAGCGCCTCGAGTGGTGCAGGCGACGACCAGCCATGACAGCAGCGCCAGCGCGCCAAAACGCATCACCCGGTTGCTAAGAATATCCCGTCGAGCATCGTTGTCCAACCTGGATCGATGCCGATTGTCAGGCTTCGGCCACCCCGGCGGCGCGCAGCGCACCGGCCAGCGGATCCTCGACGGCTAAACCCATAGCGGCGGCTATCACCTCGATCGGGTGGACCGCCGGCACGTCGGTGCCGTGGGTTATCTGCCATCGGCAGGTCTCGGAGTCGCAAATCGCCACCGGCCCGCCGACATCCTTGACAAATTTGAACAGGGGAGCGCCCACGGCCATGGCGATGTCGTACTTCTCGCTCTTGTAGCCGTAGGTGCCGGCGATCCCGCAACACGTCGCCGGGCTGAGCTCGACCTGGAGATCGGGGACCATCTCCATCAGGTCGAGAGCGGGCAGCCCGATGCGGTGAGCCCGATATTGGCAAGGAGGGTGGTAGCCGAGTCGGAGGGGGATTGGAAGAAGATCGAGAGCGAGGTCACCCTGGTCCACCAACCCGGCGATGAACTCGCAGATGTCGTAGGTTGCGGCGGCCACGGCGTTCTCGTCGGGGGCGAAGGCATCGAGCAGTTCGGGCGCCTCTTCCTTGAGGGTCAACGTGCACGAGGTCGAGGTGCCGACAATTGGGATCCCCCGCTCGGCCAGGCCGATGAGCTTCTCGACGTTTCCACGGTGGTACTTGCGGGCGGCGGGGAACTCACCGTTGGAGAGGAGCGGCAGACCACAGCAGTTCTGCTCGGGCACGACCACCTTGAACCCGAGCCGCTCGAGGACGCCGATCGCAGCCCGGCCGATCCGCGCCTCGTACCAGGCGGTGGCGCAGCCGGTGAAGTAGGCCACCCTCCCCCTCGTCGGCGGCTCCGGTTTGTGCCTGCGGTGCCAAGCGGCGAACCGCTCACCCTGGTAGCGGGGCAGCGGCGCCCTGCGGTCGATGTCCAACAGCCCGTCGGCGAGCGCCCTGGCGAAGCGGTTCTCGAACGCGGCGTTGACCAGGCGTCCCACCGGGTATCCGGCGCTCCCAAGGAGTTCAGGTCGGGCCAGGAGATTGTTGCGGAGCCGCTTCCGCCATCCGAACTCGGCGCCCTCGACCATGGCGGCGCGGGCCCGAGCGTTGATTTCGGCGATTCGGACCCCAGTTGGGCAGGCCATGTTGCACGCTCGGCACCCGCTGCAGTAGTCGACCGAGTGGTCGGGGACGAGGTGACCATCGTGATCGTCGGTGCGCACCCAGAGGCCGTTGTCGAGGTCGGCTCGTGGCGCCCCGGCCCTCCAGGGCTGGCGCAGCCGGGCCGCCTGGGGTCCCTCGTACTTCGGCCCGGGGAACCTGTCGGTCACGGCCGCAACCGGGCACACCGTCACACATATCCCGCACTTGATGCATCGGTCGAGCGTCGTCTCCACCGGCAGGTGGACCGGGTTGGGGGCCTGTGCCGAGAGAGGAGCCGTCATCCGGGCACCAGCGAAGCCGCCGCGGCGCGTCCGGCGAGAAACCCCGTCGCCACAGCTACTCCGTCCATCGAGTGCTCGCGGATCGTCTCGGCCTCGGCAAGGAGGCCGCCGGCGACGGTGACGTTCTCCCATACGACTTTGCCCGAATCGAGCGGTCGCCACCCGCTGTCCACCTCGATCCCGGCGCGGTAGATGGGATGACCGGCGGAGTCGAGGACCTCGCGGCGGAACCAGTCCGACCTGGTGGCGGGGGACTTGACCGGTATGTCGGCCACCACCTCGGTCACGGAGCCGTCTTCATCGGTGATCAGACCGCCGCCGAGTATGCCACCGGTGGCGATCACGAACGATCCGGCGGCATGGCGCACCCGACGTGCCGCAGCCTCGCTGTACACAGCCTCGATCGTGCTGCCGTTGGACTCGGACCCGACGACCTGCATCCCGCTCGAAACCCGGACACCGGAGCCGACTAGTCCCCGAACCAGCGCTCGGTGCAACCGGATACCGGGAACAGACGGCGGTGCCGTGGCTATCTCGAACACCTCGACTCCCAAGAGGTCGCTGAGGTGGGACACGGCCTCTTCGGAGCTCTCCATGCCGAGCACTGCCGGCATGCCCACCCGCCCCGCCGAGCCGAGACGGGGCCGGATCGCCCTTGCTGCTTCCTCTCGTATCTCGGGAAGGTCGAACAGAGAGGCAAGCACTGTGGCGTTGAGGAAACGGCGCTGGCGGAAGGACACCAGGTCTACCTCTGCAGCTGTGGCCGCCATGTCCTGTGCCTCCAGATTGGCTGCCACCAGGCCCGCAGGGAAGTCGGGGTATCCCGTTAGGCCGACGATGAGCATCGGGTCCCTCCGGGTGAGATCCCCGCCGGTCATGGTCGAGGGGGCCAGGCAGATGGGACGCCGACCACCTAGGGGCGATGAAAGGAGCCAGTTGCGGTCGATGCTCCCCTCAAGCGCCAGGCCATTGTCGGCGCATGCATGCTGGATGTCGGACACGGCCTCTGCCACCGCGCTCACTCCTGCAAGGGCATATGGATGTCGGGGCTGGTCCGCTGCAAGCGCAGCCAGCGCGTCGGCGGGCGAGGCGACCGGTTGGGCCTGGCCGAGCGGGTGATACCCGAGGACGCCGATACCGCCGCTCAGCCAGTACTGCGCCCCCCAGCCCTTGGCGATCACCCGAGTGCGCGCACCCGCGGCTGAGGCTTGGCGGGCAGCGGAGAGCCCGGCCAACCCGGCCCCCACCACCAGGACATCGGTGGTTCGGTGGCGCGAACCGGCAGACGTGGGTGTGGTCACGACGTGGTCTCCGGTGCGAACTCCTCGTACATCGATGGGCCGAGGTTGGAGGAGCGTGGTCCGGGGAGATGCTCGGTGTCGAACAGGCTGAGGTAGATGAGCTCGTCGAGCCGTTCCTGGCGGAGCTGCTGACCCCACAAGATGGAGAGCTCGCCCTTCCACCGCTCTTGGAGGAAGTCGCGGAGGGCGACGTTGGCGTCCTCGATCGGGATCGAGCGGAGCTCGTGGAGCAGAGCCGCCACCCGGTAGGCGCAGAACCCGCCCTGGCAGGGTCCCATCCCCACCCTGGTGTCGCGCCTCACGTCGTCCAGCGTGCGCGCCTCGCTCTCGATGATGCTCCGCTGCACGTCGCTTCGAGTGACGAGCTCGCACTCGCAGATCAGCTCGCCAAACGCCTCGTCCGCCTCGATTCGGGCGAGGCGTGCCCCCAGTCGGTGGTACCTTCGGGGACCGTCATGTCGCTCGGGGTCGGGGAGCACCTCCACATGGGTGCGGCATGCTCGCTCGGTCCCCAACTTGGCGCAGACCCGGTCGACGGTCACCTCCGCCATTTGCCGGTAGCTGGTCCACTTCCCGCCGGTGATCGTGATCATCCCGTCGACGCCGTCCCTGGTGCTGTGGTCGAGCAGGGTGTAGGCGCGGGTGACGTCCCTCGTGTCTGCCACCGATGTCTCTTGGTACAGCGGGCGGACTCCGGCCCAAGCGCGCAGGATCCTCATTGCGGGCAGCTCTGGGACGAGCCTCGCCCCCTCCTCGATTATGAGACGGATCTCCCAGGGCTCGATGGCGAAGTGGTCAGGGTCTGTCACCCGGTCATCGGTGGTGCCGACCACGGCAACCGTGTGGATTGGGACGATGATGTCCCCGTCGGCTGGCATCTTGCACCGGTTCACCACGGTGTTCACCACCCGATGGTTGATCGCCACCATCGTCCCCTTGCCGGCGAGCACCTGGACGTCGAGTCCGACGGTTCCTGCGATCTTCCCGGCCCACGCACCCGAGGCGTTGACCACGAGGTCAGCCGCTATCTCCAGATCCTCACCCGAGACGAGGTCGTGACAGCGCGCCCCGACTACACGATCGCCGTCTCGCACCACCTCGGTGACCTCGTGATAGGTGAGGATCGTGCTCCCGTGCTCCCTGGCCGAGGCGGCGGTGGCCTCGGTGGCCAGAAACGAGTCGGCCGAGGCGTCCGGGACCCGCAGGCATACGCTGATTTTCGGGTTGAGCAGAGGCTCCTCCCGCAGCATCTGGCCGATCGGGACCTCCTCTACCGGGATACCGGCGGTGATGCACCCATCCACGAACTTGGGGACGTAGTCAAGGTCGTCCCACGGCGTGACCACGAAGTAACCGCCTGTGTCCTCAATGCAGTGCGGCATGATCCGCCGCAGTACCCGGTTCTCCTCGATGCATTCCCTGGCCGCCTCAGGGTCCTTGACCACGTAGCGACCCCCGCTGTGGAGCAGCCCGTGGTAGCGGCCGGTGGTCCCGTGGCTCAGGTCGCGCCGCTCCACCAGGATGGCTTCGAACCCGCGCATCGCCGCGTCGCGTACCACCCCGGCGCCTGTGGCGCCACCGCCGATCACGAGCACCTCAGTGGCGACACGCCGCATCCCCCGAACCTAACCGAGCCCGCGCCCCGGGGTCGAGTCGCTATTGATTGACCCTGCCATCCCCTACCCTCGCCGCCCATGGCCGAAGCCATGATCCGGCTCGAGGCGGTCACCAAGACATATCAAGGAGCAGTCAACCCTGCGGTGGACTCGCTTTCCTTAGAGATACCGCGCGGCGAAGTCGTGGTACTGGTGGGGCCGTCGGGGTGCGGCAAGACCACGATCCTCAAGATGATCAACCGGTTGATCGAACCGACGTCAGGAGTAATCGAGCTTGACGGGCGGGACGTGACCTCGGTCGAACCGCACGTGTTGCGCCGCGGGATCGGGTACGTCATCCAGCAGATCGGTCTGTTCCCTCACCGCACCATCGCCGACAACATCGCCGCCGTCCCCGGGCTGCTCGGCTGGGACAAGGGGCGCATCGAGCAGCGCGTCGATGAGCTCGTCGAGCTGGTGGGGTTGGATCCGGAGATGGCGCAGCGATACCCGGCCTCCCTCTCCGGTGGGCAACAGCAGCGCGCCGGTGTCGCCAGGGCGCTCGCCGCCGACCCGCCGGTGCTGCTCATGGACGAGCCGTTCGGGGCGGTGGACCCGATCGTGCGGTCCCGGCTCCAGGAGGAGCTACTACGCCTCCAGGACCGTCTTGCCAAGACCATCGTCTTCGTCACCCACGACATCGACGAGGCGATCAAGGTAGGGGACCGGGTGGCCATCCTCAACATCGGAGGGATGCTCGAGCAGTACGCCCCTCCCGACGAGCTGCTTCGGGAGCCGGCCAACGAGTTCGTCGCCGGGTTCCTCGGCGAGGACCGAGGGCTCAAGCGGCTCTCGCTGATCCCGCTCACCTCGGTGAACCTGGTCAGAGGACCGATGGTGAATGTCACCGGCACCGTCGAAGAGGCGTCGTCCGTGATGCGTCAGGAGGGGACCGAGTGGGTCGGCGTTCTCGAGGGGGATCGCCTGCTCGGCTGGCTGTGGAACACCGATCTCGACGGGAAATCCACCGTCGCCGATTGCGTCCCGCGCCGCTTCCGCGCCACCATCCAGGCGGCGGCCTCGATGCGCGAGGCGCTGGACGCCGTGGTCAACACGCGCAACCAGGCTGCGGTGGTGCTCGAAGGTGACCGCTACCTGGGGATGGTTTTCCTCGACCAGATCTCCGAGGGGCTGCTGTCATGAGGGCACGGGTATCCCCCAACCCTGGGTTGGCAGCTACCCCACGGGTATCCCCCAACCCTGGGTTGGCAGCTATCGGCGAGGGTTCGACGTGATCGACTGGGAGTGGATCACTGACCAGGGCGACCAGATCTGGGAGCGCACCGTCGAGCATGTGACCCTCACCGTCATCGCGGTCGTGGTCGGCCTGCTCGTCTCTGCGCTGCTCGCCTTGGTGGCCCTTCGCAACAAACGTACCTACGCCCCCATCACATGGACCTCAGGTGTGCTCTACACCATCCCCAGCATCGCCCTCTTCGTCCTCCTGGTCCCATTCACCGGGCTGAGCCTGCTCACCGCCGAGATCGGGCTGGTCAGCTACACATTGCTGATCCTGGTGCGCAACATCGTCGCCGGGATCGACGGAGTCTCCCCGTCGGTGGTCGAGGCGGCGCGCGGCGTCGGGTACACCGACCGGGGGATCCTGCGCCGGGTGCAGATCCCATTGGCGCTTCCGGTGATAGTCGCCGGGATCAGGGTGGCGGCGGTGACCACGGTTGGACTGGTGACGGTCACCTTCATCGTCGGCTACGGCGGCTACGGGTTCTTCATCCGACGCGGGCTCGCCCGGGACTTCCCCACCGAGATCCTGCTCGGGGTCGCGCTGTCGGCGCTGCTGGCGGTGGTGGTGGACCTGTCTCTCGTGGCGGCGGAGCGGGCGCTGACGCCGTGGGCTCGGTCGAAAGCGACCGAGGAGTGAACTTCTTCCAGGAGGTGGCAGCCTGGCTTGGCGACCCGGCCAATTGGACGGGGGACAGTGGCTTGATCACCCGCACGCTCGACCACATCTGGATTTCGGTGCTCTCGGTGACGATCGCGGTGGTCCTCACCGTGCCGCTGGCGGTCATCCTCGCCCACTACAAGAAGGGCGGGCTGATCACCGGGTCGCTGGTCAACCTGGGTCGAGCCATACCTTCCTTCGGTTTGGTGGCTCTCGCCTACACCGTCAGCCTCTCCATCGGCCTCGGGCTCGGGTTCTGGCCGACGCTGGTGGCGCTGGTGGCGCTGGCGATGCCCCCCATCTTCACCAACGCCCACACCGGTGTCGGTCAGGTGGACCAGGCGACCGTCGAGGCGGGTCGCGGCACGGGCATGTCGGAGCGTCAGGTGCTCCTCGGATTGGAGGTACCGCTGGCCATGCCGGTGTTGTGGACCGCAATCCGAGTGTCGGCAGTGGCGGTGGTGGCCACGGCGACCCTCGGTGCCATCGTCGGCTGGGGAGGTCTGGGGCGGTACGTGATCGACGGGTTCGCCCAAGGCGACGACGTCCAGATCTTCATCGGAGGCGCGTCGGTCGCGCTGTTGGCGATCGCCACCGATCTGTTCTTCACGGCGACCGAGAGGTGGGTCCTGCCGGCGGGCACGCGGGCCAAGGACAGGACGGAAGTCGAGGCCGCACCAAAAATCTGAACGGTTGGCTTGGAGCCGGGTAGGAGGACCGGCTTTTCCCCGGTGGGTATGTCGGGACGTCCCGTTATCGTGGCGCCGCCACCGGCCGTCGGTGGTGCCCTACCGAAAGGAGAAACCCATGCGGAGTAGCGTCCGCAATGGTGTCGTTGGGGCGGCCCTGGTGCTGGCCATCCTGGCCGCCGCCTGTGGGTCGGGTGACGGCACCGGTGAAG
>DATADW010000029.1:0-4200 GCA_036258335.1 Acidimicrobiia bacterium
GACGACGCTGCCAAGGGCGACTTTGAGCGCAGCCGATTCCTGCTCAACCGAGCCACCAAGCGACTCGAAGATGCGGAACAAGCTATGGATGAGTTCTTGCGCGACGAATCCATGGTCGATCCCGAATTCGAGTACCGAAACGCTCTCAACCAGGTGGCGCAACTCGACCAACAGATCGCCGCCGTGGAGACACTCATGGAGACCGACAGCGAAACCGAGGCCGAGACCGAGACCGAGCTCAGCGAGTTGTGGGCCGAGCGCTATCGAATTCAGTCCGAGCTCTCTGGTCTCAGCGCAGCGGTGCTCGAATACCGACGGCTGGCGACCAATCTCGAGCAGGCGCAATCGGCTTGGCAACAGGCCATGGTCAACAACGACACCGCCGCATTCGACTACCGCGCGGTAAACACACTCGAGAACCTCGTCACGAATCGCAGCGTCGCTCCGTTCGTCGATGACAACCCGCGCCAACAACGCACGGCGCTCGCCGGGGTGGTGGCGTTGACGTTGGCGTTGCTGATCGTCACTCCGATGGCCAATAGCCTCCGACGGTCCGGCGGTGGTGGAAGGCGAGCGATGCGCGTCGCACATGGGCTCATCGACGATTCGGTTCCGACCATTGCCGACAAGCCGGAGCGACCGATTGCACTGCCGCCGCCGGGGTCCGATGTCGTCGACCGCGGTGCCTGATGCCAGGGGATTCGGGTACACCCGAGGTTGTTTTCATCATGGGGGCGGCGCGCTCGGGCAGCACACTTCTCGGTGTGCTCATCGGGCAATCTGACGAGGTCTTCTATGCGGGGGAGCTCTGCGACTGGGCGGAGCGCGATGGATTCAGCACCATCGACCACAGTCGGGAGTTCTGGAAGAGGATTAGGGACCGCGTCGGCCCACCAACGATCGAGGCGCACGATTATAAGCGCATATTCGAGCACCCAGCCGGGATTGGCCGAGTATCGGCTCAGCGGAATGCACGGGTTGATTACGAACGGATGACGTTGCAGGTGCTCTGCGCGGTCGCCGGCGAGAGCGGTTGTCCCGTCGTCGTCGACAGCTCACACTATCCGCGCCGGGCGAGGGCGCTCCGTCGGCTCCTGGGGGAACGCAAGGTCCGCCTCGTATATCTCGTCCGGCGCCCCAGCTCAGTGGCCAGGTCTTTCCGGGCAAGCGGGTACAAGGAAGCGCTGTCGTTCAACCTCTACTTGATGGTGGTCAGCCTGCTGTCGTGGGCGGCCTACCTCACCCATCCGCGCTCTCACCGGGTGATCGTCAGCTATGAGAGTCTCACCGTAGACCCGCTGGAGATCGGCGCAGTCGCCCTCGGCCACCCACTCGATGGTGTCGACCCCCGTGATCTGTGGGTGCCGCCGATTCTCACCGGCAACCGGTTTGTGCGATCCGGCAGCCATGTCGCAATCGAACCGGCCGACTCGGCGGCCGAGCTCACATTCCGGGAACGACTCACAGACCTCATCCAGATTCCCACCTGGATTGCCGTCCGCAGTGCCGGCCGTGGCGTCCCCATAGCCGTGCGCTCAGCGACCTCCAGTTGAGAGGGCCATCTCCCGGAGCCGGCGAATCCGGTCCTCGATCGGTGGGTGGGTGGAGAACAGCTGGCTCAACCCACGGCGCTTGACCGCCTTGGCCGGGTTCTCGATGTAGAGCTCGGCAAACGCCGGGTTGACGTTCATCGGGATCCGGGCGCTGGCTGCACCGATCTTCTCCAGGGCGGATGCGAGTGCCAACGGCTCGCCGGTGATACGGGCGCCGGAGGCGTCCGCCTCGTACTCCCGGGCACGGGAGATGGCGAGTCGGATGATCATGGCCGCGATCGGGGCGAGGATGATGCTCGCCAAAGCGAGCACCGCGCCGACCGGGTTGCCCGAGCCGTCCCTTCTCCCTCCGAAGAAGAAACCAAACCGCACGAATACCGAGAGCGCCGCGGCGAGTACGGCGGCAATGGTCGTGATAAGGATGTCCCGGTTGCGCACGTGGGCCAACTCGTGGGCGAGCACACCCTCCAACTCCCTCGGCGTCATCGCTTGGAGGATCCCGGCAGTTACCACCACCGCGGCGCGGCTCGGGCTGCGCCCGGTGGCGAAGGCGTTGGGCTGGGGCGAGTCGATGTAGTGGACCGTCGGCATCGGCATGCCTTGCGCCGTGGCCAACCGGCGGACGATGGCGTACAGCTCGGGGAACTGTTGCTCGGTGACCGGTCGGGCACCGCTCGAGGAGAGGGCTAACCGATCGGAGAAGAAGTACATGAGGAGGTTGAGCCCGGCGGCGATGCCCAGCCCGGCCCAAGCCGATAGACCGAATAGCTGGGCGACCAGCACAACGAGGGCGCTCAGGAAGCCAAGGAGGGCGACGGTTTTCAGGTTGTTCATAGCCCTTCCATCGTAGAAATCTGCTGCCGATAGTCGGGTTGCACGACTCGTATCGGCCCGTCCGCCCGGGTATCTCTCAACCTGTCGAGCCGAGAGGCCGATTCATGCCACTGGAGCCGAGCGAGATGCTCGTTGCTAGGGTTTCCACACCGTGTGGCGTGGGATTAGGGGAGCTGCGCGGTGCGTAACACCTTTCGATTTTGGAGGAGGAGTCTCAGGTGCGGAGACTGATCGTGTTCCTGGTAGCTGCGGCCCTCGTGGCCGGTGCGGCGCTCCCGGTCGGGGCCCAAGGGGCACCCGACCGTCGTTTTGAAGAGGTGTCCCTCGCCGGGATCGACGCCGAGTTGCTCCCTGCGCTCGCCGACCCCAACCGAATGGTGACGGTCATGCTGGAGATGTCGGGGGCCCCGGTGGCCGTCGAACAGGGCAAGGCAATCGCCCGGGGCGACCAGTTGAGCAAGACGCAGCGAGCCGCCTTCCGCACGAGCCTGAAGGCGAGGCAGGACGCAATCGCCCCCTCCATCGGCCGTCTTGGCGGTGTCGTCCAATCACAGTTGCAGGATGCCTACAACGGAATGCGTGTTCGCATCGCCGCCTCCAAGGTGGGAGAACTGCGGGTACTCCCCAACGTCACGGCCATCAGGCACATCGAGCGGCACACGCCGACCAACGCCGATTCGGTTCCCTTCCTCGAGGTCCCGTCGATCTGGCAGGACCTCGGTCTCACCGGCGAGGGGGTCACCGTCGGCGTCATCGATACTGGGATCGACTACTACCACGCCAACCTCGGCGGATCGGGCGACCCGGCCGACTATGCGGTCGACGACCCGACGGTGATCGAGCCGGGCACCTTCCCCACTGCCAAGGTGGCGGGTGGCTATGACTTCGTTGGGAACGATTACGACGCCTCGAGCGACGACCCGGCGCTGAACACGCCCGAGCCCGACCCGGATCCCCTCGACTGCAACGGGCACGGCTCCCACGTCGCCGGCACTGCAGCCGGTGCAGGGGTGCTCACCGACGGCAGCACCTTCACCGGTCCGTACGACGAAACAACCCACACCAACTCCTTCCTGATCGGGCCCGGTGTCGCTCCCCAGGCGACCCTCTACGCCCTCAAGGTCTTCGGGTGCGACGGGTCGACCGACGTGACAGTCGACGCCATCGAATGGGCCGTTGAGCACGACCTCGATGTGATCAACATGAGCCTCGGAGCGCCCTTCGGCCGGGCCAACGACCCAAGCGCCGCAGCGGCTACCAACGCGGCCGCCGCCGGTGTGGTCGTGGTCACGTCGGCGGGCAACGCCGGCCCCGGGCGGTACATCACCAGTACACCGGGCTCGGGATCGGGCGCCCTCTCCGTGGCGGCGATGGACACCATCGAGGGGACACCCCACGTCGACTTCATCGCCCCCGCCGGGACGATCGACATGCAGAACTCGAACGGTTCAACCGACTTGCCGGTGACCGGGCGGGTGGTGGTGCTCGAGGACGACACGGCGACAGCAGATGTCGACGAGTCGCTCGGGTGTGCCGCCAACGACTACGCCGCAGTGCAGCCCGGTGACGTCGTGGTTACCTATCGCGGGGTGTGCGCCAGGGTGGATCGAGCCATCCTTGGCCAGGCGGCCGGGGCCGCTGCGGTGGTGATGATCAACTCTGACGACAGCTTCCCGCCTTTTGAGGGTCCCATCGCAGGAGTGACCATCCCGTTCCTCGGCGCCAAGCTCTCCGACGAAGCGGCGATCGTGGAGACCGCAGGACAGACGGTGACAATCGAGGATGCCGGCGAGGTCCCCAACCCCAACTTCAC
>DATADW010000030.1:0-3079 GCA_036258335.1 Acidimicrobiia bacterium
GTGAACACGAGGGCGTTGACCACCCAGGTCGTCCCAAAGAGCAGGGCGAACTGCACGACGTTCTTGGTCTCGAGGAGGAGGAAGGCGGCGCCCATGAAGAAGAGGTCGAGGTAGACCAGCATCGCCTTCATCGGACCCGACACCAACCGGACGGCGACCACCGAGACGAGCACGATCAGAGCCACCGCAGCCAGGTAGATCCCGGGGAGCCCCGGCTCGCGCAGGTAGAGGAAGGGCCGGTCGTCGGTGACCGGTGCGGGAGCCGTCTCAGTGTCCCTGGCTAGCGCCTGCGAAGGGCAGTTGATCGCCTCTTCGTCAGTCGACACCATCAGCGTGGCCAAACCGCCGGCGTTGCCCACCACCTCGACGCACGGGGTGGTGCCGAACACCTCCTCGAGCGTCCGGGCAAGGCGGTCGATGAGCCACTCCTCTCGGTAGTAGTTGTAGAAGGTGAGGACACCGCCAGGTGCCAACAGGTCTCGGGCCTGGGTCACCGCCTCCTCGGTGAAGAGAAAGCTCTCCAACCGGAGTGCCGACTGTCCGGAGACGAGCGTGAGCGAGTCGGGCAGGGCGAAGATGATCATGTCATAGTCGCCTTCGCTCCGCTCCATGAAGGCGCGCCCGTCGTCGATGTGGACATCCACGTTCGGGTTGGAATAGGGGCGGTCGGGGTGCTTGGCCTCCCCGATCCGGAAGATCTCGGGGTCGATCTCGACGGCGTCCAGCTCGGCAGTTCCCTCTTCGAGCGCCAAGGCGACGTCGGTCCCGGTCCCGGCGCCGATGATGAGCATGCGGTCGAGAGGGTGCCCCGGTTCGAGCAACTCGTAGGGCCGGAAGTAGAGCGGTTCGATTTCACGCCGCGCCTCCACCGTCGACGCTGCCTGGTGGGGGATCCCGTTGACGTTTATCCGGATCCAGGGCGAGCCGTCCTCGAGCACCGACTCCTTCGTCTCCACCTGGTAGTAGGGAGACCAGGAGAGACCTGGGAGGAATGTCTGCCAGGCGAGTGCGGCGACCATGGCGGCAGCCGGGACCCACTGGAGCCAGCCCCGCCCGAGCATCACCACGAGCAGCGCCGCCGCGGCGATGCCCCAAACGAGCGGTGGCGCCCCCAGGAAAGAGAGCAGGGCGAACCCGATCGTGCCGGCGATGCTCCCCAGGATGTCGAGCCGGTAGGCCTGGAGCGGCTCGAACTTGGCGAAGGTGCGAGCCACCCCATCGGCGATGGTGGCGAGGATGGCTGCAACCGCCAGGAAGATGAGCGGGAGCATCACCCACGGTGGCAGCCCGACGCTCTCGTACTCGCCGAAGTAGATGAGCCCGGCCCCGGTGCGGTCGACCTTGGCCGGGAAGAGGGCTACAAACACCACATACACCGCCAGCAGCAGGGGGGCATATTGGAAGATCGGCCGGCGCCGACCCGCCCAGAGGAACCCGAGCCCGATGCCTAGGAAGCTCCCCAACAGCACGAAGTTGGAGAAGAACGAGAGGTAGACGACGTTCTCCCCGCTCCAACGGATCAACGCCAGCTCGATGAACAGCATCAGGAAGCTGAGGAGGACCAACCGCACCTTGTCCGACATGGCGGGCAACCTAGACGGCAAAGCCACGGATCGCCCACCGCGGCTGAGGGCCGGTTGTGGCCTGGCGGGCGATTGTGGGCTGGATCCTGAAGGCGATTCCCGGGGTTATACCCCTGCCTCGACCTTGGGTACGCGCTTTGACACCGTCACCGCGCCTTCACCGAGCACCTCACGCAGGAACTTGCCGGTGTAGCTGTCGGGCACCTCTCCGATCTGCTCGGGCGTGCCCACTGCCACCACGCTCCCGCCCTCGTCACCGCCCTCGGGGCCGAGGTCGATCACCCAATCGGCCGACTTGACCACGTCGAGGTTGTGCTCGATCACCACGACGGTGTTGCCGGCGTCGACCAGCCGCTGCAGCACGCCGAGAAGCTTGCGGATGTCCTCGAAATGGAGCCCGGTGGTGGGCTCGTCGAGGATGTAGAAGGTGCGGCCGGTGGACCGCCGGCCCAACTCGCTGGCCAGCTTGATCCGTTGCGCCTCCCCGCCCGAGAGCGTGGTGGCCGGCTGACCGAGCCGGATGTAGCCGAGCCCGACGTCGTAGATGGTCTGCAGGATGCGCACGATCTTGGGCTGGTTCTCGAAGAACCCGAGCGCCTCCTCGACTGACATGGCGAGGATCTCGGCGATGGTGTGACCCTTCCACAGGATCTGCAGGGTGTCGCGGTTGTACCGCCTGCCGCCGCACACCTCGCATGGGACGTAGACGTCGGGGAGGAAGTGCATCTCGATCTTGATGGTGCCGTCGCCCATGCAGGCCTCGCACCGCCCCCCCTTGACGTTGAACGAGAACCGGCCCGGCATGTAGCCGCGGGCTCGTGCCTCGGGTGTCGAGGCGAACAGGTTGCGGACATGGTCGAATACCCCGGTGTAGGTGGCGGGGTTGGAGCGGGGGGTGCGGCCGATGGGTGACTGGTCGATGTCGATCACCTTGTCGAGCCGCTCCACGCCGACCAGCCGGCGATGCCTTCCCGGCAGGTCGCGGGCGCGGTGTAACCGGTGGTGCAGCGCCTTGGAGAGGATGTCGTTGACCAACGACGATTTCCCGCTCCCGGAGACGCCGGTGACCGCCACCAGCATCCCCAGTGGGAACTCGACGTCCATCCCCTTGAGGTTGTTCTCCGACGCACTGACCACGGTCAGCGAGCCGCCGATCCCAATGCGGCGCGTCCCTGGCACCGGGATGGAGCGCCGACCCGACAGGTAGTCGCCGGTGATCGACTCCGGTTCTGCGATGAGGTCATCAAGAGTTCCCTCGGCGACGATCCGACCACCGTGCTCCCCGGCGCCGGGGCCGATGTCGACGATGTGGTCGGCGATGCGGATGGTTTCCTCGTCGTGTTCCACCACGATCAGGGTGTTGCCCATGTCGCGCAGCCGTACCAACGTCTCGATCAGCCGCTGGTTGTCGCGCTGGTGGAGCCCGATCGACGGCTCGTCGAGGATGTAGAGCACCCCGACCAAGCCCGACCCGATCTGGGTGGCCAGCCGTATCC
>DATADW010000031.1:0-11959 GCA_036258335.1 Acidimicrobiia bacterium
TGGAGGTCGCCACGAAGGTGGGACCGCTCCGCACCACGGACCTGATGGATGTGGTCGCCTGGGAGGACGGCAGGCAGATCGTGGTCCGCCACCGAGGCGTGGTGGCGGGTACCGGATCGTTCACGCTCGAGCCGGACGGAGCGGGGCGTTGCCGGGTGATCTGGCATGAGGCTCTCGACCTTCCGAGGCGCCTGGGTGGCCGGATTGGCGGGTTGGCCGCCGCCCCTCTGTTGCGCTGGGTCTGGGGACGGAATCTGCGGCGGCTCAAGCAGCAGATCGAGCTTGGCCCACAGCGTGCCAAAGATCGTTAGCGTCCCCCTCAACCCGCAATCAGGAGACAGATATGCCGCTGCAAAGTACGGGTACCGCCCACTGGGAGGGTGACCTCAACTCGGGGACCGGGACGACCAGCCTCGAGTCGGGCGCGGCGACCGGGCTCCCTCTCACCTGGAACTCGCGGACAGAGGAGCATGGGCTCAACACCAGCCCCGAAGAGCTCATCGCCGCTGCCCACGCGTCGTGCTTCTCGATGTCCCTCGCCAACGGTCTCGCCAAGGAAGGAAATCCCCCGGCCAACCTGGTTACTAGCGCCACTGCCACTTTCGACCGGACCGATGCCGGGTTCCGGATACTGACCATGGAGATCACGGTCCGGGGCGACGTCCCCGGTCTGGACGAGCATTCCTTCCGCGAGGCGGCAGAGGTGGCGAAGGAGAACTGCCCGGTATCCCAGGCCCTCAAGGGAAACGTCGAGATCAGCGTCGACGCCGCCTTGGCGTAGGACTGATTTTCAGCGGCCGCGGAAGATCGTTTCGCGCTTCGTGACGAAGGCGGTGACGCCTTCGGTGGCGTCCTCGCTGCGGAATGTCTCGTTGAACGCATCCGCCTCGATCTCGAGCGCTTCCTCGATGGTGCGGCCCCAGCCCTCCGTCAGAGCGCGCTTGGCCGCCGCAAGCGCCACAGTTGGGCCGGAAGCGAGGACCACGGCGTCCGACATGGCGATTGCGAACAGCTCGTCGGCCGGGACCACCTTGTCGGCCAACCCGATCGACAGCGCCTCGTCGGCAACGACGAACCGTCCCGTGTAGACGATGTCCCGCGCCTTGGACAGCCCGACCAGGCGGGTGAGCCGCTGGGTCCCACCCGCACCTGGTATCAGTCCCAGCTTGATCTCCGGCTGGCCAACACGGGCGTCGCTGGCCATGTAGCGCATGTCGGCGCCCATGGCGAGCTCCAGCCCGCCACCGAGGGCAAAGCCGAAGATGGCGGCGATCGAAGGCTTGGGAAGCGTCTCCAGTCGGCGGATGGCGTCTCGCAGCGTTCCGGCGATGGGCTGGTCCGACGCGCTCTCCTGCGCCTCCTGGAACTCTTTGATGTCGGCGCCGGCGGCGAAGTTCGGCTCTCCCGTCAGCACTACGGCCCGCACTTCCGGGTCCTCCGCCATCCCAAACGCCTCGTCGAGCTCGGCGGCGAGCTGATCGGAGAGAGCGTTGACCGGTGGCCGGTCGAGCCTTATCACCGCCACCGCCCCATCGGTCGCGTACTGCACCATCTCCACAGCGGTCCTCCGCATCGTTCGGTCCGCTGAGCCTAAAGCCACCCACCCATGTC
This sequence comes from Acidimicrobiia bacterium, assembly GCA_036258335.1. Classification (GTDB taxonomy): domain Bacteria; phylum Actinomycetota; class Acidimicrobiia; order Spongiisociales; family DATADW01; genus DATADW01. The sequence goes on from DATADW010000031.1 coordinate 1,612, forward strand.
ATCCGTGGTCTCGACCCGCACCGCGACGATCCATACTTGGGCCGGTGAGTGACCGCTACCCGGCCACCCGGGCCACCGAGCTGAGGAGAAAGCCCGAGCGCGGGTCGCACCAGCGAGCCGTGGTGAACCGCATCCTCGACGAGGGTCTGGTGTGCCATGTGGGTTGGGTGCGGGCCGGCAGACCGGTGGTCATCCCGACGCTGTACGCCAGGGTGGGCGAGACCCTCTACCTCCACGGCTCACCCGCCAGTTCGACACTCCGCGGTGTGCGCGGGTTGGAGATGTGCGTAACAGTCACCCTGGTGGACGGCTTGGTGATGGCGCGTTCCGCGTTCAACTCATCGGTCAATTATCGCTCGGTCGTCGTCATGGGTAAGGCGAGCGAGGTCACCGATCCCGAGCAGAAGCGAGTGGCGCTCGAGGCGCTGGTCGAGCACAGCCTTCCGGGGCGGCTCGCCCACCTGCGCCCGATGACGGACAAGGAGGCGAAGGCGACGATGGTGCTCCGCCTGCCCATCGAGGAGGCGTCGGCGAAGGTGCGATCGGGCCCACCGGACGACGATCCCGCCGACCTCGATTTCCCGGTATGGGCCGGCGTCCTCCCGCTGAGAACCGGCTACGGCCCCGCCGAGCCAGACCCCCTGCTCGCCGGGTCGGTCGAGCCACCTCCTCATGTCACCGGGTACCGCCGCGCCCCATGACCTCGCGAATTCTCTCCACCACCCACGGGACCAACCGATCCGCTTTCGGTCCGGTGGAATGGGCTCTGTTCATCGGCGTGGGGATTACATGGGGTGGGTCGTTCCTATTCATCGATGTCGGGCTCGAGGCGTTCTCGCCAGGGATGGTGACGCTGCTCCGAGTGGGTCTGGGCGCAGTCACTCTCGCCCTCTTCCCCGCCTCTCGCCGCCCGATCGAGCGAGCCGATTGGCCGCGCCTGATCGTCGTCTCCATGCTCTGGGTGGCCATCCCGCTCTCGCTGTTCCCCATCGCCCAACAATGGATCGACTCGGCGGTGGCCGGGATGCTCAACGGGATGATGCCGATGCTCACCGCGCTTATCGCCGCGGCGATGCTGTCGGAGGCGCCGGCAGGTCGGCAGGTCGCCGGGCTCGTGGTCGGCTTCGGCGGGGTGGTGTGCATCAGCCTGCCAACCATCGGAGAGGGCTCGAGCGCCGCGCTCGGCGTTGCCCTCGTGGTGGTGGCGACGCTGTGTTATGCGCTGGCGGTCAACATCGTCGCTCCGCTGCAGCAGCGATACGGCTCGCTGCCGGTGTTGAGCCGGGCACTGGTGATTGCCACGGTCCTGGTACTTCCGCGGGGATTGGTGGCGTTGCCGACCGAGGCACCGGGCTGGGCACCCGTCGCCGCCATGGTCGCTCTGGGTGTGGTGGGGACCGGCCTTGCGTTCATCGCCATGGGCACGCTGGTTGGAAGGGCCGGTGCGACCCGGGCGTCGATGATCACCTACGTGATACCGGTGGTGGCGTTGCTGCTCGGCGTTGGAATCCTGGGCGAGCATGTGACGCCGCTTCAGGTCGGTGGTTGCGGTCTGGTCGTGATAGGCGCCATCCTCGCCTCGCGGCGGGAGGTGTGATCACCCGTCCTCACCGTCGAGGAGACGCCTGGCAGCCGACCAGGGATCGATGGCTCGCGCCGCGACCGCTGCCTCCATCTCATCGATTCCCTCTTCCCGACCGGTCACACGCCGGACCGTCTCATCGTGGACAGCGCGTCGGAGTTCGACGCCGAGCCGCCGGCGGCGGGAGACAGCCAGACGGTCGTCTTCGGCGAGGTGTCTCCAGTGGGCAGCGACGGCGGCGGCCAGTTGATCGAGGCCTTCACCGGTGGTTGCCACCGTGGCCACCACGGGAGGCTGCCAGAGACGGGTGTCCCCCAATTCGACCATCTCGGTGAGTTGGCGCGCCGTCTCCTCGACTCCACCGCGGTCGGCCTTGTTGACCACGAAGATGTCTCCCACTTCGAGCAGGCCGGCTTTGGCAGCCTGTACCGAGTCACCCCACCCCGGGTTGACCACGACGACGGTTGTGTCGGCGGCATCGACGATCTCGATCTCGGCTTGGCCGACACCGACCGTCTCCACGATCACCGTGGCGAACCCAACGGCGTCCAAAAGGGCGACCACCTTGGCGGTGGCCGCCGCTACCCCGCCGATGCGGCCACGGTTGCTCATCGACCGGATGAACACACCAGGGTCCGAAGAACCGTCGTGCATCCGGACCCGGTCGCCGAGGATGGCGCCACCACTGAACGGGCTCGATGGGTCTACCGCAACCACGGCCACTTCTCCGCTTGCCCTGAGCCTTTTGAGCAACCGGTCCACCAGTGTCGACTTGCCAGACCCGGGCGAGCCGGTGATGCCGATGAGATGGGCTCGTCCGGTGTCGGGGAACAGCGCGGCGATGACCTCGTCGCCTCCTGGTCGGCCCTCCTCCAGCAGCGAGACGAGACGTCCGAGGGCGCGCCGGTCGCCCTTTCGGGCCGTGGCTATCAGATGGTCAACGTGAATTGGCGCCACGCCATCAGGTTACGAACCGCCGTCCGCTGTCAGCCGTCTTAGGAGGCGTTGACCTCGGTGACGCCGGGGACCCGGTCCATCAGGATGCGCTCGATGCCCGCCTTGAGGGTCATCATCGACAGGGGGCAACCCCCGCAGGCGCCCACCATCTGGAGGTCTACCTTGCCCCCCTCGACGCCGGTGAGGACGATGTCGCCGCCGTCCATCTGGATGGCGGGCCTGATGTACTCGAGCGCATCGTTGAGCTGATCGAGATCGATCGGCGACGTGCTGTGGGCCGACACGTCGGTGATGGTGAGCTCTTCAGCCATATCGGTAGCAACGATCGGAAGGGGCGTTCTCTTCCATGCTACTTCTCGTCCGGCGCCCGGGTTATAGAGGCTCCCAGTCCGGAAAGACGCTCGACGAACCCCTCGTAACCCCGGTCGATGTGGTGAATGGCGGACACAACGGTCTCACCTTCGGCACGGAGCCCGGCCAGGGCTAGAGCGGCCCCGGCCCTGATGTCTGGCGCCACCACCGGGCACCCCGAGAGCGATGGCACCCCCCGGACGACGGCGTGCTGCCAATCGATGGTGATGTCCGCCCCCATCCGGGCCAGCTCACCCACATAGCGGAAACGAGCGTCATAAAGGTTCTCGGTGATTACTGACGTCCCCTCGGCGACGCTGAGAAGCGCCACCATCTGGGGGTGCATGTCGGTGTGGAACCCGGGGAAGGGCAGGGTCGCGAAGTCCACCGCAACCGGCCGCTCTGGCCCGGTGATCCGAAGCCAATCGTCGCCCCGGTGCACCACGCAACCGACCTGTTCGAGCTTGCTCATCTCCATCCGGAGATGGTCGGGAACGCACGAAGCGATCTCGATATCACCAGCGGTTATGGCGGCGGCGACGGCGTAGGTGCCCGCCTCGAGCCGATCGGGGACAACGGAATGGTCGGTGGGATGCAGCGCCGGGCTGCCTTCCACCACGAGGGTGGAGCTGCTGGCGCCCTCCACAACGGCACCCATCTTGGAAAGCTGGCGTATCAGGTCCTGGATCTCCGGCTCGCGCGCCGCGTTGTGTATCACCGTCGCCCCGTCGGCCAGGGTGGCTGCGAACAGGAGGTTCTCGGTGGCGCCGACGCTGGGGAAGTCGAGAGTCACCTCGGCGCCGCGCAGCCTCCCGTCAACCCGGGCGGTCAACACTCCATGCTCCAGTTCGAAGACGACTCCCATCTGCTCAAGGCCGTCGAGATGCATGTCGATTGGCCGGGCACCGAGATCGTCACCACCCGGGAAGGCGACGGCGGCCCGACCGCAGCGCGCCAGGAGCGGACCGAGGACGACTATCGATGCTCGCATCAGGCGCACCAGGTCGAGTGGAGCCTCCGGCCTGAGCTCGTCGGGGACCTCGATCTCGATGGCGTGATCGGTGCGCCGCACCATGACGCCGATGTGCTCGAGTACATCACCCATCAGTGCCACGTCGAGGATCCCGGGCACGTTGCGAAGGAAGTGCCGGCCGGGCGCCAGCAATGTGGCCACCATCTCCTTGAGCACGGCGTTCTTGGCACCGAGCACCTCGACGCGGCCCCTCAGGGCGCGCCCGCCTTCGATCACCATGCGGTCCATTGGCCGCGAGGTTAGGGAGTGGTGGGCTCAGGACACAGACAAGAGCCAAGACGGCAGACTCCAAGACAGCAGACGGCAGACGGCGGACGGCAGCCAGAAGAAGACCGAGAAGCGAGGACGGAAGGCGGGTGAGGACGCAATAGGTACGGTTCGTCTGATGCGTATTGCCATCGGTGCCGACCATGCCGGCTACCAATTGAAAGAGCATCTCGGCTCGTCGCTTGCCGCATCGGGGTTCGACGTCATCGATCTCGGGACGTTCTCCTCCGAGCCGGTTGATTATCCAGATATCGCGGCGGCTGTCGGAGAGGCAGTGCGCGACGGACGAGCAGAGCGGGGGATCCTGGTCTGCGGCTCAGGAGCAGGGGCTTCGATCGCCGCCAACAAACTCCACGGGATCAGAGCGGCCCTGGCCCATGACACTTACACCGCCCACCAGTCTGTGGAGCACGACGACGCCAACGTGCTCGCCTTGGGTAGCCGGGTCGTCGGGATCGAACTGGCCAGTGAAGTGGTGCGTGCCTTCCTCACCGCCGCGTTCACCGGTGAGGAGCGCCACCTACGCCGAGTCAACAAGATCGCCGCTCTCGAGGAATCCGGCTGAGCAGCAACGATTTCCTCCCCCCAGCAGGCGGAGTACCCGACGCCGGAGGCGTCGGGGGAGGGGGGAACGGTTCGCTCCCAACAGTGCGACGGCCGCTGGTCGATCAACGTTGGGAGTTCGGCTCTCCCCCTACCCGCTGCTCCGCAGTGGGTCCCTTCCCCCCTCCGGGGGGACCGATTTGGGGCCTAGGCAATCAGGCGATGACTCTCGCGCAGAGCCACGGAGAGGCTCGCGAGGTCGGCGGTGGCGCCGCCTCTGATGTCGGCGACCACCTGAGAGACGCGGCGGGCGGCGGCCTCGACCTGACCGAGCCAAGCGTCGATCCGCTCGTTCGGCTCCAGGCCAATGCCGCCGACCCGGAGCACCTGAGCGGTGATGGCCCTCTGTTGGCTGTACAGGTCGTCTCGCAGCGCCGCCCGCGCCAGGGTCTGCCAGCGGTTGTCGCGGGGAAGGCTGTTTATCTGGGTGCGCAGCCAGTGCAGGTCGAGCCGTTCCCCGAGGGCGTAGTAGACCGCGGCTACCTCCTCGACCACGACGTCTTCGGCAGCCGCCACCTCGGTGATGTCGAGGCTCCCAAACAGCGGGTCGAGCCCTGCGACGCGGTGCGCCAGGCCCTCGGGCACACCTGCCTCCTCCATGTGCTCCGCTTGCCCCCGGAACCGCTCACGGTCGCTCGCAGCGAGCAGTCCCGGCAATGTGGTGGCCATTCCCTCGGCGCCAGCCGAGAACCGCTCCACCTCGGCGGCGACGTCGATAGGCGGCCGGCGTTGTCTGAGCAGCCACCGCGCCGCCCTCTCCACCAACGTCCGCGCCTCGAGCAGCATCACCGTCTGGATTCCGGCGGGGACCGCGTTGTCGAGTGCTTCGATCCCGGCCCAGATGCCGCGGATATCGAACACGTCCCTGGCGACGGTGTAGGCGCGGGCGATCTCGGCGGCTCCGGCGCCGGTCCCCTCGGCCAGCCGGTAGGCGAAGGTTGTCCCCTGGTGGTCCACCATGTCGTTGACGATGGCGTTGACGATGATTTCCCGGCGCAGCCGGTGGCCGTCCATCCGGTCGGTGAACCGGGAAGAGATCGCTGCCGGGAAATAGCGATCGAGTTCTGCGGCGAGGTAGAGGTCCTCGGCGACCCCACTGGCCAAGAGCTCCTCGTACAGATCGATCTTGGTGTATGCCAGGAGCACGGCGAACTCGGGTGACGTGAGCCCCTCACCCGCCGCCTTCCGCTCCCCCAACGCCTCGTCGGTGGGAAGGCCCTCGAGGTCGCGGTCGAGGCGGCCAGTCTGTTCCAGCCATCGCATGTAACGGACGTGGACGTCGACCATAGGGAGGGCCTGCGCCGCCGCATTGCTCAAAGCTTGGGTCTGGCGGTAGTTGTCCCGGAGGACCAAGTGGGCGACGTCGCCGGTCATCTCCTCGAGGAGCGTGTTCCGCTGTTTGACGGTGAGGTCGCCGTCGGCCACCACCGCATCGAGCAGGATCTTGATGTTGACCTCGTGGTCGGAGCAGTCGACACCGGCCGAGTTGTCGATGGCGTCTGTGTTGATCCGTCCCCCCAACCTGGCGTACTCCACTCTGGCAAGTTGGGTGAATCCGAGGTTGCCACCCTCGCCAACCACCCTCGCCCGAAGCTCGGTGGCGTCGATCCGGACCGTGTCGTTCGCTTTGTCCCCGACATCAGGGTGTGACTCGGTGGATGCCTTGACGTAGGTGCCGATGCCCCCGTTCCACAGCAGGTCGACCGGTGCGGCCAGCAAGGCGCGAATCAGCTCGTTTGGCGTCATCTGCTCGGCATCTACCTTGAGCATCTGGCGGACCTCGGGCGAGAGCGGGATCGACTTGGCGGTGCGGGGCCATGTCCCACCCCCTTTGGAGATCAGCGCGAGGTCGTAGTCCGCCCAGGTGGAACGGGGCAACCCGAAGAGCCGTTCCCGCTCGAGGAAGGACGCCTCTGGGTCGGGACTGGGGTCGAGGAAGACATGGAGGTGGTTGAAGGCTCCGATCAGCTTGATGTGACGCGACAGCACCATCCCGTTCCCGAAGACGTCCCCGGACATGTCCCCGATCCCGGTCACCGTGACGTCGGTGCTCTGTACGTCGGTCCCCAGGTTGCGAAAGTGGCGCTTGACTGACTCCCACGCTCCCCTGGCGGTAATCCCAATCTCCTTGTGGTCGTAACCGGCCGACCCGCCCGAGGCGAAGGCGTCTCCCAGCCAGAACCCGTGTTCCATCGAGATGCTGTTGGCGACGTCAGAGAAGGTTGCCGTCCCCTTGTCGGCGGCGACCACCAGATAGGGGTCATCGTCGTCATATCGGACTACATCCGCCGGGGGTACGACCTTGTCCCCTAGGCGGTTGTCGGTCAGGTCGAGCAGCCCGGAGATGAAGGTTCGGTAACAGGCAACCACCTCGGCGGCCATGGCCTCCCTGGTCGTCACCGGCGGTCTCTTGACAACGAACCCGCCCTTGGCCCCAACAGGCACGATCACGACGTTCTTCACCATCTGTGCCTTCATCAACCCAAGGACCTCGGTGCGGAAATCCTCGCGACGGTCGGACCACCGGATCCCACCCCTCGCCACCTTGCCCCCCCGTAGGTGCACACCCTCCGTCCGCGGTGAGTAGACGAAGATCTCGAAGCGGGGCCTGGGCAGGGGCAGCTCGGGTATCTGCGTCGGGTCGAGCTTGAACGAGATGTGTTGTTTCGGTTGGCCGTCTCCCGTTGTCTGGAAGGCGTTGGTGCGCAACGTCGCCATGATGAGGTTGAGGAAGCTGCGCAGGATGCGGTCCTGATCGAGGCTGACGACGTCATCGATGTTCACGGTCACCTGTGCGGCCAACTCCGGGACCACATCACGATCGGTGATCGCGGGATCGAACCGAGCATGGAAGAGCTCGACCAGCCGGGCGGCGATATGGGGATGGGCGCTGAGAGTCGTCTCCATGTATTCCTGGCTGAAGGTGACCGCCGTCTGGCGGAGGTACTTGGCGTAGGCGCGCAACACTGCGACGTCGTTCCACGGGATCCGGCCTCGTAGCACCAACCGGTTGAACCCGTCGTCCTCCATCTCGCCCCGCCACACCCGCGCCAAGGCCTTCTGGAAAAGCTCTGCGATGAGCCCGGTGTCGAGCAGGGCGACATCGCCGCACTGCAGGTCGAAGTCGTAGATCCAGAGCGGCGGCGCGCCCCTCGGCTCGATCTCGTAGGGATGCTGCTCCACCACTCGAGCACCCATGTGTTCGAGGAGAGGAAGAACGTCGGAGACGACTATGGGTGATCCGGAGCGGTAGAGCTTGAGGCGGAACAGACCCACTCCCGCCTCGAGCGGTCGGCGTAGCTGCATCCCGAGGTCCTCGGTCGGCTCCAGCTCCTCGAGCCGACGGATGTCGGCGACAGCCACTCGAGGCAGGAAGTCCGCCCGGTAACCGGGCGGGAACGCCTCCCGGTACTTGTCCGCCAGGGACAGACCGCGATCCTCGCCGAGCTGCTCGACAAGTGCCTGGGCCAGGTCGTCCACCCAGGAGCGCACCGAGACTTCTATCCGCTTCTCGATGTCGGCCACGTCGTAGTCGATCGTCTCCCCGGGGACGATCCGGATGACGAAGTGGAGCCGGGCGAGCACGGACTCCGAGACACGCGCCTGGTAGTCGATCGAGACACCGTGGAGCGCTTCCATCAAGATGCGTTGCGCGGCGAGGCGGGTATCGGTGTTGTAGCGCTCCCTCGGAAGGAAGAGCAACCCCGAGAAGAACCGACCGAACCGGTCGCGCCGCACGAACAGCCTGACCTGGTGCCTCTCTTGGAGGTGGAGAATCCCCATCGCCGTCTCGAACAGCTCGTCGGGCTCCATCTGGATCAGCTCGTCGCGGGGCAGTGTCTCCAGGATGGCGAGCAGGTCCTTGCCATCGTGACTGTTGGAGGGGAATCCCGCTCGTTCGATCACCATCGAGACCTTGCGACGGAGCAAGGGGATACGTCCCGGGTCGGTGTTGTAGACGATCGAGGTGTACAGACCGAGGAACCGCCACTCCCCGATCACTTCGCCATCGGGTCCGAAACGCTTGACGCCGACGTAGTCGAGGTAGGCGGGCCGGTGGACGGTTGAGACCGAGTTCGCCTTCGTCAGGTTGAGCGGGTTCGGCTGCCTGGCCAACTGTCGCACTTCTGGTGGTGCCTTGGCGAAGCTCTGCGAGATCGTCTCGTCCGACTCCTCGCGCAGGATCCCCAACCCTGACCCGGCGACCGGGATGAGGGCGTCCTCGCCGTCCTCGCGGACCAGGTCGTACGACCGGTACCCGAGGAAGGTGAAGTGGTTGTCGCCTAGCCAGGCGAGGAAGGCGCTCGCCTCTGCCAGCTCTTCGAAGTCGATCGGCGGGGGGTTCTCCTCCAGAGCCTTGACCACCGAATGCAGCTCATCGAGCATCGGCCGCCAGTCCTCGACAGCGGCCCGCACGTCGTCGAGCACGGCTCTCAGGTCGGCGGCGAGCTCCTCCAGCAGGGCGCGGTCGCCCTGGCGGTCCACCTCGATGTGGATGAACGACTCTCGGATGGCGTCTTCGTCGGCGGTGGCGGCGACACCGAGCAGTGCCCCCTCCCCATCGCGCCTGACCGCGATCACCGGGTGTACCACCGTGTAGATCCCGAGGCCGTTCCGGCTCAGCGCCATGCGCACCGAGTCGACCAAGAAGGGCATGTCGTCGGCGATCGTCTCGACCACGGTGTGTGTGGTCTGCCAGCCGTCGCGTTCGAACTGGGGGTTGTAGGCGCGCACGCTCGCCGCCCCGGGCTTGCGGCGGGCCGCCAGGCTCCAGTGGGCTATGGCGGCGCCGTAGAGGTCGACTGGATCGACCTCGGTGAGGTCATCCGGTGGGGCGTTGGCGTAGTACCGGCGGACGAAGGACTCGAGGTCGTCGGCCTGCTCGGTGCGGGCCCGGTCGCGGGCGATGGCGGCCACCCTGTCGATGACCCCGGCCTTGGCCTCTTCCGCTTTCACCGTGGCTCCTACGATCTCCGCAACCCCGGGGGGGTCGGAGCGGGACTGCCTGCTGCGACCGCGTTGGCCCGGCTTGCCAAGCTCAAACTAGCTCCCGGCGGTTCTTTCGTACTGCGTCGAAGCTGAGCTCAACCCACCGCGTCGAGCCAACGAGCAGTCTCCTCCGCAACCTGGTCGACCACGTCCTGTGTCGATCTCCCCTTGCCCCGCCAGCCGTGGTCCACCCCCTCGAGATCCACCGTGGTGACCATGGGCAGCGGGCGCACCCACCGGTCGTACTCATCGGGGCGGCTCATCGAGTCGTTCGACCCGCGGAAGGAGAGAACCGGCACCTCGATCCTCGGTAGATGCTCGACCCGCAACCTTTCCGGGCGGCCCGTGGGGTGGAGCGGGTAGGCGTAGAGCACCAGCGCACGACACGGATGACCGGAGGCGGCGAGCACGCTCGCCATCCGCCCCCCCATCGACCTGCCAGCGAGCACCACCCGGCCCGGGTCCTCGCCGGCATGATCCGCCAGCGCTCTGGTGGCCGCTCGGTGGCATTCGAGGAGGATCTCTGAGGGGTCGGGGCTTCGCCGGCCCTCGGTGATGTAGGGGTA
>DATADW010000032.1:0-1920 GCA_036258335.1 Acidimicrobiia bacterium
GAGGTTGTGTGGCGGGCGCTGCTTGACGAATCCGAGCGGAGCGGAGACAGCCTGTCGACCGTGGTCGACAGGGCCTTGGGCGCCAGCTTCAACCTCGACCGGCACTCCTTGTTCCAAGTCTCGACCTCAAACGCACTGGTCCAAGGGGTGTTCCGGGGCGCGGTCACGGTGGGGGATCTGAAACGAAGCGGCAACTTCGGCCTAGTGACTTTCGAAGATCTCGACGGGGAGCTGGTGATGCTCGACGGAGTCTGTTATCGGGCCGCGGGCGGGGGAGCGGTCGCCATGCCACCGGACGACGCTTGTGTCCCCTTCGCGGTGGTCACCCATTTTCATCCCGATGTAAGCCTGACTACCGGTCGCGGGTCGATGGCCGATCTCACCGCGGCGGTGGATGCTTCCCGGCCGTCGGAGAACCTGTTCGTCGGGATCCGGGCAGACGGCCGGTTCGAGAGACTGGCGCTGCGGGCGGCGTGTGCCGCCGCACCGGGGGAGGGGCTGGTCGAGGCCACCGCCCACCAGAGCGAATTCACGGTTGGCGCGGTGGAGGGGTCCCTGGTCGGGTTCTGGGCGCCGCTCTATGCCCGAGCGGTCAACGTGACCGGCTACCACTTCCACTTCATCTCCGAGGACCGGGCCTTCGGCGGCCATCTCCTCGACATGGAGGCGGGTCAGCTCGACGTGGGGATCCACATCGAATCCGAGCTGCACATCGCCATCCCCGAGACGGAGGAGTTCCTCACCGCCGACCTCAGCGGCGACCATCAGGATGCCCTGCACCAGGCGGAGACGGCCAGTCGCAATGCGGGCAGGTAGGTCCTGCGAAGCCCGGCTCCCCCACCAGCGATCACGACCCGGCAACCCACAAGGCCTCTTTCATACCTCGGTGGTGGGGGCGGCGGCAATGCGTCGATTCGGTGCCTCGTATCCTTATGCCGTGCTCGACTACCTTGACGTCGCGGGCCCGGTCCGGGCCGAGGTGTTCGTGGTCTCTAACACGCGGAATGGCCCGGTGCTGTCCGGCCCCGACGGTCCCGGGCCGTGGCTGCTCGAGGTGCACGACACGGAACATCCGATGGAGTCGGTGCGACGGATCGTCGAGTCGACTGTCCCCGGCACCCGGCTGGTCCACTCCACCTCTTGGCGCTGGGAGGAGGGCATGGTGGTGCTCAGCTTCCTCGCGGTTAGTGACAGGCCTGTCGGCGAGGCGGCTGTGGTGAGCCGTGTCGATCTCGCCCGCGGCTCGGCGAAGGGTGCTCCCACCCAGATCGCCTCCGACCAGGTGCTGGAGCACGCGCTGCGGCACTTGGCCTGGCTGGCCGAGGACGACGAGACGGTGCGTGCCAAGCTGGACGGGGACTGGCGCAATCTCCTCGATCGCTACGTTCCTGAGCCTTTCCGCCAACTGGGAGGTGGGTGATGCTGGTGGTCCGCTGTGCCTGCGGTTGGGAGACCAAGGGCGAGGAGGACGAAGTGGTGGCGGCCACCCAGGCGCACGGACGCCGCGTTCACAACATGGAGTCGACCCGAGAGCAGGTGCTGGCGCTGGCGCGGATCGAGGAGGTCGAGACCTGAACAAAGACGACCTCTTCGCCGTTCCCCTCGAATTCGTCGCTCGTGAAGCCGGCGCACGGTGTCGTGGCTCATTCCGTTCGTTTGAGTGTGCGGTCCCGTAGATACTTGACACCGTGGCCGTTGCCGATGTCAATCGCAAAGGAATCAACTCGCGTCGGCTGGGCGGTCCTGTGATGATTGCGGCCATGGCCACGACCCGACGAGCCGTCATGTTCACCGCGGACGGCAAGCCGTCTGACGACGACCCGCGTGAGAACGGACCAAGGTTGGGCGACGAGCGCACCACGCTGGTCGAAGCGCTGCGCTGTCAACGCCTAACATTGGAGTTGAAGTGCTCGGGTCTTG
>DATADW010000033.1:0-6487 GCA_036258335.1 Acidimicrobiia bacterium
TGCCGAGGAGCGTCTCCACGACCCGTAGCCCATTGACCAAAAGGGTGCTCCCGGTGGACACGAGATCGACGATGGCGTCGGCGACTCCGAGGGTCGGGGCGACCTCCACCGAGCCGCGTAGCTGGATGATGGCGACGCTGACACCGAGGTCCTCGAAATAGCGGGCGGTCACGTTGGGGTGGGCGGTGGCCACGCGAAGACCGGCGAGCTCCTCCGGCTTCTCGACCGGCGAGGCCGCGGGGACGGCAAGCGCCAGCCGGCAGTGGCCAAACCCGAGCTCGGCGAGCACCTCCGGCTGACCGCCGTGTTCGGCGAGCAGGTCCTGGCCGGTGATCCCCAGATCGACCACGTCATCGGCGACGAGCTCGGGGATGTCCTCTGCCCGAACGAAGAGAAGATCGAGCTCGACGTTGCTCACCCTGACCGAGAGCGAGCGGTCGGTCTGCTCGAACACCAGGCCGGCGTCACGCAGCAGGGAGGCAGCCGGTTCCTGGAGCCGTCCCTTGTTGGGAACGGCCAGCCGGAGTACCCGTTGACCGGCGGTCATGGCGGGCCCGCCCCGAGCCGGTCGAGAACCAGCCGGTACCCGCCCATCCCGTGGTGGAGCCACTCGTTGATCCGGGTCACCGTGGCGGTGGATGCGCCGACCTGGTCGGCGATCTCGCGGTATGGGAGACCACGATCGAGCAGTCGAGCCACCGCCCAGCGGTGCGCCATCTCGTTTAGCTCGCGCCGGGTGCACAGATCCCGCAGGAATTGCGCCGCCTCGTCCAAGGTCTCCAGCGAGAGCAGCGCCTCGCACAGGCGGTCGGTGTCCTCGTTTCGCCAGTCGTCGAGGCTTGTCACATCCTCAGCCTTGTCGTTCGCATGTTGTAGCATGCTACAACAATCCACCAGGTGGTCAACCCAAGTGCTCGTCATCCCTGCAGTCGATGTCCTCCGAGGGTCGGTGGTTCGTCTGGTGGAGGGCGACTATCGCCATGTGACCGACTACGGCGGGGATGCCGTGGCGTGGAGCCGGCATTGGATCAACGAGGGCGCCGAAATGGTCCATGTTGTCGACCTCGAGGGCGCCCGCTCGGGTCTCCCCGATCCGGCGCTGTGGAACGCGGTGACGGGGGCGGCGGTGCCATTTCAGGTAGGGGGCGGGATCCGGTCGGCGGAGGTGGCGCTCCAGGCGCTCGCCGCCGGAGCACAGCGGGTGGTGCTGGGAACAGCCGCGGTGTGGTCGCCGGCCACAATTGCTTCTCTGCTCACCGAGGTGGGGCCTGACCGGGTGGTAGCGGCGCTCGATGTGCGTGACGGGCGGGCCGCCGGTGCTGGGTGGATCGACCCCGGGCGTGATCTCGCCGAGGTAGTCGGGGCGCTGTCACCAACAGGTGTTGAGCGGGTCCTCGTCACGTCGATCGGGCGCGATGGGACGATGGCCGGGCCGGATCTCGGGCTGCTGGCCCAGGTCAGCTCGCTGGCAGCCGAGTTGAAAGTCATCGCCTCCGGTGGGATCGGGTCACTCGACGACCTCGGCGCGCTCGCCGCTGCCGGCGCCGAGGCCGTGGTAGTGGGGCGGGCGCTCTACGAGGGCCGGTTTTCGCTCGGCGAAGCCGTCGACGCCGCTCGATGAGCGCGACGCCTGCTCACTCCGATTTATCCGACCGAACCTCGATCAGCTTGATGAGGGTGACGAGCAACAGCCCGCCGACCAGGTTGCCGAGGACCGCCCACCCGGCCAGCGGCGCCCAATCGGCGTAGCCGATCGAGCCGCCCCCAAGGATGGCGGCGAACATCTCCAGCGAGGCCACTACGCCATGGTTGAGCGGGACCACGGCGAGGAGGAACCCGAAGGCGATCGCAGAGACCAGGTTGGCGCCGACCTGTTCGACCGATTGGTGGATCCAAGTCAACAGAGTGATGGCCAGCCCGGCGAGCACGGCTGCGGCGAAGCCCGCCCAGGTCACTCCGAGGTCGAGGTAGTTGTCCGCCACCTCCTCCGCTGCGTCCAACAGATCGGGGTACGCAGAGGTGACCAGGAACATGACCAGCCAGCCGCCGGCCAGGTTGGAGAGAAGGGTCAGCGACCAGAGCCGGAACACGTCCAACCACGACGCCGGCCCCCGCACAACGGCGGCGATCGGGATGAGAAAGCCCTCGGTGAACAACTCGTCGCCGGAGAGAGTGATGGCGATGTAACCGACGGTGAAGGCGAGCGCGGCCAGCACCGGGTCGCCGGTCTCGCCGAGCACCGCCAGCAGCGCCAGCACCCCGAGTGCGATTTCGGCGCCGCCGAGCAGACCAGCAGTCAGCGTGGAGAGGGCGGTCCGCTCGACCTTGCGTGTCCCCTCGTCAGCTGCTTTGTCCAGGGTCTCCTCGGGCTCCTCCGAGCCTTCCTCCTCCCGCTGCGTCGAGGTCATGCCGCCCCTGGCTCGCCGACACGCGACCGGTACCTGGCGATGGCCGACTCCAATTCGGCCCAACCGACCTCGAGCCGGTCGCTGCCGGAGCGGAGCACCGTTAGCGCAGCCTCACGCAGCATCCCGTCGAGATCGGCGAAGGACAGCCCTTCGGTGATCTCGGCGAGCCGGGACAGCTCGACCTCTTTGCCGAAGGGGACATCGGTCATCTCGAGCATGGCGGCCCGGGCGGTCTCGTTTGGCAGGCTGAGCTCGATCTGCACCTCGAACCGTCCGGCGCGCAGCAATGCTGGGTCGATCAAGTCGGGACGGTTGGTGGCTGCTATCACCGACACGTCGCCACGCGCCGACACACCATCGATCTCGGTGAGGAGGGCGGCAACTACTGAGTCGGTAACCGTGGTGGTAGATCGACCCCGCACCGGCGCCAGGGCATCGAACTCGTCGAAGAAGAGGATCGATGGGGCCGCCCCCCTCGCCCGGGCGAAGAGTTCGCGCACCCCTCGCTCCGACTCGCCGACGAACTTGTCGAGCAGTTCGGCGCCCTTGACCGAGAAGAAGGCGGCACCGGCCTCGTGCGCCAGCGCCCGGACGACAAACGTCTTGCCGGTCCCGGGAGGGCCGTGGAGGAGAACGCCACGAGGCGGTTCGATCCCCATCCGGGCGAACCGCTCCGGCTCGGTGACCGGCCAGATAACCGCCTCGGTGAGCCGCTGCTTCACGTCCTCGAGGTCGGCCACCTTGTCGAACCCGTAGGAGGGCATCTCGCCCATGGGCACCGAACCGAGAGATGGCGTGGTGTCCTCGATCGCCTCCATGACCATGTCTGTGGTGAGCTGCCCCCCGGTGCGGGCCACCGTTGTGGAGGCGTGGATCACCGCAGCGAGGATGTCCGCCCCGGAGAAACCAGCGGAGCGGGCGGCGAGCCGCTCATGATCGAGTTGTTCGGAGGGCACCCGGGCCAGACCCGCACGGAAGAGCAGCGTCCGGCGCTCCAGGTCGGGCGGCGGGATCGCCAGAGTCCTCGGCAACAGTGCCGAGTTGGCGATCGCAGGGTCGAGAACGCTGCGCGATCCCACCCCGAGCACACAGGCGAGGCGGCCCCGCTCGACGATGGCGTCGAGGAACCAACGGAAGATGGCAGCGACCTGGGTACGGAAGGGTGAGAGTGCCTCGTCGCCGGCGACGGCCTCGATCCTGTCCACAAAGATCACGCCGGGCAACGGGGTCTCCTTGACCGCCTTCTCGAGAACGTCGAGCAACCTCTCTGGCTTGAATACCTGGTCGAGCGAAACCTCGCGCATCCCGGCGCCGGCGGCAGTAGCCGCCGCCCGCACCAACTCGGACTTGCCCACTCCGTTTGGCCCTTCCAGGAGCACCCCGGCCACCCTGGGGAGTCCCCACGCCGCGGGCAGGTCATCGGGCGAGGAGAGAAGGGACAGCCAGCCTGTCAGCACCTCGAGCTCGGTATCGAGCCCGGCGAGAAGCGCCTCGGCTGTGGTCGGCGTGCCCGGTGGCGCCTGGACGGCGTCGACTCTGGGTGTGGGGACGGGCGGCGCCCCTCCCACGGTGGCGAAAACCGTCCCCGGGCCTACCAACCCGGCATGGTCGGGCTCGACCACGAGGATCTCGATCGTCACCGGCTCGGCGGCGGCGAGGTAGGAGGGGTCGATGGTCACCCGGTCACCCGCCGTCACCGGCCGACCCTGGAGGGCATGGACGAGTGCCCGCGGTTCGGATGGGAGGGTCTCACCGGCCAACGTGACCCGCCGCGCAGAAGTGAGCAGGGCCCGCTTCGCATCGACCACCTGGCCGGCGGTCACCCCGGCGTTGGCCATGGCCGCGGGCCCCAGCAGCAGGGCTGTCGGCTCGGGCACATTGCCCGGCCTTATCAACACGTGCGAGCTGCCCACCGAAACCACCCCTCCGGAGGGGAGCCCGAGCGCGGCGAGCAGGGTGCGGTCGGCGGCGGCGAGTGGATCGGAGCCGGGGCGCACGGTGAACCGCATCCAAAGGACGGTAGTGAGCAAGCCGCCCACCGCGTGGGGCGGTCGGCTCGGTCAGATGGCCCTGATCGGGGATGCCGGCAAGACGAGAGGGCCGGACACGTCGAGCAGCCTGGTCTCCGGTGAGTTGAGCCACTTCCAAACCAGCTGAGCCTCGTCCGCTTCACCGACCCCGAGCGGGACCTCGGGGAGCGGGCTGTCGGTCGCACCGGTGGCGGCGAGGAGCGGCTGGTCTCCGTTCCACGCCGCCGCCAACCGGCCCCGCTCCAGCGCCGCCCCCGACCCGTCGGCCCCTTCCGCCCACACGGTCCCCGCCTGCACCATCGCCTGCCACGCTCGCCTTCGCTCCAGGGCTCGGGCCAGCGCCCGGTGCCGGTCGCGCACCCACCCCGCTTCCTCGAAGCGCTGCTCACCGGCGTGGTGCTGCATCTTCTCGACCAGGCGATCGAGGAGCAGCGCTGGTTGGCGTTCGACCGCCTCAATGACCAAGTCGATCACCTGGCGGTAATCATCCTGTTCGAGCGACCCGTCGCACGGACAGCGGGCGACGCCCATCTGGGCGGGCGCACAACTCGCCTCCCTCGATCCCGGCTTCCCCGAGCACCGGCGGATGGGCACCGCGTCCCAAAGGGCGGTGAGCACCACCTCGGCGGCGCGTCTGCTCCGGAACGGACCAAGATGCAACAGCGCCTGCTGCTTGACGGTACGGACCAGCGAGAAACGGGGGAAGCGCTCGTCGGTGAGCCGCACCCAGTGCGCCGCCGTGGGACGCGACCTCCGGTTGTGCCTGGGCCGGTGCTCGTGGATCATCCGCAGCTCGGTGACCTCGGCGTCGAGCTCGCTATGGCAAACCCGGTGGTCGATCGACTCGAGCTCGCGCAGCATGGCAGCGACGCTGCGGCGCTCGTCCCCGTAGAAGTAGGAGCGGACCCGGGTGCGCAGGTTTTTCGCCTTGCCGACGTAGATCACCGCCCCGTTCCGGTCGCGGAAGAGGTACACCCCGGGAAGCCGGGGCAGCCGGTCCCCGAGCCTGATCTTCTGGTAGTGCGGGGCGCCTCGGGCGGTGGGCAGTTGCAACAGATCCTCGAGCACGGTCACCCCGATGGTCCCCGCCCGCTCCAACAAGGCGTAGAGGACGTGGAGAGTAGCGGTGGCGTCCTCGAGGGCCCGGTGGATCGGCGCGACCGGGGAGCGCACGTAGGCGGCGAGCGTCGCCAACCGCAGGTTGGGTACTTCCTCCCTCCACAGCCGACGAGCCAGCGCCGCCGTGTCGACCCAGCGGTTGGCTGGGTGCGGGTAGCCGAGGGACAGCGCCGCCGATCGTATGAAGGAGAGATCGAAGCGAACGTTGTGACCGACCACTACGGCATCGCCGATGAACTCGAGAAAGGAGGGGAGCGCGGTCTCGATCGAGGGCGCCTGCACCACCATGGCGTGGGTGATCCCGGTGAGGATCGTTATGAAGGGCGGGATGGGGGTCCCCGGATCGACCAGGGTGTGGAAGGTCCCGAGCACTTCGCCCCGGCGGACCTTCACCGCCCCGATCTCGGTTATCCCGCAGTCGCTAGGCGACCCGCCGGTGGTCTCCAGGTCGAGCACGCAGAACGGCACGTCGAACAGGGGGGTGCCGAGGTCGTCAAAGCTGGTCTGGACGGCGAGGGACACCCCGCCGAACCTACATCGAACATATGTTCGGGGTCAAGGATCAAAGGTGGTAGGTGGTAGGTGCCCTACCGGGTCAGGCTCCGCTGCCGTACCGCCTCGAAGAGGGCGATACCGGCGGTGGTGGCGGCGTTGAGGCTGTCAACGGTGCCGGCCATGGGGAGGCGGGCGGACTGGGAGTCGCCCCAGACGGCGGAGAGACCGGCATGCTCGCTGCCCACCACCAGAGCCACCGGACCGGTCAGGTCGATTTCCCACAGCAGCTTGTCGGCCGCCGGATCGAGCGCCACCGGGGCGATCTCGAGGTCGGCCAGTAGATCGCGGACCGCCGTGGAATCGCCGACCGCCAGCGGGACGGTGAAGAGCGCTCCCCGTGAGGCACGGACGACGTTGGGGTTGAAGACATCGGTG
>DATADW010000034.1:0-3302 GCA_036258335.1 Acidimicrobiia bacterium
GACAGCCTCCCCCGCAACGCCATGGGAAAGGTCACCAAACCCGAGGTCGTCAAGATGGTCGGCGGTTCCTGAGCTTCGGTGCGGTGGCAATGAACACCGCCACCGAACCCACGATTTCGATCTGCACTTCCTCAAACGACATCCCGAGGATCTCTCGGAGACCGTCCTCGGTGTCGGAGAGATTGTCGAAGATGCGCCGCTTGTTGTTGACCCGAAGCGCCTGCCAAGACAGCAGGGTGTGCATCTCGCGGTTTCCCAGTACCTGGGCGCCGAACAGGACCCCGTCGCGGGCAAGTCGCTCAGCGACGTTGGAGACAGCCACCGCCTTCATCGGCTGCGGGCCAGGCAAGCAATGGAGTAGATAGTTGAGGGCTATCGAGTCGAATTCGTCCTTGGTTGGGAGCTGCTTGAGGACGTCGGCCGAGATGGTCATCGGGCGCAGGCGCGACAACCGCGCCGCGGCGTAGGCGAGTACGTCGGGGTTGGGATCGATCAGAGTGAGGGTCATCCCGGCCGGGGCGACAGCTTTCTCGAGGAAGTACCCAGTCCCCGGCCCGACATCGAGATGGCGCGCCCTCAGGTGGTTGCTATAGAGATCCACCAGTCGGCGAGTCGGGCATCGCCAGACCGCCGAGGCGAATAACCCGAGGACGAGGGGATCGTATATCCGGAGAAATCGGGTGGTGTAGTGCTTCTGACCAAAGAAGGCAGGGTCGTGCTCATCCATGAGCCGGTCCCATCTGCCTGACTCAGGTGATCCGCGGCTTCTTCGCCCGGACCGTTACAGACCACATACCGTCGGCGACAGCGTGGGTTGGCGCGATCGTGACGTCTTCGAGCCCTGCCTCCGACAGCCCTTGCCGATACTCGGTGAAGGTGAGCGCTCCTGCGATGCACCCCACCCAACTTCCTCGCTCGGCGATCTGATCGGGATCGAGGTGGTCGTCGGCCACGATGTCGGTGATCCCGATCCGGCCCCCGGGTCGAAGCACCCGCTGGATCTCGTCGAAGACCGCCTGCTTGTCCGCCGAGAGGTTGATGACGCAGTTGGAGATGACGACGTCGACGGTCGCGTCCTGCAAGGGGATGTCTTCGATGTATCCGCGCAGGAACTCGACATTGCCCGCCCCTCCCTCTGCGGCGTTGCGGCGGGCTAGGTCGAGCATCTCGTCGGTCATGTCCAACCCGTATGCGAACCCGCTGGGACCCACCCGACGCGCCGAGAGAAGCACGTCGATTCCCCCGCCGGACCCTAGATCGAGCACGACCTCGCCCTCGGCGAGATCGGCGACGGCCATCGGGTTGCCGCATCCCAAGCTGGCGGCCGCAGCCTCAGCCGGGATCAATTCCAACTCGGTCTCGTCGTAGAGCGGACTGCCCGCGTCGGCGCTCAGCGGGCCGCATGAGTCCGCACCGCAGCATCCATTGTCCGTTCCTACAGCAGCAGCGGCGTAGCGTCGCCGTACCTTTTCGCGGATCTCGGTTTCCGGCATCGTGGCTCCTCCTCGTATCGAGACCTGTCGATATGTCCGGAGCATAGACCAAGTATCGATGTGCGTCAATATATTGATTTGGAGGACGATAAGCTGCCTGACATGGAAGTCCAACCCATCGAGTACTGCTGCGATCCGGTTCTGGTGGAGCCACTGAAAGAAGCCGAGGCGGAGACCCTGGCGGCGGGGTTCAGGGTGCTGGCCGACCCGACCCGGCTCCGGTTGCTGAGCTTGATCGCCAACGCCCCCGACGGGGAGATGTGTGCCTGCGACGTCACCGCCCCGGTCGGACGCAGTCAACCCACGGTCAGCCACCACCTGTCGATCCTGACCGACGCCGGGCTCCTCACCAGGGAGCAGCGTGGCAAATGGGCCTGGTTCCGTGTGGTTCCAGAGCGCCTATCGGTGCTGCGCGAGGCGCTCACTCCGGTCTGACGCGTTCTCCACGAACTGGGGTCACCCCCAACTCGGCCAGCAGCCGGCGCACTCGGTTCTCCAGTTGGTCGCGGATCGGCCGGACCTCATCCGGATCGAGCCCGGCGGGGTCCGGCACCTCCCAGTCCTCGTACCGCTTGCCGGGAAAGTACGGGCAGGTGTCGCCGCATCCCATCGTGACGACCACGTCGGCCGCCCGCACGATCTCGTCGGTCCACGGTTTGGGAGATTCGCCGGCGATGTCGATTCCGGCTTCAGCCATGACCGTGACGGCTGCGCTATTGATCTCGGGCGCCGGCTCGGAGCCTCCGGAGAACACTTCGACGCGGTCGCCGGCCAGGTGGCGCATCCAGCCCGCCGCCATCTGCGATCGCCCGGCGTTATGAGTACACAGGAAGAGAACCGATGGGTTGTCAACCACGAGTACGACCGTAGTTCACTCAGCTCCGGTGCCGGGAGAGCCGCCCGAACTAACGTCCCGGACCGATCGGAGGAGCACTGCGATGGGAATCGGCGAACTTCGGTGCGTCGTCATCAACGTCACCGATCTGACGGTGGGCTACCGGTTCTGGTCGGCGGTCACCGGTCTCGAGATCATCGGATCACCCGACGGCTGGCACGGATGGCTCGGCTATCTCGGCACCAAGGATCCTTGGAAGCACGAGATAATTCTGCAACGCAGCGACAACGCTCCGGTCGAGGTGGCCGCACCGTCGCATGACACGACGAACGCAGTTCACATCGACATCACTCCGAACAACGGCGTCGACTCGGCGATCGAGGAGATCGTGGCCCTGGGTGGCAGCGTCAAGAAGCCACCGAGCCTGTACCCAAGACCCGGGTCTCACAGGGATCACCGGCCCCTGATCGACTGGGCCGTTATGCAGGACCCATTTGGGAACGAGTTCTGCCTGGTCCATGAGCTCACCGAGGAACAGTCACACGCCGCCATGGCTGCCGACGCCACCACCGACCAAGAATGGAGGGTGGCTGCCGGACAAACCGGGTCATAGCTCAGGGCGCCCGGTCGGGTGAGTGGTAGGTGTGTCCGAGCGGGCTCGTCCAGATGAACTTGCCTGGTGTGGGTTGTTCGAGTTTCCAGCCAGCTTCATGCTTCAACCGGTGGTGGTGGCGGCAGAGCGGTCCAAGGTTGTCTGGTTGTGTCGGTCCGCCTTTGTCGTAGTCCTGCGTGTGGTCGAGGTCGCTGTCTCGGGCGGGCATGCGGCAGCCGGGGAAGACGCACACCGGCTGCCTTGCCTGGATATAGCGACGTTCGGTTGCCGTGGGTCGCCTCCGCGTGATGCCGTTCCACATCACTTGTCCGTTGTCGGGATCGGTGACGGTGACCCGCCACTGTCCCCGTTCCTCGGCTAG
>DATADW010000035.1:0-2881 GCA_036258335.1 Acidimicrobiia bacterium
TTTGTCTCGGGATGGACCCCTTGACGCCCCGATGGCCCTTTTCGTATGGTCGCTTGTGCGACACCCGAGGTGCTGAGCCGGGCCGCAGCCCTGACAGGGGAAGTGCGGGGAACGATCCGGGGAGGTTCCTCGGGTGATCGCGCCGCAGACATAGACGGCAGACGGCAGACGGCAGCCAGACCCGGACAGTCATTCGGAGGTGCTCCTGGAGGCACTCGCCAAATGGAGCCTGAGAGAGTCTTTGCGGGGACTCCTATTCGTCAACGACAGCCAGCGATCGCCACCGTGCCCTGCTCGCCCGAGGCCGGCTTTGCCGGCCCGACGACCCAGTCAATCCCTTTGGTCGCGTCGGGGGGAGGCTCGGGATTGGGGCCCCCCTCCCGTAACTAGCTCTCCAGCCCGAAAATCATCTCCTGCAGATTTATCTGCTTGCTGGCGAAGTCGGCGAGGTCGATCCGGAGGGATCCCAGACGGAGGCCCTGCATGCCACCTCCGACGTTGGTGATTACCCGAAGCACATCCTCGGAGAACTCGAGAACGCCGAGCCCGAGACATCGGCCGGCCCCGTCTTGCACCCCGACGAGGACGCCGTGGAGCCGGGAGAGGTCGAGACCGGCCGGAAGGGTGGGGGCGAAGACAGTCGGCCGCACTCGCCAGCGCTCGAGGGGCGGGGCAAAGGCGTCGGCCAGCCGGAAGGTGCGCTGCGCCGCCCGCTGGTCGGGTGCCACCGGGAGCACTTCGGGGTCGACACCGGAGACGATCACCTCGGCGGAGAAGAACCGGCGCAGCATCCCCACGATCGGCTCCATCTCGGTACCGCGCTGCAACGCCACCACCTTGTCGGGGCGGCACAACTCGGTCTTGTAGTACTTGAGTGTCTCCCCAATCACCCCGGACACCGTCCCGGTGGTGTCGATGACCACGAGATCAGCGCGCTCGCGGGCGACGGTGACCAGGGTGGCGGTCGCCACCACATGCGGGAGCACCAGGCGTTCGGGGGTGGTGGACCCCACGAACTGGAGCTCGTCGGCGCGATCGATGACGTCGAGGTCGGCAGGCTCCCGCAGCCACTTCAGTCCGGCACAAGTAGGTGGGCCGACGGTGCTCTGTCCGACGTCGGCATCCACGTAAGCCACCAACCTGCCCTGTTCGAGCCCGGCGGAGATGATCAGGCGCGACAGGGTGGACTTCCCGGTGTCCATCGCTCCCATCACCATCACCGCGCCCCCGGCCTCGGCCAGCCGGCGAGCGAGATCGATGTGGGCCGGATCGGTCACAACCGAGTCAGTGTACGGCCACCCTTCGTGGTACCCCGACCTGCCATCGTGGCGGAAGGTGGCGCTGGGGCGACCTGTAACGTCGTACCCGGTGGTCCGGCCCCTCTGCTTCCTGTCCGATTACGGGCGCGACGACGAGTTCGTCGGTGTGGTCCACGGCGTCATCGCCAAATTGGCTCCGGAGGTGAGGGTTATTGATGTAACCCACAGTGTTCCCGCCGGCGACGTCCGCTCCGGTGCGCTCACCCTGATGCGGGCCATTCAATACCTCCCCGAAGGGGTTGCTTTGGCCGTGGTCGACCCCGGGGTGGGCACCGCCCGGCGAGCGATCGCCGCCGAGACGGCATGGGGGCAGTTCGTTGGACCCGACAACGGGCTGCTCACACCGGCCGTGGCCATGGTCGAAGGGGCCCAGAGGGTGGTTTCGATCGAGAACCCCGAGCTGGTCATCCCCTCCTCGGGAGCTACCTTCGAGGGGAGGGACCGCTTCGCACCTGCCGCCGCGCTGCTCGCCTCGGGTGATGCCGGTTTCGACGATCTGGGGCCCGAGGTCGACCCGGGGAGCCTCACCCCGCTGTTGCTCCCGCTCCCCGAGCGGGAGGGCGCCGTGGTCCGCGGCGAGGCATGGTGGGTGGACACCTTTGGGAACGTGCAGACCAACGTCTCGCCGGACGACCTGACCGACATCGGGCTCGGTCCCGGAGCGATGGTGACGGTGAGGTTCCACGGCGCCGAGCACGAGGTGCCGTGGGTCGCGGCCTACGCCGACGTCGAGCCCGGCCAGGTACTGCTCCACGTCGATTCCTACGGATTGGTGGCGCTGGCGGTGCGCGGCGGCCGGGCCGATCGCGATCTCGGGCTGGTCGCCCCGACAGTGGTGTCGTTCAGCGACTGAGAAGCTGGACGGCGATGATGGCGCCGGCGATGGCGATGACCACGAGGAGGGCCAGGATCACGAAAGTCGTCGCCGGGCGCACTGGAGAGCGCGGATCCGCTAGGGCGCCACGGTGGTGGCCGTACCGCCCCCGGCGACGGTGGTCTCGGTCGCCCCATCGCCCCCGGCCACGGTGGTCGCCGTGGGCTCACCACTCTCCCCGGTCCCGCCTTCACCTTCGCCGCCGCCCGCCGGCTCGCCGAGACCGCAATCGGCCAGCGCCTCCTCGGGGTTGGCCCCGCCGAACCTGACCCGCTCGAAATAGACGACCGATCGGAGCTGCTCGTCGCTGAGAGTGGAGAAACCGGGCATGGTCCCGCCACCGCCCACCGGCTTGCCGCTGTCACCGTACGAATCCCCCACCTCGGCCGCCCAGCCCTGGGTACCCAGGCGTACCCAGTTCAAATGGTCCTCGCAGCTTCCGAAGGTGGTGAGCACGGCGCCACCGGCGAGTGCCGGCCCAACACCGCCCTGACCTTGAGCTCCGTGGCAGCTCTGGCAGGCGGCGACATCCACGAACACCTGCTCACCCTCCGCCAGGAAATCTCCGCCCGCTCCGCCACCGGCGCCCGACCCCTCGTAGGGCGTCCCGTCGCAGTTGGCCAGCTCCCCGGAAATCGGGTCCACCGCAAGGGCGCCGCCTTGGCCGCATTCAACCCCGCCGGCGTTG
>DATADW010000036.1:0-2752 GCA_036258335.1 Acidimicrobiia bacterium
TGGGGGGTGAGCACCACCTGGGGCAGCGCCAGCAACGGGCTGTCGCCCAATGGCTCCTCGGCAAAGACGTCGAGGGCGGCGCCGGCCACCTTCCCCGAGCGGATCGCCTCGGCCAACGCCGGCTCATCGATGATCCCGCCGCGCGACGTGTTGATTATGCGAACCCCGTCGCGCATCTTCTCCAGCGCCTCCTTGTCCACCAGCCCCTCGGTATCCCTCGTCTTGGGGAGATGGATGGTGATGACGTCAGCGATCGCATAGAGCCGGTCCAGGTCGTCGGTGAGCTCCACGCCGATCCGTCTGGCGCGCTCGTGACCGACGAAAGGGTCGTAGGCGAGGAGGGCCATGCCAAAGGCATGAGCGCGCTGCGCCACCAGGGTGCCCACCCGGCCGAGCCCGATAACCCCAAGAGTCTTGCCGTGGAGCTCGATGCCCTCGAAGCTCTTCCGATCCCAGACACCGGCGCGCAGAGTCGCGTCCGCCCTGGGGACGTTGCGCGCCTGTGAGAGGATCAGCGCCATGGTGTGCTCCGCCGCAGAGATCACGTTGGCGGCGGGGGCGTTGACCACCAGTACCCCGGCGGCGGTGGCCGCCTCGAGATCGATGTTGTCCACGCCGATGCCGGCTCGTCCGATCACCTGGAGCGACGGCGCCGCGGCGATCATGTCGGCGTCGACGATCGTGGCCGACCGGACCAGGAGCCCTTGGGCGGGACCCAGCAGCTCGACCAATTCGGGCCGGGAGGCACCCACCGCATCGACCACCTCGGCATGCTGTGCCAACTCGGCCAGGCCTACGGCGGCGATCCGCTCGGCTACCACTACGACGGGACGGGCGTCCACGTCCTGCATTGTGGCGGGTGCGTCGCTCGCGCGGCAAGATGGGGCGTCGGCGTGCCAACATGATCACTCGATCGCGGGAGGAGCGGTGTGAACGGCGAATGGGACCCGAAAGTGATCGTGGTAGCCACCGACGGGTCGGATCAGAGCATCCATGCCGCAGCTGTGGCGACGGGTATCGCCCGGGCCCACGGCTCCAAGGTGCACTTCCTAACGGTGGTCCGCCCTCCCGAGGGGTGGTGGGGGGTGGGAGGAGCGCCGCCGCCACCGGAAGCGGTCTCCGACGCGCTCATCGAGGGCCAGGGCGAGGTCCTCGACACCACCATCATGGCCGTTGACCTGACCGGAGTAGAGCACGAGGCCACAACCGAGCTTGGCGACCCAGCAGCCTCGATCATCTCCTACTGCGAGGAGAACGGCGCCGATCTGCTCGTTATCGGGAGGCGCGGCGCCGGGGTGATCGAGCGATTTGTGATGGGATCGGTCGCCGACCGGCTCGCTCACTACGCACCCTGCCAACTCCTCGTCGTCCCCTGAATGAGCCAAGACCCGGTGGTGGTGGTCGGCGCCGGTGTGTCCGGTCTGAGCTGTGCCATCCGGCTGATCGAGATGGGAATGGCGGTTCGCGTGGTCGCCGCTCACCCAACCGAGCAGACCACCTCGGCTGCCGCCGGGGCCATGTGGTACCCGTACCTGGCGGCCCCACAGCACCTCGTCCTGGGTTGGGCACAGACGACTCGGATCGCTCTCGACAAGCTGGCGGCCGAAGACCCTGCAACCGGGGTGAGACGGCAGCGCTTCATCGAGTTCCACGAAGGGCTGGTGGCCGACCCTTGGTGGGCGCCCGCGGTGCCCGGTCTGCGTTATGCCCGCCCCGACGAGCTACGAACGGGGTTCGGGCACGGGTGGGTGTTCGAGGTGCCGATGGTGCGGACACCGGTCTACCTGGGATGGTTGCAGCAGCGGCTCGCAGAGCTCGGGGGGACGATCGAGCTTCTCGATCAGCCGCTCGATCGTCTGCCGGAGGCAACAGTGGTGGTCAACTGCGGCGGCTGGGAGGCGGGGCGGCTCGCCGGCGATGACGCAACGGTGATCCCCACTTCCGGTCAGGTGGTGGTGGTCGCCAACCCAGGGGTCGAGGTGGGTCTGATGGTGGAGCACGGCCCCGGCGCCCCCCTCTACATCATCCCGCGTGGCGAGGACTGCGTGCTCGGCGGGACCGCCAACCCTTCGGTGCTCCCCGGGACTCCACCCGACGATGAGGTGACCGCTCAAATCATCGACAAGTGCGCCCGGCTGGAGCCGGCGCTACGCGACGCCGCGGTGCTCGACGTCAAGATCGGTTTCCGCCCGGTCAGGGAGAGGGTGAGGGTCGAGTCGGTTACCCGGGACGACGGATCGACGGTCGTCCACAACTACGGGCACGGTGGCGCCGGCTACACGCTCTCCTGGGGGTGCGCCGAGGCGGCGGCTTCGCTCGTCGAGGAGGCGATCACTCGTCGCGGATGACGGCGATGGTCGGCGGAGCGGGTATCGGAGGTTCCTCCGGCGGGATCGGCTTCGCTGCCTCGGCCATCTCCAACTCCATGGCAGCCACCTCCTCGGGGAAGGGCTCTAGGTCCCAGAGTCTCGCCCAGAGGAATCTCGCCACCTCCCTCCCCGTCGCCACCGCGGGGACCGCCAGCAAACCGCCGAGGACGCCGAACGCCCCGAACATGGCCACAACGCTGATCAGGACCACGAGCGGCGGCAGCGAAACGGCGCGGCCCTGAACCTTGGGGACGAGGACGATGCTCTCCACCTGCTGCATCACGACGTAGATACCGATCACGATCAGGGCGATAACGATGTTGGGGAGCGGAATCCAGGTCGAGCCCTGGGTGACTGCCACCACCACACCGGGCACGGCGGCG
>DATADW010000037.1:0-4654 GCA_036258335.1 Acidimicrobiia bacterium
CTCCCCGGGCGCTCCCAGCACCACCTTTCCGAACATCTGTGTGAAGCGCCGGTAGATGTCCCAAGCGACCCGATCACTGCCGGCCCACTCGGTGATCTCCTTCGCGACGAGCTCGTTGATGCCGAGGTCGAGAACGGTGTCCATCATTCCCGGCATGGAGAACTTGGCGCCGGAGCGGACCGACACCAATAGCGGAATCCCGCCACTTCCTCCGAGGCGGCGACCGGTGGTTTGTTCCAGCCGAGCCATCGCTGCGGTCACCTCCTCCCACATGCCTTCGGGAAGCTTCCCGTCGTTCATGAAAGCGCGACATGCTTCGGTGGTGACCGTGAACCCCGGGGGGACGTGAAGTCCCAGTCGGGTCATCTCCGACAACCCGGCACCTTTGCCGCCGAGCAGCTCCTTGCTCTCCTTAGAGCCCTCGGCGAAGTCGTAGACGTAACGCATTTGCCGCCTTTCCGTCAAGGAAACGGTACGAAGCGAACGGACACCGGCGATAGGGCCATTGGACCGTTGCCTCTCGGCCGTTCAGCCGAGCCCGAGCCGGAATCAGTGGCGGTCCAACGGGCACGAGAGAGGGGTCTCCCGACCCTATGCCGCTTTCCGGAGGGCCGTTAGTTTTCCAAGGCGAGGAGGAGGGACCGTGCCGTTGCTGTGTCGCTCGGTCGGTGAAACGTCGGGTGGCGGACGGTGACGGCGGCGGAGGCACTGCTGGCGTTCCTCGTCGCCGGCGCGCTCGGCTTCGTGGTCGGACTCGAGCGCCAAGTCTCGCCGCATCACGAGGCTGGATACGCAGGAGCTCGCACCTTCGCCCTCTTCGGGATGTGGGGTGCCGCCGCCGGATATCTGGGGGAGCGCTTCGGCGGTGGTGGGATCGCGGCGGCCCTGCTCTCGCTGGCTGGTCTGGTACTGGCGTCGTACCTCGGGTCCGGGACGCGATCTGGGGACTGGGGCACAACGACAGAAGCGGCGGCACTCCTCGTCTTCGCCGCCGGCGCACTCGCCTGGGAAGGACTGTGGGCCGCAGCCATCGGCATCAGCGTGACGGTGACGGTGCTCCTCCGAGCCAAGGAGCCGCTCCATCGTATGGCCAGGCAGTTCTCCGACGAGGACGTCCGCACGTTCCTGCAGTTCGCGGTGGTGACGGCACTGATCCTCCCCCTGGTCCCTGATGTGGCGATGGGTCCCTTCGACGGGTTCAACCCGCGAGAAGTGTGGCTGATGGTGGTTTTCGTGTCGGCGATCGGCCTCGTTGGCTATGTCGCCCTCAGGTTGCTCGGTTCGCGGGGCGTCGCCCTCACCGGGTTGCTGGGGGGCCTCGTGTCGTCCACCGCGGTGACCATGTCATTCAGCAGGATGGCCCGCGACCCCCTGCAGCCGGGTGCCGCGCTGGCAACTGGCGTACTCGCCGCGTGCGGGTTGATGTACGTCAGAGTGATGGTCGAGGCGGTGGTGTTGGCGCCATCGCTCGCTGGTGCTCTGGCACCCTGGATGATCACCACATTCGCAGTAGTCGAGGGTGTAGCCCTGGCTATTTGGCTGCGAGTCGGCCGGCGGGAGTCTGGTGGCACCGCCGCACCCGAGATGCGCAACCCCCTCACCCTGACCACCGCCCTCGCCTTCGGCGCCCTCTACGCTGTGGTGGCCTTCGTCTCCGCAGCCGCCATCTCGCTGGTCGACGCCGATTCGCTGTGGGTGGTGGGTGCGGTGACCGGGCTCAACGACGTGGACGCTATGACTCTGTCGATGGGGAACCTCGTCCAGTCCGGCTTGGCCGTGGGTCCGGCCGCCGAGGCCGTGCTTGCTGCGGTGACTGTCAATGCTGTGGTCAAGATGGGGTTGGCGTTGATCATCGGCGGCGCGGTCTTCGCCCGCCGAGTAGTCCCGGCGCTGGCCGTCGCAGTCGTGCTAACCGCGATCGCGTGGGTGATCGTCTGAGCAACGCCCGCAGCCCAACTCGAACGCGTTGACTCTCGATCTCCCCGACTTCCCACAGTGAAGCCACCACCACACCGACGCCGTGCTGAACCATGGTGTCCCAATCGCTTGGGTGATCTCGGCGGCGAGCCATGTTTCGACGTCGCCGTCTCCAGGATCCTTATGGCGCCTCCTCTTGGGAGTGGGCTAGTTCGCCCCCAACCCGAGATCGGGAACCTGCGAGGCTGCCTCCGTCGCCCGCCAGACGCCGTCTGGCGACCTGATCTCAATCGACCATCCCCTCCGCTGCGAGCCTTCGTCGACCGTCATCTCGGTCGGGTGGTCGATCCAGAACCGAAACCGAGAGCTGTCGGTATCGACGACCATCTCCACCAGGTCATCGAAGGGGGCGTATTCGGCCGCCACCAACCGACCGGTCATCGTCGACTGCTCGCTCGATCTCTCTGAGCGGAGGACGACGCTCCGGCCACGCTGGAGCGCACCGAACCAGTCGACCCAATCTGTCGGGTTCAGACGATGCATCTCAATGACGAGTATCGGACACGGCGCAGGTTCTGACTAGAGACGAACGACCATGATCTCGTCACAGACCCAAAGACACACCGACAATGGACCTTCATCCCTTGGCGGGCGGCCGGCGACGGGCGACGCTATGGGAAAGAGGAGGTGCGAGAAATGCAGGTTAGTGACCTGGTGGCCAAGACACCCGTGACCTGTGACAGCGGCGTGACACTGCGCGACGTCGCTGTGCTGATGCAGAGCGAAGAAGTGGGTTCGGTGTTGGTGTTACCCGGCGGCGTGCTCCGCGGCATCGTCACTGATCGGGATCTGGTCCGGGCCACCGCTGCCGGCGCCAATCCGACGACGGAGGCCGTATCAAGTTGGATGACCCCTGACCCGGACACCATCGAAGCCGACATGGAGGTGTCCGATGCCGCCGACTGGCTGGTTGCTAGCGGTTATCGCCACATCCCGGTGGTCGACGGGGGCCGACTGGTGGGCGTCACCAGCATCAAGGACGTTCTTTGGGCTCTCACCGAGAGGCCGCTGTACCGCTGAATGACCCTACCGGCACCCAGCGGTTGCGATTGGTTGGCCGAAGGAAGCGTCACTCCTCGCTCGATGCCGGCTCATCATCGACAAGGGCGACAACGATCCCGGTGTGCAGCATCACTCGGTCGCCGGGTCGCGCCTCGGGGACAAGGGCGAGGCTGGCGCGGATGAGGCGAGCGCCGACCCGGACTTGGGCGGCAGCGCCGACCCCGCTCCCCTCCACCGATTGGATGACTCCTAGGGCCGGCATGCACATGTCAGGCCGCCTCACCGCAGAGGTGGCGCACCGCTGCGACCGCCCGCCCGATGCCTGCCTCGGCCTCGGGGGTGAATGCGGCACCCACGCTCACCGAACCGACCTCGATGCCGACCAGCCAAACCCGACCGGGGAGGCTGCCGAGAATGCGGGCGAGCTCCAGTGCTTCCGCAAGCCCCATGCCGTGGGTAGATGGGACCTTGGTCACCGCGATCGGATGGCGTCGAACATCGGTCACGATGACCGTCCCGGCGGGCCGGCCGGACCGAATCGCATCGACGATGATCGCCTCTTCGGCGCCGGCCAGCTCGGAAATGATCCCCGAGGGATCCCCGCTGCTGGAGACTGCACCGATGGAGGACGGGAGTCGGCGCACCACCTCGGTGCCGACGGCGTCGTCACCACGGACCGGGTTGCCCACGCCGATCACAACTCGTCTCATCGGCGATCCAGTCGCATGTCCAGGAAGTGGGTGGCGCAGGAGATACACGGGTCGTAATTGCGGATTGCCTGCTCGAGCCGGTGGGTGATCTGACTGTCTTCCTGGTCGAGAAGGCCGGGGAGCAAGGTCCGCAGGTCCTCTTCGATCCTGAGCTGGTTCTGAGAGGTTGGCGGGACGATCACCGCGTCACGAATCAGCCCCTCCTCGTCGATCTGATAACGGTGATACAGCAGGCCGCGCGGTGCCTCCGAAGCGCCGTGGCCGACTGCGGCCCGTGGCGATGCCTCGGCATAGGGCGGGTCGGGCGGGGTATAGCGATCGAGCAAGTCGATGATGGTTGCGGCGGCATGCACCACCTCCACCGCTCGGACCACGATGCTGCGGAACGGATTGGTCACCATCGGTGCCAACCCCGCTCTCTCGGCGGCCACCCTCGCCCGTGGGTGGAGCCGGCCGTAGTTGAGGTTGTAGCGAGCCAACGGTCCGACGTGATATGAGCCTCGCCCGCGCACCCGGGCGTGCAAGGCGTTGGACCACTCCACGTGCTCCTCGAGGAAGATCTCGGGCCACCGGTCCACGGGAATGTCGATTCCGCGGTTGGACACCACCCTGCCCCCGATGATGGCGTACTCGTCGGGGTCGCTGAGCGCCACAAACTCGTAGTCCACGCTCAGCTCGGGGAAATCGAACCCAGCTACCCAATCGCACGTGGCCTCCGCCGCCGTTAACGCCCACTCCACCTCCGGGGCGAGCCCAAGGATCTCCTGACGGGTTGGGGCTCGCCAGAACCCGCCAACCCGAGGGTTGACCGGGTGGATCTCGCGACCCCCGATCACCTCCATGAGCCGATTTCCCACCTTCTTCAGCTGGAGCCCACGCCGGACGGTGTCCGGGTCGGCGCGGGCCAACTCGATACCGCTCGGGTAGCCGAGGAAGTCGGGAGCATGAAGGAAGTAGATGTGGAG
>DATADW010000038.1:0-21132 GCA_036258335.1 Acidimicrobiia bacterium
CCCGCTGGCGTTGTGATGCCCACCACCTCCCAGGGCCACCGCCACCGTCCCGACATCGATCAGACCACGAGACCGCAGGCTCGCCTTGACCGAACCGTCGACGTCCTTGAGGAGAACAGCGACCTCGGCCTCTCGCGCCACACGCACGGCATCGATCAGTGGGTCGGTGTCCTCGATGCCGATCTGGTGACGTTCGAGGTCCGAAGCGTGGAGGACCGACCACACCATTGAGCGATCCTTCTCGAGGACCGCTCGACCAAGCACCGCCGCCTGCACCCCCAGAAAGCCAAAGGGCGCCTCCTCATAGACGTGGCGCCCGATCAGCTCGGGACGAGCCCCCGCCTCCACCATGTCGGCGGCAGCTCGCAAGGTCTCTGCCGAGGTGTTCCCGTACTGGAACCTGCCGGTGTCGGTCACCAACCCGGTGAGCAGGCAAGTGGCCACAACCTGGTCGATCGGCCACCCCAATTCGAGGATGAGCCTGTATGCCAGCTGGGCCGATGCCGCCGCCGCAGGATCTATGAGGTTGACCGTGCCAAAGCCCGGGTTCGAGGCATGGTGATCGACCACGATCACCTCGCCGGCCCGAGTGGCCGCAGCCTCCAACTCGCCGAGACGGTCGGCCGAGGCGACGTCGAAGGTGACCATCACATCGGGCTCATTGGGGAACTCGTTGGGAGGGACGAGCATCGCGAGCGGGAGAAACCGGTAGCTGCCTCCCACCACGAAGGGGGAGCCAAATGAGACGACCGCATCGCGCCCGGCGTTGCGGGCCGCAGCGACGAACCCGAGAGCTGAGCCGAGGGCATCTCCATCTGGGTTTATGTGGCAGGTGACGGCGACAATGGACGCCCGAGCTATCACCTCAGCCGCTCTTTGCATGCCGACCTCAAGCGCTGTGATCTTCGCCCTCCTCGATCTGGCGCAGGATGGCCGAGAGCCGTGCCCTTTGGTCGACGCGCTCGTCGAGCCTGAAGGCGATCCGCGGGGTGAACTTGAGCCGCACGGCTCGACCAACCGCCCGCTGCACCCTCGGGGTGGCCGCGGCGAGAGCTTCGTCGGTCTGGACCCGCTGCTGGTCATCGCCGAGCACCGCATAACTGACGATCGCACTCTTCAGGTCGGGTGACGTGTCCACCGAGGTGATGGTCACGAACCCGAGCCGCGGGTCCTTGAGCAACTCGACTTCGGTGGCGATCACCTTTTGAAGCGACGCGTTGACCCTGCGAATTAACGATGCGGACGGGGCACTCATCGGCGTCAACCCGGATCCTCGAGATGGCTTACCCCGACGTTGAGCACCTCGACCTCTGGGACACGCTCGATGAACCGGCGAACCGAATGCACCTGCCGGTCGAGATGGCCTGCTTGACCGGAGACCAAAGCCACGCCGAGGGTGGACCGCTTCCAGAGGTCCTGATGGTCCACCTCGGCGACCGCAACACCGAACGTGGAGCGGAGAGTCGACGTCAGCGTCTTGATGACAGTTCTCTTGCTCTTGAGCGAACGCACCTCGGGGAGCCGCAGCTCGAATCGGACCAATGCGGCGTGCACGTCCGGCGGCCTCCCAGTCTCAGGTGCGCGGAACCTCGCGCACCTCGTAAACCTCGATGACGTCGCCCTCCTTGATGTCGTTGAACCCGGCGAGGCCGATGCCGCACTCGAAGCCGGCCGACACCTGGCGGACGTCCTCCTTGAAGCGACGCAGCGAGGCCACCGAGCCGTCGTACACCACGACACTGTCGCGGAGCAGTCGGGAGCGGGCGCCGCGCAGCATCTCCCCCTCAGTGACGTAACACCCGGCCACCACACCGACCCGGGGTACTCGGAAGAGAGCCCTCACCTCCGCCGAGCCACGAACCAGTTCCTCCTCGGTCGGCGCCAGCCTGCCCACCAGCATCTGCTCAACTTCGTCGAGCAATTCGTAGATGATCCTGTAGGTCCGGATCTCGATGCTGATCTGTTCGGCCAGCTTGCGCGCCTTGGGGTCCGGCCGCACGCCGAACCCGATCACGATGGCGTCGGTGACCTCGGCCAGCTTCACGTCCTGTTCGGTGATGCCGCCGACGGCGGTGTGCATCAGCGTGATCCGACCGCCTTCACGTCCAATACGGGCCAGCGAGTCTCGTATCGCCTCGAGCGACCCGTGGGCATCAGCCTTGATGATGAGCCGCAACTCGGCGTCGTCGCTGGTGCGCAGCTGTTCGAGCAGCTGCTCGAGCCGCTCCCTGGCATTGGGGACCTCGACATAGCGCTGGCGAAGCTCGTCGGTTCGCTGTTGCGCGATTGCCCGCGCCTCTTTCTCGCTCCCCACGACCTCGAAGCGGTCTCCGGCGGCCGGAAGCTCGTCCCAACCCATGGTCAGCACCGGGGTGGACGGCTCAGCCTCCTTCACCCGGTCACCCGAGTCGTTGAGCATGGCGCGCACCCTGCCCGCGGCGACACCCGCCACCATGGCATCGCCTTGATGGAGCGTTCCCCGTTGGACGATCAACGTCGCCACCGGGCCTCTGCCGGTGTCGAGCTGAGACTCGATGACCACTCCCGATGCCTCGGCGTCGGGGTTGGCCTTGAGGTCCTCGAGCTGGGCGGTGAGATCGAGTACCTCCACCAACTCGTCCACACCGTCGCCGGTTAGTGCGGAGACCTCGACGGTCGTGACATCCCCGCCTAGCTCCTCGGCGATGACACCGAACTCCGTCAGCGCTGCCCGTACCGAAGTCGGGTTGGCTGCGGGGAGATCGGACTTGTTGATGGCGACGATCATCGGGACCTCGGCCGCCTTGGTGTGGCTGATGGCCTCGGCGGTCTGAGGCATGACCCCGTCATCGGCGGCCACCACCAACACGACTATGTCGGTCGCCTCGGCGCCCCGAGCCCTGAGGGCGGTGAAGGCCTCGTGCCCCGGTGTGTCGATGAAGGTGACCCGTCGTCCGCCGACCTCGACTTGATAGGCGCCTATGTGCTGGGTTATGCCTCCGTGCTCGCCACCGACCACGTTGGTCTTCCGGATCGTGTCGAGCAGCGTGGTCTTCCCATGGTCGACGTGGCCCATCACCGTGACAACCGGGGGCCGGGAGCGCAACGACGCCTCATCGTCCTCGGGCACTGTCACGGCGGGCTTGAACGGCTGCACGAGGGGCTCGGCGGCGACCTTCTCCAATTGAACCCCGAATTGCTCGGCGATCAGATCGAGCGCTTCTCCCGGAATCGGGCCTGTAGCCGGCACCACCTCACCCATCTGGAGCAACGCCTTCACCACCTCACCCGTTTGGGCACCAACGCGCTCGGCGAACATGGTCGGCGTCACGCCGATGGGCACCTCGATCAGCCTGGACTCGACTTGGGGTGGTGTTTCCACAACGGGCTCGGGTTCTACCTCCTCGGCGGTGGTCTCCGGAGGCGGCTCAGGCGCTGGCTCCTCGGTAGACGTTTCCTCTTCGCGGGCCAACCGGATCAGGTCAGCTGCCTCGTCGTCCAGGCTGGATGACGCGGTCTTGGGTTCGAGGCCGAGGGCGTGGGCGCGCTCCAGCACGTCCCTCGACTCCAAGCCGAGCTCCTTGGCCAAGTCGTAAACCCTGATCTTCGCCACGCTCTCTCACTGACTCCTGTCGTTGGCTCGTTCCATCAGGTGAAGGGACGCCCCTCTGAGGACGCCCACGGTCACCCCTCGGCCGCTGCCTCTTTGCTGGCAGAGTCGGCCACCTCGACATCGGCGCCGACCACCGCCTCTACAACCGGTTCGTCCTCGACTGAGTCGGGCTCCACCACTTTCTCGGAGGTCTCGGGCGCCGGCTCCACCACATCCTCCGCGGTCTCCACCACAGTCTCCGCGGTCGCCACCGCCGGCTCCACCACCTGCTCCGTCGCGGCGATGGGCTCCTCCGCGGGCTTGGCGGTGGGAACCTCGGCAACCGGTGGGGCAGACTCGGCTCGGCTCGCTACGGTACCGCCCGCCTCTTCGCTTTCGGAGCGGATGTCAACCCGGTAGCCGGTGAGTCTGGCGGCCAGCCGGGCGTTCTGACCCTCCCGCCCGATGGCCAGCGAGAGCTGATGGTCGCTGACGACCACGATCGCCGCCCTTGCCTCCTCGTCGATCCGAACCTCTCGGACCTTCGCCGGGCCGAGCGCCTCGGCGATGAGTTGGGCCGGGTCCTCACGCCATTGCACGACGTCGACCTTCTCGGTGCGCAATTCATTGACCACCTGGCGGACCCTCGAGCCTCTAGCTCCAACACAGGCGCCCTTCGGGTCGACGTTGGGCTCGTTCGAGGCGACGGCGATCTTGGTCCTGTGACCCGGCTCCCGGGCAATCGCCTTGATCTCGACCGTTCCGTCGAGGAGCTCGGGAACCTCGAGCTCGAGCAGACGGCGGACGAGATCCGGATGACTGCGGCTGACCACGATCTGCGGGCCCTTCGCATCACGTCGCACCTCGAGGATGAGCGCCTTGACCCGGTTGCCGCGCTCCAATCTCTCGTAGGGGATCCGCTCCGAGCCCGGCATCAGCGCTTCGGCATCCCCGAGGTCGAGGATGGTGAACCTGTGATCCACCTGTTGGACGATCCCGGTGACAAGATCGCCCTCCCTGCCCTCGTAGACATCGAATACCTGCTCGCGCTTCGCCTCGCGCAACCTCTGAGCGATCACTTGCTTGGCGGTCTGAGCGGCGATACGGCCGAAGTCCTCGGGGGTGTCCTCCCACTCCTGGATGACGTTCCCGTCTTCGTCGAGGTCTTGGGCATAGACGATGATGTCGCCGCTGTCGGGGTCGATGGTGACCCTGGCTTCCTCGGCGGCCCCCGGGCTCCGCTTGTAGGCCGAGACGAGCGCGTTGGCCAGGGCGTCGAGGATCGTCTCGACAGCGACACCGCGCTCTCGTCCCAGGACTTCGAGCGCTTCCATGACTTGTGAGTCCATCCTCATCGGGTCACCTCCTGGTCCGGCGTGACCCGGGTGGGGGGGCAGCCTCCCAGCGGAACACGGTGCGAGCCGATGTCACCGTCTGGTAGGGCAGGGTGCGGGCGACGCCGTCGACCTCGACCACACAGCCATCCTCGGTTGCGGCAACCAGCAAGCCGTGGTGACTGGTCGATCCCGAGATTGGCAATGAGGTCTTGACCGCAACCTCGCGACCCAGCGATTTCTCGAAGTGTTGCGGCCGCCGCAGGCTGCGCTCCACGCCGGGCGAGGTCACCTCGAGCCGATATGACGCCTGTAGGTCAGGGAACGGGTCGAGCAAACGCGACAGGCCTCGCGACACCTCGGAGAGCCGGTCGAGATTGACCCCTCCCTCGGCGTCAACCACCACTCGTAACACCCGGCCACCACCACTGCCGCGGAGCTCGAGGTCATCGAGCTCGAGACCGTCAGCGGCGAGGTAATCGGCAACGGTGTGCCATATCGCATCGGTTGCGGTATCGGTCTTCACTGTGTCCATGTCTATCTCGATCGTTCCGACATGAAAAAAGCGGGCTGGGCGGCCCACTTTCGCCAAGCGTCCGTCGGTTGCTGAACGAAAGTATACGCCGCGTTGTCGGCTGTCGGGCGCCGGCGATGCCGCTCAGCGGGCCCCGATGAGACGGACAACCAACCCGGCGAGCGGCTTCGGTGTCGCATATGTCGTCTTGGCGGGGAGCGTCTCGCCGCAGTCGGCGACGGCGAGCACATCCTCGATGGAAGGAGGCGCCAGGGCGAACCCGGCCATCACGCCCGGCGCGGTGAGACCCTCCAATCCTGCAGTGGCGGGGACCGCCTCCACCCGGCCGGCAATGCAGTCCTCGCCGGCTCCGAGAAGCGGCCCCAAGACGAGGCGGTGCAATCGGGAGGCGTCGAGCCTCGCCGCCGTCCCGCTCCTCTCGGCGGCGCTGGGCAGCGCCAGCGTGTACCAGACGCCGCCTACGATGACAGACACCTCACCCGGAGCGGGCTCGACGCGTCCGGCTGCTCGCATACCCATCTGCTGTAGCCGCCTCAGCAGCCAACCCGAGTCCTGGGCGCCGTCGAGCACAACCCGGTGGAATGCGGCAAGCCTCAACTGCTCGGCAGGGACGATCAACGCCAGAAACCCAGTCCCACGCTGAGCTGCCGCGGCAACCCGGTGGTGGCCGTCGACGATGTACAGGGCGCCTGAGAGGAGGTCGACCAACTCGGTATCCGGATCGACAACCCAGACCCTTTCGGCCGACTCCCCGAGGCGCGCCTCGAGCAGCGGCGTACCCGAGGTGACGGCAGCGACGCGGTCGGCGATGGCCCGATGCCGACGGTGGGCCAGCGTGACGGGCACGGCCTCGGCACCCACCGCGTCCAGATGGCGAGTTAGAGAGCTCACTCGGTCGGAGAGGACCCGCTCATGGGGTCGGACCTCGTGGTCCGCTGATACCACGGCCAGCACGCCGGCGACGATGCACCCATCACCCACCATCTCGACGACGAACAGCTCCGGGCGGGACCGGGGCACCAGCCTGCCGGTGGCGAGGAGCCGGTCGAGCGTTGCCCGAGCCGAGTCGGGCGATGGGAACGCGCCGGCATCGCCGAGCTTGACTGCGGCCTCGGATACCACCGACGAGGTGCCGGGTGTGGTGAGGTGGGCCAGGAACGGGAGGATCACGCCCTGTTGGTGCCGGCCCTGAATTGCTCCATCCAGTCGACCAGGAGCTCGGCGGCCTCGAGCGGGAGTGCGTTGTAGAGGCTGGCCCGAATGCCACCGACGCTGCGGTGACCGGCCAGCCCGACGATGCCCCGCTCGGCGGCACCGGTGACGAACTGGCGCTCCTGCTCGGCGGTGGGCAGCCGGAAGACAACGTTCATCAGCGACCGGGCCGTTCTCGCCACCGGGCCGTGGAAGAAGCCTTCGCTGCGGTCGATCGCCTCATAGACCAACCCGGCGCGCCCACTGGCCCGACGCTCCATCTCGGCGATTCCACCCTGACGCTCGATCCAGGCGAGCACCAGCCCAGTGAGCCAGACTGCGGCCACCGGCGGGGTGTTCGCCAGTGACGACGCGGCGGCATGGGTGTCGTAGCGGAGCGCCGAGCCCAGATCATCGGGGATGGAGTCGAGTATCCGGCGGCGGACGAACACCACGGTCAAACCTGCCGGCCCGAGGTTCTTCTGCGTCCCCCCGTAGACGAGATCGAACAGATCCCACGGGATCGGCCGGGACATGTAATCCGACGACATGTCAGCCACCAGCGGCACCCCGATGTCGGGAAAGGACCTCCATTGAACGCCGTCGATGGTCTCGTTCGAGGTGATGTGCAGGTAGCGGGACTCGGGGTCGACATCGAGATCGGCTGGGTCGGGGAGCCGCCACGGCTCCGCACCCTGTTCCCAGGCTGCGGTGACATCGCCGTGCCGCGAGGCGTCGGAGAGTGCCTTCCGGCTCCACGATCCGGTGAGGACGTAGTTGGCACTGCCGCCGCCGCCCAACAGGTTGAGCGGGACCATGGAGAACTGGAGGGTCGCACCGCCTTGGAGGAGGAGCACCTCGAAATCGTCGGGTGCCCCGGTGAGACGCCGAGCTGCGGCCATCGTCTCGCGGTGCACCCCCTCGTAGACCTCACCGCGGTGGCTCATCTCGAGCAGTGACATCCCGGTCCCACCGAAGTCGACCAGCTCGGCTTGAGCATTCTCCAGCACTTCGACCGGGAGGATGGCCGGGCCGGGGTTGAGATTGGTCACGCGCCGTCCCATAGAGGGAGGATAAGACGGAAGACGGAAGACGGAAGGCAAGAGGGCAGACGGCAGACGGCAGGTTCGCTAGCTCCGCTCGCTCAGGTGGCGGGTTCTGAGTGATGGGTTTCCCACCCCCGAAGCGGCTTGGCAGCTTCGACCCCTCCCCTTCGGCGCTACGGCGCCGGGGAGGGGTATTTCCACCTACCACTTATCACTCGCCGTAGAGTCGGGCTGTGGTCGAGCCTCGGTCTGCACGCTTCGACACGCTGGCCATCCATGCCGGCGCATCGCCCGACCCGGCCACCGGCGCCAGATCGGTTCCCATCCACCTGACCACCTCATACGTCTTCGACGACACCGAGCACGCCGCGGATTTGTTCGACCTGGCACGTGCCGGCCACATCTACACCCGCATGTCCAACCCCACGGTTGCGGTGCTCGAAACCCGGATCGCAGCCCTCGAGGGAGCGGTGGCTGCCGTCGCCACGGCATCGGGGCAGGCGGCGATCCACCTTGCCATCGCCACGCTCATGGGCGTGGGCAGTCACGTCGTGGCCTCTTCGGCGCTCTACGGAGGCACGGTCAACCTCCTGAATCACACGCTTCCCCGCTTCGGGATCGAGTCCACCCTGGTCCACCCCCGCGACCTCGCGGCCGTCGACGCCGCCTTCCGGCCCGAGACCCGCTTGCTCATGGTCGAGACCATCGGCAATCCAGGGCTCGAGGTCGCCGATCTGCCGGCGATGGCAGACATGGCGCACCGCCACGGTGTCCCGCTTCTGGTAGACAACACCTTTGCCACGCCGGCTCTGTGCCGGCCGGTGGAGCACGGCGCCGACCTCGTGGTCCACTCGGCCACCAAGTGGCTCGCTGGTCACGGGGCGGTCATCGCAGGGCTGTTGGTCGACGGAGGAACATTCGACTGGGAGAGGTCCGCCCGGTTCCCTACGCTCACCGAGCGCTATGAGCCATACGGGGTCGTGTTCGCCGAGGAGTTCGGCCCCGCTGCGTTCGCCATGCGCGCCCGGGCCGAGGGGCTGCGCGATTTCGGGGCCTGCATGGACCCTGTGGTCGCCTGGTTGGTGCTTCAAGGGATGGAGACACTCACCGCCCGGATGGAACGCCACCAGCGGGTAACCACCCAAGTGGTCGAGTTCCTCGGGTCTCATCCGGCGGTCGGATGGGTCTCCCACCCCGACCTCCCCAGCCATCCCGACCACGAGATCGCCAGGCGGCTGCTCCCCGACGGGGCGGGGTCCATGGTGTCGTTCGGGGTGAGGGGGGGTAGGGACGCCGGGCGCCGGTTCATAGAGTCCTGCCGGCTGGCATCGCACCTGGCCAACGTCGGTGACGTCCGCACTCTGGTCATCCACCCGGCCAGCACCACCCATCGCCAAATGTCCGCCGAGCAGTTGACCCAAGCAGGCATCGGCGAGGACATGGTGCGGCTCTCCGTCGGCCTCGAAGACCCCGACGACATCTGCGACGACCTGGGCAGGGCATTGCGCGCTTTGCAGGCGGGATGATCGAGATCGAGGCACACGGGGAGCGTGTATTCGCCTCCACCGGCGGCCGGCGATTCGACCCGGCGTTGCCCACCGCTGTCCTGATCCACGGCTCGGGGAACGACCACACCATCTGGGCGCTCCAGGCGAGGTCTCTCGCCGCTAGGGGCAGGGCCGTGCTCGCCATCGACCTGCCCGGGCACGGTCGGTCAGGGGGTAACCCTCTCCACCGGGTGGAGGCCATGGCTGAGTGGCTGTTGGCGGTGCTCGATGCCATCGGGGTGGGGGAGGTTGCGCTCGCCGGTCACTCGCTGGGAGCGGCGGTGGCGCTGGAGACCGTCGCCGTCGCCGGACGGAGGGTCACCGGGCTTGGTTTGTTGGCGACGGCACCCGTCATGGAGGTCAACCCCGACCTCATGACTGCCGCCCTCGAGCAGAGCCACCTCGCCGCCGAGCTGATAGCCGATTGGTCACACCCCAGGGGTGCCGCCATTGGCCGCCCCGTACCGGGCCATTGGCCTCCGGCGCTCACCCTGCGGCTGAACGAGCGGAGCTTGTCTGGGTTGCTGAGCGCCGACCTCGAGGCCTCTGCCGCGTACCGCGGCGCCCTAGATGCCGCCGCTTCGGTTGCGTGCCCCACCGTGGTGATCCTGGGGAGCGACGACCGGATGGTGCCCGTGGCGCGGGGGCGCCAACTGGCGGCGGCCATTCCCCACGCCGCCGTGGTGGAGATCGCCGCCGGTCACCAATTGACCACCGAGCAACCGGATGCGGTGACGTCGGCGCTCCTGCTTGTGATGTGAATCAACCAAAGGCGAGCACTCGGTCGCCGAGCACCCTGACGAAGGCCGCTCCAAAGAGCAGGATCATCGACAGGTAGTAGAAGAAGAGCAGCAGGACCAGCAGGAAGCTTGCGGCGCCATAGATGTTGACGAACGAGAGCTGGTCGAGGAACAACGCGAAAAGCTGGGTACCGACCGCCACCAGCGCGGTGGTCAGGGTGGCCCCCGCCAGCACCGCCCGCCACGGGGCGCGATGGGTGGACATGTACTGGAACACGACGACGAAGACGATCAGCAGCAGGGCGAGGGCCAAGACGCCGCTGAGCGCAGACACTGCACCCGACTCCCATTCGTCGGGGAGCCACCGGTTGAGCACGAGGTCGTCAAGGGTCTGAACCGCCAGGTTCGCCAACACCGACGCGGTGACCAGCAGCCCGATCCCTATCGCAGCCGCGAAGGCGACGGCACGCCGCAGCAGCATGCCGATGAACCCGTTGCGATGCCTCCTGGCCGCTTCGAAGATGTCGTCGAGCGACATCTGCACGTGGATGAAGACCGACGAAGCGCCGAAGAAGAGGGCGACACCGCTCACCACCCCCGCGATGGTTGTGGCGTTGGGCCGCGTAACTGCTTCGAGCAACTGGCCCACGGCCTCCGCCACTACCGGGCTGACGAAATCGCCGATACGGTCGATGATGACGTCATGGGCGTCGCTCGACCGGAGGACACTCCCCGCTACCAGCACTGCGACGATCAGCAGAGGGGCAAAGGAGAAGATCCCGAAATAGGCGATGGCGCCGGCCATGCGAGATGCGTTCTTCTGGGCAAAGGTGTCGATCACCTGTTTGATGAAGAACGGGAGCCTCCGGAAAGGCCCCGTGGTGGGTGGCGGGACCACCATGTCGGTTGCACCCATCTCGTCGATGAGAGCCTTCAAGCGGGTGATGGTTCCGGGCGGCGCTGCAGGTTGGGAGGAGGGAGGGTCCGTCCGCTCCGCCTCGTCGACCTTCTCCGGAGCGCTCACCGGCCGATGCTAACCGTGGTCCAGCATCACAAACCGAGCTCGGCGGCGAGCTGAGCCCCGATCGCAGCCGCCTTGGCTCTCCCGGCGTCATCCGCCTCGATGAAGCTGCCGGAGGGGGGATCGAGCCGGAGGTCGACATAGATCTTCAGCTTTGGCTCGGTCCCCGATGGCCGGACGAGCGCTCTGCCCTCGG
This sequence comes from Acidimicrobiia bacterium, assembly GCA_036258335.1. Taxonomy (GTDB): domain Bacteria; phylum Actinomycetota; class Acidimicrobiia; order Spongiisociales; family DATADW01; genus DATADW01. The sequence goes on from DATADW010000038.1 coordinate 11,182, forward strand.
AGCCGAAGCGCAACTCGACCAAATCGGTGTCGGGCAACCAGGGTGGACGGGACGCACCACCAGTGCGCAGGTCTGAAACGTCGGTCACCGTCATGCCACCGAGAATCTGAGGCGGTGCTGCCGCCACCCGGTCCACGGCGCCGCCGATCTCAGAGGGCCCATCGGCGCCTGACCTGGTTACCGCATGCTGGGCCGAGACCCACAAGCCATGCCGCCCCGCCAGATCACCCAGGAGGTCCCATAGCGACCGCCCGGAAGAGGCTGCCCGTGTGGAGATATCGGCCAGCACCACCGCGGCCGAGATACCGTCCTTGTCGCGCACGACCTGACCCACCGAGTACCCGAGCGCCTCCTCGAACCCGAAGACGAAGCGACCCCGCCCCTGGTCCTGGAGCGCCAGCGCAGCATTCCAGATCCACTTGAACCCGGTGAGTGTCGGCTCCCAATGGGCGTTGTGGGCAGCGGCGATCTGTCCCAGCAATGGTGTGGAAACCACGCTCGAGAGCACCATGGGCGGCGGCCCGGGTTCTCGGGGAGCGTGTTGCAGGATGTGAGCAGCCATCAAGACCCCGACCTGGTTGCCGGTGAGCTGCCGCCACCCTTCGCCGGCGGGGAGGGCTACCGCCAGCCGGTCACCGTCAGGGTCGTTGGCCAGGATGAGGTCGGCATCCCGCTCCGTCGCCATGGCCACCGCGAGATCGAGGGCACCGGGCTCCTCCGGGTTGGGGAACCGCACCGTGGGGAACCTCCCATCGGGCGTCTCCTGCTCGGGCACGATGGCGATGTCGCCGTGCCCGGCCTCGGTGAGGGCTCTCCTGGTCAGGCTTCCCGCCACCCCGTGAAGTGGCGTGTAGACGATGGATTGCGCACGCCCTCCCGGCGAGGTGCGGGCCGCCATCACCTCTTCGATGTAGGCGCTCTCTGTGTCGTCGGGGACCGGCTCTACCAACGGAGGGGCCCACTCGCCTGGGTCGAGCATGGGCACTTCGGCGGCGGGCCCGACCCGTTCTATGGCGTCGGCGATGCGCTGGTCCAGCGGCGGGATGATCTGGGCGCTGTTGCTGTCGTAGACCTTGTAGCCGTTATCCGCCGGGGGGTTGTGGCTGGCGGTGACCACCACCGCGGCCTCAGCCCCGAGCCGTTTGGCGGCATGGGCAACCAGCGGTGTCGGCACGTGGCTCCCGAAGACCAGAACCTGAATCCCCGCTGCGGCCAGCACCCCGACGGTGTCGGCAGCAAGCGGCTCGCTGGAGAGACGGGCGTCGCGCCCCACCACCACCGGGCGATCGACGCGGCCACCGCTCCGCTCCAAGAGCACGTCGGCCAGACCACGGGTAGTGCGGATGATCACGGCGCGATTCATCCGACTAGGCCCGGCGCCAACCGCACCCCGGATCCCCGCGGTGCCGAACTCGAGCGGACCGGCCATGCGTTCTCCCAGCGCGACGAGGTCGCCGGCGTCGAGCAACGCATCCAGCTCTCTGCGCGTTTCCGGGTCGGGGTCCCCCTCGATCCATTTCCGGACCCGCGTGGTCAGTTCGTCGAATGCCACGGGCCGACCCTAACTACGGACATGCCGATCCGGCCTTGACCCGTAATCTCCCGGCGATGGGCCCGATCACAACCCGATCAGTGCTGCGAGCCACGGCGCGTGGCTTCGAGTCGATGGACGACACCGTCGTCACCGAGGCCCCGCTCGAGATCAGGCTGGGTGATGTTCCGATCGCGGTCGTGATGCGCACCCCGGGCGACGACCGCCATCTGATCACCGGGTTCGCCCTCACCGAGGGGATCCTGCTCGATCCGGCGGAGCTGGCTGAGACCAAGGCGCTGCCCGACCCAAACCGATGGGAGTTGGTGCTCGCCGAGGGTGTGGTGGTCGATCCCGAGCAGTTCAGACGGAATCTCTACGCCTCGTCTTCGTGCGGGGTATGCGGCAAGGCGTCGATCGATGCGGTGCGGATCGCCGCCAGTCCTCTGCATCCGGGACCCCTGGTCGAGGGGGCGACGCTGTTGGATCTGCCGGGGCGGATGGGCGAGGCACAGCATGCCTTCCACCGCACCGGGGGGCTCCACGCCGCCGCCGCTTTCACTCCCGATGGGAAGCTCCTCGACATTGCGGAGGACGTGGGCCGGCACAACGCAGTCGACAAGCTGGTGGGGAGGCTCGCCGGCGACCGCTGGCCCATCGGGGACCTGGTCATGGCGGTGTCCGGTCGCGTTGGCTACGAGATCGCCCAGAAGGCGGCGGTGGCGGGGATACCCGTGGTCGCCGGGATCTCGGCCGCCTCATCGCTGGCGGCAGAGCTGGGTGAGGAACTGGGTCTCACGATTGTCGGCTTTGTCCGCCCCGGTGATGGCTTTGTGGTCTACAGCCACCCTGAGCGCATCGTCGGCGCAGTTCAAGTCCCCGTCGGGTAGCGCTCAGGCCCGGCCGATCCGTCGCCCCTCGGTCACGCGAGCTATGACCTCTGGGACCGCACGGTCCACGTCGATCTCCTCGGTTTCCAACCCGCGGCGGCGCGTCACCTCGACGACCCCCCGCGCTAAGCCATTAGGCCCGATGGTGAGGCGATGTGGAATCCCGATCAACTCGGCATCGGCGAACTTGACCCCGGGTCTCTCGTCGCGATCGTCGAGCAGCACATCGACGCCGCCTGCTTGCAACTCCCCGACCAGCCGCTCGGCCGCAGCCATCGAATCGCCATCCCCGACCCGGACCACGGTCACCACCACTTCGTATGGGGCCACCGGCACGGGCCAGACGATCCCGAGTTCGTCGTGGGACCACTCCACCACCGCCGCCATCGCCCGCTCCAAGCCGATCCCGTACGACCCCATCACGATCGGATGGCTGACTCCCTGATCGTCCTGGACCACGGCACCGAAGGCTTCAGAGAACTTGGTTCCAAGCTTGAAGATGTGACCCACCTCGATGCCCTTCCACACCTCCAAGGGCGAGCCGCACTCCGGGCAGGCCTCGCCTTCCACGACCTGGCGGAGGTCCACCCACCGAGCCACGTTGATGTCCCGGTCGACATCCACGTTGCGGACATGGACGTCGTCACGGTTGGCTCCGGTCACCATCCCGCGCCTGCCCTTGAGGGCGAGATCAGCGAGAACTGGAATTTCACTCGCTCCAACCGCGCCCAGGCTCCCAGGGCTCGCCCCGAGCGCCTCGCGTATCTCTTCGGCCCGGGCGGGCCGTATCGCTGTTGCGAGGGTGGCATCGATCAGCTTCTGCTCCTGGAGGTCGTGGTCGCCGCGCAGCAGCACGAGGGTGAGTTCACCGTCGATCACATAGACCAGGCTCTTGATCTGGCGGACGGGGTCAGCATCTCCGGCGAACGCGGCGGCCAACTGGGCGATGGTCCTGATTCCGGGTGTGTCGAATTCCTCGACCTCAGGGACCTGCTCTGGATCGGCCACGGGGTCGAGGCGCGACGTGGCTCGTTCCACATTGGCCCGGTAGCCGCAGGAGGCGCAGGTGGCGATCCGGTCCTCACCGGCCGGGCTGGGCACGATGAACTCGACCGACTCGGTACCGCCCATGATTCCCGACGACGCCTGGACATCCACCGGATCGAGGCCCATCCGGCGGAAGATGCGCAGATAAGCGACGTGGTGCAGGTCGAAGCCCTTGTCGAGGCCGGGCCGGTCGAGGTCGAGGGTGTACGAGTCCTTCATGGTGAATTCGCGCACCCGAAGGACCCCGGCCTTGGGCCGCGGCTCGTCGCGGAACTTGGTCTGGATCTGGTACCAGATCTGCGGCAGGTCGCGGTAGGAGGGCAACTCGGTGGCGAGCAGGGCGAAGACCTCCTCGTGGGTGAATCCCAAGGCGAACTCAGCGCTCTTTCGGTCCCGCAACCGGAACATCTCGTCACCGATCGCATCCCAGCGGCCCGACTTCCGCCAGATCTCGGCCGGATGCATGGCGGGAAGGTGGAACTGCTGCCCGCCGATGGCGTCCATCTCCTCGCGGATTATCCGCTCGACCTTGGATCGCACCCGCTGACCCAGGGGGAGCATCGAGTAGTGCCCGGCTGCGAGCTGGCGGATGTAGCCGGCACGCACCAACAGTCGGTGGCTTACCGCCTCGGCGTCGGCCGGGTCGTCGCGCAGCGTGGGGATAAAGGCGCGGGACCATCGCATGGGGGCGCAACTTTAGGTGCTGCCAATGGCGTCCGATCGGGCATATCGGGCGGTCGGGTACTCGCTCGGCTCAGCTCACCGGACCCCGCGCCGCCTCCTCGACCCTGCTGCGTCGCTCCCGGGTCCGATTGACGTCGCCGCGAATCTCGAGGAGTTGCACCCGGTCGGCCTCGGCGATGGCGGCGGCATCCTGTTCAGCCGCGGCCAGCCTCGCCTCGACCCCTTCCTCGGCGAGGCGGCGGGCCTCCTCGACAAGGGCGGTGACCATGTCCGCCTCGGGCACCACCCTCACCACTTGACCCTTGACAAACAGGTGGCCCCTGCCGCGGCCGGCGGCGATCCCGAGATCTGCTTCGCGCGCCTCTCCGGGCCCGTTGACCACACAGCCCATGACCGCCACCTGGATCGGAATCTGCTCCGCCTCGAGCGCCTTCTGGGCGGCGGCGGCCACCCCGATCACGTCCACTTCGGCCCGCCCACACGATGGGCAGGCGATCAAGTCGAGCCCTCGTCTCTCGCGCAGCCCCAGGTACTCGAGCAGTCCTCGTCCGGCCTTTGCCTCTTCGACCGGGTCGGCGGTGAGCGAGAACCGGATGGTGTCGCCGATCCCCTCGAGAAGCAGGGTGCCGATCCCGGCCACCGACTTGATCAGCCCGCCCGGTGGCGGGCCGGCCTCGGTGACACCGAGGTGGAGCGGGTACTCGACCTTCTCGGCGAGCAGCCGGTAGGCCTCCACCATCGAAGGCACATGGGAGTGCTTCACTGAGATCTTGATGTCGTAGAAACCGACGTCCTCCAGGTACCGCACCTCGCGCAGGGCCGACTCGACCAGAGCCTCGGGGACGGGGGCGCCGTAGGTCCCCAGCAACTCCTTGTCGAGCGATCCGGCGTTGACCCCGACTCTTATCGGGATCCCAGCCTCGCCGGCCGCTCGGGCCACGGTCTTGATGTGGTCTTCGTTGCGGATGTTGCCCGGGTTGAGCCGGAGCCCCTGGACACCAGCCTCGAGCGCCGCCAGCGCCAGCCGGTACTGGAAATGGATGTCGGCGATGATGGGGACAGGCGACCGGGGGACGATCTCGGCAAGACCCTGCGCCGCCTCGACGTCATTGCAAGTGATGCGGACGATGTCGACACCGGCGCCTTTGAGCGCGTAGACCTGTGCCAGCGTGCCGTCGACGTCGGCGGTCTTGGTGGTGGTCATCGACTGGACCGAGACCGGGGCCCCGCCCCCCACCTCGACATCGCCGACCTGCACCGGGCGGCTCATCCTGCGAGCGATCATGAGGTCAATCGTAGGTGCCGGCGAGCGGGTCAGCCGGGGAGCCTGATCGGGTCGATCACGTCGAGCACCACCCCGACCAACCCGACGAAGGCGACAAGCGCGATAACCACTGCTGCCACCGGTGCGAGCTTGCGGACATCTGCCACCCGCCCACTCAGCTTCTCGTACACCGCAACGGCGAAATGCCCGCCGTCAAGCGGGTAGAGAGGCAGAACGTTGAGAGTGCCGAGGACGACATTGACCGATGCCAGCAGCCACAACAGGTTGGCGATGCCGAGGGACTCCGCCTGGGTCCCGATGTTCACCATCCCGATCGGGCTGACCGGGCGGATCTCGTCGGGTATGTCGGTATTCCCCACCAGCGCCCCGCCGAGCCGAGCCAGCGATGCCGGCTGGATCAGCCGCCCGAGAAAGTCGAAAGTGGCGCCGATGGCGTCACCGAACGCCTCGCCTGCCAGCCCCATCGCCTCGAAAACCCCGACCGACCTGAAGGCGATCTCGGGTGCCACCCCCAGGTAGCCGACGGTTTTCCCTTCCTCGGTGCGGCTGGCGAGTGCCGCGGTCAGAGTCACCTCCGCACCGTCCCGCATAACGACTATCTCGACGGTCTCGCCCGGGTTGGCCTCGATGGCCGATGCCGCCTCGTCCCACTCGGTGATCGGGCGGCCATCGAGCTCGACGATGCGGTCTCCGCGCTGCAGGCCCGCCTCCGACGCCGGGCTCGGAGACCCGTCGTCAAGCTCGAGAAGGACCTGATCCAGCGTGGTGGAGGCGACCGGTAGGCCGTCGGATGCGGTTTGAGGTACCCCTTCGGCAACGATGACACCGAAGAACATCACGTAGGCGATGAGGAAGTTCATCGCCACGCCGGAGAGGACGGCAACCGACTTCTGCCAGAACTTCTTGTCGCGGTAGGCCCGGCCGGCGTCGGCCGGATCGACGTCCTCCAGCGAGTTCATGCCGAGGATCCGGACGTAGCCGCCGAAGGGAAGTGCCTTGACCCCGTATTCGGTCTCGCCGCGGCGGAACGAGAAGAGCCTCGGCCCGAACCCGAAGAAAAACTCGGTGGCCTTCATACCCGTCGCCTTGGCCGCGATGAAATGGCCCGCCTCGTGAGCCATGACGAAGAAGATGATGGCGAGGAACGCGGCAATCCCGCCGATCATGGGGTGTCGTCTCGCCGCACCCGGCGAGTATGCCAGGGCAGGGCTGCTATCTGGGGTTGGGTCGTCAGGGCGGGGAATATCGGACGGACGGTCCTGTCAACAGGTTCCCACCAACTGGGCCGCCACCGCCCGCGACTCGCGATCCACGGCGAGGACCTCCTCGACGCTGGCCGGTCGTGACCAATCCACCCGGTCGAGGGTCCGCTCCACCACGGCTGGGATCCCGAGGAACCCGAGCCTGCCCTCGAGGAAGGCGGCCACCGCCACCTCGTCTGCTGCGTTGAGTGTGGCCGGGGCCGAGCCACCGCGACGGCCCGCCTCGTACGCCAGTTCTAGGGCGGGGAAGGCGGCGTGGTCGGGCCGCTCGAAGGTGAGACTCCGCCCGGCGAGGTCTAGTGGCGCCACCGGTGCCGAACGCCGCTCAGGATGGGTCAGTGCGTACTGGATGGGCACCTTCATGTCCGGCTCCCCGACCTGCGCCTTCACCGAGCCGTCGACGAACTCGACCATGGCGTGGACGATGCTCTCGGGGTGGACCACGACGTCGATTCGGTCGTAGCCGACCCCGAAGAGGACGTGCGCCTCGATCACCTCGAGGCCCTTGTTCATCAAGGTGGCCGAATCGATGGTGATCCGCCGACCCATCGACCAGGTTGGGTGGCGGAGAGCCTCGGCCGGTGTGACCTCAGCGAGTTGGTCTGAGCTCCGTCCTCGGAAGGGCCCCCCAGATGCGGTCAGGATGATCCGTCTGACGTCATCTGCCTGCTCCCCCGCCAGGCATTGGAGCACGGCGGAGTGCTCCGAGTCGACCGGGATCAGCACCCCTCCTCCCTTGGCTAGGGCGGCTGTTACCAACTCGCCACCGGCCACCAGGCTCTCCTTGTTGGCCAGGGCCAGACGGTTCCCGGCACCGAGCGCAGCAACCGTCGCCGACAGCCCGGCCGATCCGACCATGGCGTTCAACACCGTGCGACCAGCACCGGCGGCGAGGTCGTCGACCGCCTGCGCTCCGAAAGACACCCGGGTGCCCAGGAGGCTGGTGAGACGGGCTCGCTCCTCGAGGGCGCCGCCAACCACAACGACGGCGGCCCGGGGGTGGGCCTCGGCGAGCGCAACGATGCGATCGGATGCTGTCCTCGCTGCCAGCCCGATCACCTCGATGCCGAGGCGGGAAGCCACTTCGAGGGTCTGGGTGCCAATGGAGCCGGTCGCGCCGAGCAGGACCAGGCTCATGAGATCACAGGTACCCGGCCAAGAGGTAGATCACGTAGGCCGCCGGCACCACGAAGAGGATGGCGTCGATCCGGTCGAGCACACCGCCGTGGCCGGGCAGGATCCCGCCCATGTCCTTGACCTTGAGGGCCCGCTTCAACAAGGACTCGCTGAGATCGCCGACGATGCCGAGCACTGCCACCGCCAAGCCGAGCGCCAGCCCTGCCCCGATCCCGATTGGCTCGAAGAAGTCGACCAGCGAGAGGCCCACCCCCACCACGATCGCCACCAAAACCCCGCCGAGATAGCCCTCGACCGTCTTGTTCGGTGAGACAGCCGAGGCGAGTGGCCTGCGTCCGAGCGACCTGCCGGCGAAGTACTGCGCCGTGTCGAAGGCGACGGTGACGACCACGGCGGCAAGAATCAGCGCCACAGACTCGGGGGCTCGGGCTATGGGAAAAGCGAAGGCAAGGAGCCCGATCCAGTTGGCGGCGAGGACGGTGGCACCGGCGTTGACCAGGGCCTGGCGCCTGGGAACCACCGCATAGAAGAGCAGCACGACCACGATGACCAGCGCCACAACGCCGCCCACCGCAGCAGGCCCAGAGAGCCAGGCGGCGACCTCGGCACCGAGCAGCCCGACCAGGGCGAACAAGGTGAGGGGAACGAGCCCAGCGGACCGCAGAACCCTGGTGAGCTCGATCAACGCCACCGCCGAGAGCGCCACCACCAGGGCGAAGAACCACCAACCCCCGGCGAACAATGAGGCTACGAATAGGGCGGCGAGAGCAACCCCCGTCCCCACCCGAACCGCCAGGTCGGAGCGGGCCCGGGGCGTGTCGTCGATCTCTCTCCCCTCGGCCCCGATGACGTCCTCGAAACCGACGACGCCGGTCTCGAGCCCAGGCATGGAGGCGGCAACGGCCTGCGGCTCGTGCTCCTCTTGCTCGGCGGCGGCGATGGCCTCGGCCAGGCCCTGGTACTCCTGGGTGGTCGCCAGCACATAGTCCTCGTGGGTGTACGCCTCGAGCTCGGGTGAGCTCTCGATGTCGTAGGGGCGGTCAGGAGCCGGCGCTAGAGCCTCATCCTCGGGGGGCTCAGGTCCTGCCCGCTCCCACGGTCGGGGGCGCTCGTCGGCACCGGGCGGGACGGGAGGCTCGTCGCGAAAACTGGCCGGTGGCGGGCGCTTACCGGGACTGGCGGTTGGCACGTCCGTGGGAGTGGCGGGCGCGTCCGACCAATCGAGGTCGAATTCCTCGCTCTCCTCCTCCCAGAGCATCGGCTCGTCTTGGTAGCCCGGCTGATCCTCGGCCGGCTCTTCCTCCCAAGCCGACGGGTGGCGGCGCCCGGGGAAGCGGACCACCTCACCACCCTCGCCACCTTGGCCTTCCGCCATGTCAGACCTCGAGCAGCTCGGACTCCTTGTGGCCGAGCAGGTCGTCGATGCGGTGGGTATGGCTGTCTGTCACCTCTTGGAGGGTCTTCTCACCTCGTCGGATCTCATCGTCGGAGATCTCTCCGGTGAGTGCCTCCATGTCCTCCTTGATGTGACGGCGCACGTTGCGCACCGCCACCCTGCCCTCCTCGGCCATGTGCCGTACCAGCCTGATCAGCTCGCGCCGCCGCTCCTCGGTGAGCGGGGGGAAGGCAACCCGAAGCACCGAGCCATCCGAGGACGGGTTGAGCCCGAGGTCGGAGCTGCGGATCGCCTTGTCGATGGCGCTCACCGAACTCTTGTCGTACGGCGCGATCAGGAGGAGGCGGGGCTCGGGCACCGAAAACGATGCCAATTGCTGCAGAGGTGTGGTGGTGCCGTAGTAGTCCACCGTCACTCGGTGGAGGATGGCCGGGTTGGCGCGACCCGTGCGGACGGTGGAGAACTCGGCTTGGACATGGCCGACGGCTTGGTCCATCTTTAGCCCAGCCTCGGCGAGCAGGTCATCGATCATCCGCACTCCGCCTCAATGAACCAGGGTCCCTATCCGTTCTCCCCTTACAGCCCTGACGATGTTCCCGGGGACGGTGATGTTGAACACGACGATGGGTAGGCCGTGGTCCTTGCACATGGTAATGGCGGTGGAGTCCATGACTCTCAGCTCCTGGGCGAGCACGTCCATGTGGGTCAGCTCGGAGAGC
>DATADW010000039.1:0-6554 GCA_036258335.1 Acidimicrobiia bacterium
CGGACGTTTCGGTGTTTTAAGGCCCATTACCAGGGCAGGCACTCAGTGGCTGTCGCCGATGGAGCCGACTGAGAGGCGCTTGCACCTCGGCGAAAAGGCTCGTGGTTGAGGCGCCAGGACTATCAGCCCGAGCGTCAGCGGAGGCGAGGAACTCCCCCGAAGCCGGAAACCTAGGGATCTCATCGAAGCGATGGACCGACGCGGTGTCGTACCGTTCAGAAAAATCGAAACGACAGCCGAGGGAGTCGACCCGAGGGAGGCCCGACCGAAACCGTCGCGCCCGTGACCGGCCTCTTTAGAAGTCTTTGAACTGCTCTAAGTACAGGTAAGTCCGACATGCCTGAACAGTTCTGAAAAGGAGAACTTAGGTCCTTCAACAACCCAGGGAAAGGGGGAGATGGGGGGGGCGATGAGGGCATCTCGGAGCGCGGCAACCTGCATGTTTGTGGCGGTTGTCGCCACGGCAAGCCTGATCGGCGGCGCCACCAGTGCCGGGGCGACCGACGATCAGGGGTACATCGGTTGCAGCATGACGCTGAACAGCGTCGCAGGCTACCGGTTGCTGGGCGGCACCGGGTTCTGGCCAACGCTCGGGTACAAGATCGACGGCGGAGTGCTGGGCCGTTGGTCGACGGTCCCGAGCACCTGGTGGACCGAGTACGACCAACAGACTGCGCAGCACGGCGTGCCGCCCTCGTTGCTCCTCCTCATGGTCTGCGCCGGCAAGAACGGCGCCGGTGTCTCCAACTCGATCATGGGCTCGGTGCTGGGCGTCGCTCAGACAAAGGCTCCTGGGGCGGTGATCGTGGTGCTGGGCCAACCCGAGTACGAGGACGGTCATCTCTGCCGAATCCTGGGCAACATGATGGTTCAACAGGAAACGGCCCTGGCGAAGGTTCGATCCGCCGTTGCCCATGCCGCCACCCTGGGCGCCCAGGTGGGGCCGGTACTTCCAGAGTTGGGACCAACCACCACCAAAGACGGTTGTCATGCCAACACCGCCGGCAACCAACTCCTCGGCGAAGCCCTCCTCGCCTGGGAGGCCTCACGATGACTTCCGGCGGTGTCCGTGGAGGCCGCGTCACCTCGTTCCTCCTGGTCACGGCGTTGCTGGTCCTCGTCTGCTGGATGCCCCACCCCGGGGAAGCATCCGAAGGCGACGGCGGGATGCTGGGCTACATCGGCTGCTCGATGACGCGCGACACGTTCCTCGGTTACCACCAGGTCGGCGCCACACTGGCCTGGCCGGTCGGCACCTACATCCTCAGCGAAGGCGTCCTCGGTGCGTGGGTGGTGCGTGGCTCGCGCTGGCGGGGAGATGCGAGGAGAAACCTCGAGGGCTACGTCCAGAAGAGAAACGCCCAGCCGCCCGACGCGGTGCTGATCATGGTGTGCCTCAACAAGAAGACCACACCAAACATCAGCACCATGCAGGCCGTAGTGGGCAACATCGCCCACTACTCCCCCGGGGTCCCGGTCTACGTTACCAGTCAGCCGCGATACACCGCTGGGCACCTCTGCCAGAACCTGGCCACCTCCCTCGAGCACCAAGAGGCGCGGTACGCCCTCATCGACCAGATCATCAGCCAGACGATCGCCAATGGCTGGGCTCGATCCGGTCCGGTGATGCCTGTTCTCAGCCCGTCACAGCTGCGCGATTCCTGTCACGGCAATAGCACCGGACAGGTGGTCCTAGGTCAAGCCGTGATTGACTGGTGGGGCTGAGGGGCAGATCGGTCGTCCGGAAGCGCCACCGCGGCGAAGCAGGTGTCGTTGATAGGCGCCTGAAGCGTTGTCTGTTGGGCGAAAAGGCAGTCCCTCGACCTGCCTGGAGTGGCCGGTTTGGGGCACGCCGGTAACGCATGAGCGGTCACGGCCGACCGCCACTTGGGAACGGAGGCGCCGACTCAGTCGAGGTGGAACACCTCGGCGAGTTCCTCCATCGCAGTGTCGGCGGGGACATTGTCGAAGTACTCGGCCATTGCCTCTTGCCAACGGGTGTTGACCTCCTCAGCGGCCATCCCGGCCAGCGCCTCCTCGAACGAGCCGGGGGTCTCGAAGTACCCGAAGAGGGTGCCATCACCGCGGAGGAACAAGCTGTAGTTGTGCCATCCGTGCCGGCTCAGGGCATCGAGCATCTCCGGCCAGACCGCTTGGTGCGCGGCGCGGTATTCCTCGATTCGATCCTCCCGGACCCGGAGCACAAAGCCGACGCGCCGCATCTGGGCCTCCTTCACAAGAGTTCCACCGACGCCCGGAAAGGATCGAGCCGACCGTCTCCAGGGTCGAGCTCGGTGACGAGGAGATCCACCTCTTCGAGTGCGAACATGCGCGCCGGTGCCCTGGTGCCGAGCTTGCTCCGGTCGACGGCGAGGATCAGCCTCGAACTCGTCTCGCTGAAGGCACGTTTCACCTCCGACTCGGCCAGGCTGGCCTCCGACGAGCCGACGTCGTGCGCCAAAGCGGCGCCCGAGCAGATGAACGCGTCGTAGAGGAAAGACCGCGCTACCCGGACTGCCATCGCACCGACCAGGCTCCCGGTGCGGGGCTCCTCCGTGCCGCCGGTGAGCGTCGCCGCGATCCCGGGTTTCCCTGTCATCGCCTGGAAGGTGTCGACGCCGTTGGTCACCAATGTCAGGTCCCGACCCCCCTCGATGCTCCTGGCGAGACGATGGACGGTGCTCGATGCGTCGAGCGCCACCGTTCCCGTGGGGGGTATCAGCGGGAGCAGCTTCTCGGCAATTCGACCTTTCGCTTTGGCGTTGTGCCGGTGCCGCTGGACGAAGGGCTCAGGTCCCACCGCCACCGCGCCTCCACGTACGCGGCGCGCCGCACCCAGCGCCTCCAACTCCGCCAGGTCGCGCCGGATAGTCATCTCGCTCACGCCGAACTCGACCGCCAGATCGTCGATGCGGACGCCGCCTCGTTCGACGATGAGACGCCGCACGTCGATGAGCCGCTCTTCGGGGCTCATCGACTGGTGGTCCTCTGACATCTCAAACTTCCGCGGCGAGCCATTGGTCGGCTCCATCACGCCCGTCAAAATGCCCGAGGGCGATCCCCTGGACCACCCCATTGCCCAATGCCGTCGCCTCGGGATTGCCCACGAGGACCGGCAGCCCGGTCGATTCGGCAAGCAGATCTGCAAGGAGACCGGTCCGAGCCCCACCCCCGACGAGAGCAAGCCGGGTCATCTCGGTCGCGGTTATGACCTCCAGTTCACCGACGACCCGCGCCACGCCGTAGGCGATCGACTCGAGGATCGACCGGACGACCACGCCTCGGGGTACCCCTGCCGGTAGCCCGGCTGCGGCGCGGATCTCGGCTTCCATGTCATCCGGCGCCACCAGCCGCTTGTCGGCGGCGTCGAACCGCGGCACCGGGGCGGTGACCGCGGTGGCTTCGTCGATGAGGACATCGATCGGTGGGTCACCCCATATCGGCCGGCAAGCTTCGACCATCCAGAAGCCGACCACGTTCTTGAGGAAGCGGAAGCCGCCGAGAGCGCCCGACTCGTTGGAAAAGTTTGCCGCCATGGCGGCGGGCGATGTGTCGGCGTCGGTGCGCTCGATCCCGACGATCACCCAACTTCCGGTAGACACGAACACCGTCCCCGGCTCCCTGCCCCCCGGGACCCCCACAAACGCCGATGCAGTGTCGTGTGAACCGACCAGGTGCACCGGAATCCCGCGCCATTTGCCTACCGCCTGCCCGGCAGCGGCCACGCCCGGCAGCATCTGCGGTGACATCCCGATCGCCTCGATCAATTCAGCGGACCATTGACCGCTCCTGGCATCGAGCAGGCCTGTGGTCGAAGCGTTCGACCGCTCGGCGCCCTCGAAACCGGTCAACATCGAGACCAGAAGGTCGGGAAGCAGCAGCACGCGTGCCGCCTGCTCCATCTCGGTCCGATCGTGGGCGGCGAGTTGGAAGATGGTGTTGATCCCCATCAGCTGGATGCCCGTGATCTGGTACAGGTGTTCGAGCCCGATCGACTCGGCCGTAGCCATCCACCCGTCGGTTCGAGAGTCGCGATAGGAGTAGGGGTCGGCGATCACCCGACCGGCGTCGTCGATCAACCCGTAGTCGACGCCCCAGCCATCGATTCCGATCGACTCGACAGAATCCGACTCGATCCCGATCTCGAGCCCGGTCTCCACCTCGGCCACGATCCTCTCCCAGTCCCAGCGCAACGCTCCACCCGGGTCGACGACCGGCGAGTGCGGCCGGCGGTGGAGGACCTCGACAGCCGGGGCGGCGCCAAGGTCGATGGCCGCCACCCGGACCGAGCCGGCACCAAGGTCAACCGCCAGCACCCGCATGGGGTCGGTCACAGCCCGGTGGCCACCGAGGCCATCCCCCGCCTCTCGATCATCTGTTGGCGGTAGCCGAGAGCGCGGTAGGCCGCCAGCGGTGCGATGGCGGCGCCCTGCCTCCTCCGGGCCTCGGCCACGAGAGGTCGGACATCGGTTCGGAAGGCGGATTGGAGGACTTCCTGACCGGTTGCAGCGTCGTTGTCATCCTGGGCGACGGCAAGCGCGGCGCGGTCCACCAACATCGCCTGGGCATATGCGATGGCGACTGCTTCGGTCGACTGGATGAGGTCCTCGAGCGGATCCTTGATGTTGTGACTCTGGTCGATCATGTACGCCAGGTCGGGCAGGCGGCCCTCGCCAGCGCGGATCAACTCGCAGAAGATGAGGAAGAGCTGGTACGGCCTGATCGACCCGGTGGTGAGGTCGTCGTCGCCATATTTGGAGTCGTTGAAGTGGAACCCCCCCAACCGGCCGACCATCGCCAACCTGCTGACGATCTGCTCGATGTTGGCGTTGGGGAGGTGGTGCCCGAGGTCGACCAGACACGACGCCTTGTCACCGGCCGCCTGCGCCAGCAGGAGCGACGAACCCCAGTCGTTGTTGACCGTTGCATAGAAGGCAGGCTCGTACGGCTTGTGCTCGGTGAACATCTGCCAGTCATCGGGGAGATGGGCGTGGATCTGCTGCAGTCCGTCGGCGACGCGCTCGAACTGGGTCCGATGGTCCGCCTGGCCGGGGTGGTTGATCCCGTCCGCCAGCCAGACGGTCAGCGCCCGCGACCCGAGACGCACCCCGAGGTCGATCACATGGAGTTTGTGCTCCACCGCCGTTTCCCGCACCGCCGGGTCGGAGTTGGCCAGGCTGCCGAACTTGTAGGTGATGGCGCCGTCGCGGGTGGTGGCCGGATTGTCCTGAAAGGTGTTCGAGTTCATCGCATCGAACTCGATCGAGAGCTCCGAGGCGTACTGGCGAAGTCCGTCGGGATCCTCGGGGTGGTCCCAGGGGACATGCAGCGAGATCGACCGGTTGCTGGCGGTGAGCGCGTTGAGCGCGGCCACGTCGTCGATTTTCTCTTCGGTGGTGCGCGGCTCACCGCCCAGGGGGAATCGCCCGAACCTGGTACCCCCTGTCCCCACCGCCCACGATGGAGCAGCCACCGAGAACTCGATCAGTGCATCTATCAGCTCGCTCGGCGTCACAGCACTCGTCCGCTCCAGGCTCATCTCAAGGGACCCGAGATCGGCGCGCAGCGCCGCCTCTTCCGGTGCGTTCAGTTCGGCGATGCGTGCCGGATCGATCATGGAACGCCTCCTAACGTAGGAATGCCGCCGCAACGCCGCTGTCTACGGGGATGATCAGACCTGTTGTCTGACTGAGCGACCCCCCGACCAGGGCAAGCGCCGCCTGCGCCACATGCTCGGGGAGCACCTCCTGCTTGAGCAACGTCCTGTTCGCGTAGAAGCGGCCGAGTTCTTCCTCGGGAACGCCGTAGACCCTGGCCCGTTCCGCCCCCCACCCGCCGGCGAATATCCCCGAGCCTTTCACCACCCCGTCGGGGTTGATCCCATTCACACGGATCCCCCACTCGCCGAGCTCGGCTGCGAGCAGCCGGACTTGATGCGCCTGGCTCGCCTTGGCCGACCCATAGGCGAGGTTGTTCGGTCCCGCGACCACGGCGTTCTTGCTCACCACGTAGACGATGTCGCCACCTGTTCCTTGGGCGATCATCGCCGCCGCCGCCTGTTTGGACACCAGGAACGAGCCCTTTGCCATCACGTCGTGCTGGAGGTCCCATTCCTTCTCGGTGGTCTCGAGAAGGGACTTCGAGATGGACAATCCGGCGTTGTTGACGACAATGTCGACCCCTCCGTAGCGGAGCAACACCTCGTCTATCGCCGCCCGTACCGCTTCCGGGTCGGAGACATCGGCCTGGACCCCCATTGTCGTGTCGGTTGTTCCGATCTCGTTGGCGGTCTGGGCCGCCGCGTCAGGGTCGATATCGGCTACAGCTACCGCCGCCCCGTTCTCGCAGAAGATGGCAGAGATGGCCCTGCCGATCCCCGAGCCGCCTCCCGTAACCAGCGCCACCTTGCCGGTCAGCGGCTTGAGAGCAGGTCGCCGCCTCAGCTTCATCTCCTCCAACATCCAGTACTCGATCCGGAACTTCTCCCGCTCTGGCACCGGCGCGTAGGTCGAGACCGATTCCGCCCCTTTGATCACGTTGATGGCGTTGATGTA
>DATADW010000040.1:0-1543 GCA_036258335.1 Acidimicrobiia bacterium
ACCCTCGACGAGGCGGCGACCCGGGAGCTCCGCGAGGAGACGAGCGTCGACGGCGCGACGCTCCTGACCCAGTTCGGCGCCTACGGCGATCCCGACCGCGATCCCCGCATGCGCGTCGTGACCGTTGCTTTCATGGCCGTGATCCACGGTGATGTCGAGCCGGTCGGGGGCAGCGATGCCGCCTCAGCGTCATTCATGCCGCTCGGCGATCTCGTCGGACTAGGGGCGAGGACTCCTCTTGCGTTCGACCACAAGATCATCCTCGGCGACGCACGGCGGCGGCTCATCAGTGACCTCGAGACCACTCCCCTCGCAACGGCCTTCCTGGGTCGGCGGTTCACGATCTCGGAACTGCGTTCGGTGTACGAGGCGGCGATCGGAGGCCCTCTCGAGCCTGCCAACTTCCGCCGGAAGGTCCTCTCGATCAAGGGGTTCATCAAGCCGACCGGAATCCACGCCACTCCCGATGTCGAGGGCGGTAGGCCGGCAGAGCTGTTTGAGCGAGGCCGCGCCCGCGTCTTGGCGCCGCCACTTCGGTTCGCGGCGGATCGCTGACCCGATGGGCCTCATGAGGAGTGACGGTGCGCCGAGTGGGTCAGCTGACTCGCAGGAGCTCCCGGCTCAGGATGGCATCGGTGTGATCCGCCTGGAGTGCAGCCAACTTCTCGTTGTACTGCCCCGCCGCAATGGGCGCGTAAATGGCGACACCGATCATGGCCAAGAACCAGGCGAATCCATCGGTGCCGACACCGAGTAGGGCCGCACCGAGGACCATGAGGATCACCTTCCCCGGAGTCGTCACGTAGAAGAGCCCGAGCGGTCCAAAGAAGAACCCGAGCGCAAACGCGGCAAGCTTGGATTTCGGCCGGCTGTGAACCGTCGGCTCGATCATGTGTCTGTCTCCTCGTGGTCGAAATTCGGATGCCGTGCATCATCTCTGGAGGGTGTGACAAAACCACCAGGACGGCGGCCCGATTCGGAGAAATGAGCCGATCGACCTACAAACAGCACCAGGTGCGTTGATCCCAGCATCACCCGGCATTCAGGGTGGGTCGGGCCCGGTGGTGTAGGTGTGTCCGAGGGGGCTGGTCCAGGTGGTGGTGCCGTCAGGGCCGGGTCGCACCTTCCACCCGACGTCCTTGAGCCGGTGGTCGTGGCGGCAAAGCGGGTTGAGGTATTTGACCAGGGTCGGTCCGCCCTTGGAGTGGTCGACCCGATGGTCTAGGTCCGACCTGGTGGCGGGCATCCGACACCCGGGGAAGACACAGCTGGGAGACCGGGCTTCCACATAGCGGCGTTGGGCGGCACTGGGACGACGGCGTGTGGTCCCGTTCCACATCACCGCTCCGCTGTCAGGGTCAGTGACAGCGACCCGCCAGCGCGATCCCTCCTGGTGGGCAGCCACCTGGCGGGCCACGTCGGCGATCACCGGGCCGTAGCCGCCCAGGTCTCCGGGAGCGTCGGTCAGCTCCGCCAAGGTGGCCAGGTCGACCCGGAGGTCGACGACCCCTCTCCGGCTGGAACCGGTGCCGTGGTCCACCAG
>DATADW010000041.1:0-3828 GCA_036258335.1 Acidimicrobiia bacterium
CATCATCCCCTCGATCCGAGGATCGATCATCACGGTGGCCACCACCATCTTCATCGCCGTGCTCAAGGTGTTTGATATCGTCTACGTGCTCACCGGGGGCAACTTTGAAAGCCAGGTCCTTGCCAACAGCATGTTCGAGCAGATGTTCCGTTTCAGGAACCTCGGCTTCGCCAGTGCCATCGCCATGGCCTTGCTCATTGTCGTGACGCCCGTGATCATCATCAATGTACGGAACCTCAGGCGACAAGGGATCGGGGCATGACTGCAACCGCAGAAGCGGCACCAACGGCGGAACGGCGCGGGGTTCCCATTGCAACCACGCCCCCAGGCGGCACATTCTGGAACAAGCTTCCCGTTCGTGTCTCCGTCATCCTCATTGCCGCTATCTGGACATTGCCGACTTTTGGTCTGCTTATCACTTCCTTCCGAGAGCCCAACGAGATCCGTTCGTCAGGGTGGTGGACGGTTTTCACGAATCCGTTCATGGAGACATGGACGATGGCCAACTATTCGGACGTGCTTTCCAGCGAGGGTATGCTCAATGCCTTTGTAAATAGCCTGATCGTCACCATTCCGGCGACTGTGATACCGATCACTATGGCGGCGTTTGCTGCCTATGCCTTTGCCTGGATGAAGTTCCCCGGCCGGGCAGTGTTGTTCGTAGTCGTCGTGAGCCTTTTGGTGGTTCCGCTGCAGATGGCGCTCGTTCCTCTGCTGCGGGGCTACGTGCAATTTGGTCTGACCGGGACGTTTCTTGGGATTTGGCTGGCGCATACTGGCTTCGGTCTGCCACTCGCGATCTATTTGCTTTACAACTATATCTCGCAGCTCCCCAAGGACCTGTTCGAGTCGGCCTATATCGACGGCGCCTCGCATTTCACAGCGTTCATTCGGCTGGTGCTCCCGCTGTCGGTTCCGGCCTTGGCGTCGTTTGCTATTTTCCAGTTTCTCTGGGTGTGGAACGACCTCCTCGTGGCGCTGGTCTTTCTCGGTAGCCGAGAGGACGTAGCCATACTCACGATTCAGCTCAACGAGCTGGTCGGTTCGCGCGGCCAGGACTGGCATGTCCTGACGGCCGGGGCGTTTGTCACCATGCTCGTCCCGCTCATCGTGTTCCTACTCCTGCAGCGCTTCTTCGTCCGAGGGATCCTCGCCGGTTCGGTCAAGGGTTGAAGTGAGCGCCGAGCGGGCGCTCATGGCCGCCTTTGAAGGTATCGAGGTTCCAGCATGGCTTGCCCGGGTGCTCCCCGACCGGCCGGGGGTCACGCTCTTCGGCAACAGCAACGTGGGGTCGGTGGCGGAGATCACGTCCCTCACCGCCGCATTGCAAGAGGCGGCCGGAACTGATCTCCCGTTGTTGATTGCTGCCGATCACGAGGGCGGCCAACTGCTCGGCGCAGGTCCTGCCACGACTCCCTTCCCGGGCAACATGGCGCTGGGCGCCGCCGACGACACCGACCTCAGCGAGGCGGTGGGACGGGCCATGGGCCGCGAACTGCGTGCCTTGGGGATCACCGTCGACTACGCCCCTGTGTGCGACCTTGCCACCCATCCGGACAACCCCTCGCTCGGTATCCGCGCCTTTGGCGACGATCCGGCACGGGTGGGAGAGCTGGCGGCGGCGATGGTGCGTGGGCTCCAGTCGGAGGGGGTGGCGGCGGCGGCCAAGCACTTCCCCGGCAAGGGCGACGCCTTGGTCGACCCTCACTTTGAGCTGCCTCTCCTCAACCACGACGCCGACCGGCTGGAGGAGGTCGAGTTGGTGCCGTTCCGTGCCGCGGTGGACGCCGGTGCCCGGCTGGTCATGGTCGGCCACTACGCCCTGCCGGCCTTCACCTGGAGCCACGACCTGCCCAGCTCGCTGTCAGCAGAGGTGGTCGATGGCCTGCTCAGAAAGAGCGTCGGTTTCGACGGGGTGGTTATCACCGATGCGCTCAACATGCACGCCCTCACCCAGGGGTCGGGGATGGTGGTCGATATGATCGCCGCGCTCGGCGCCGGGGTCGATCTTCTGCTCTGCGCCGATGGGGAGGAGCAACAGGAGGTGCTGCGCTCCGGCTTGGACCTGGCCCGTCGCCGCAGGTTGATCGATCCCGGCGGTTTGGAACGGTCGGCCGACCGGGTGCTCGCTCTGCGGAAGTGGCTGGCAGGCTTCGGGCGGCCGGGGGTCGAGGTCGTCGGGTCGGCCGAACATCGCGCCCTGGCCGACGAGGTTGCAAGGCGAGCCATCACCTTGGTGCGCGATCGGGAAAGGCTGCTCCCGCTCCGTCCGGCCGCCGACGACACGATCGTGTCGGTCATGCCCCGGCTGATCGACCTAACACCCGCCGACACTTCGAGCACCGTGCCACCCCTGCTGGCGGCGTCGTTGGCCGAGCACCACCCGCGGGTGGTGGAGATGGTCACCTCGTGTCCTCCACTACCCACCGAGGTCTCTGCAGCTCGCCAGAAGGCCGAGGAGGCAGCCTTGGTTGTCGTCGGCACGGTCTCCGCCCACATCGACCGAGCGCAGGCCCAGCTCGTCGAGGCGCTGATCGGCACCGGCACTCCAACGGTGACGGTGGCATTGCGCACTCCTTGGGACCTCGCCTCCTACCCGGCGGCGGACACTCATCTGTGCACATACGGCATCCAGCCGCCGGCGATGAGGGCGCTGGCCGCAGCCCTCTTTGGGAGCCTGCCAACCCTGGGCCGACTTCCGGTTCCCATCGAGGGTTTGTATCCCCGCGGCCACGGAGGCGAGTCGTGACCGGCAACCCGCCGGTGGTCCGTAACGGATTGGTGATCACACCCACAGGCTCGACCGAGGCCGATGTCAGCATCGAGGGCGGGCTCATCACTTCGGTTGGGAAAATGGGCCAGGTCGGTCGGCTCGACTTCGACGCCACCGGTCTGGTGGTCGCCCCCGGTTTGATTGACCTCCAGGTGAACGGGGTTGCCGGGCACGACGTCAGCTCGCACCCGGATTCGATATGGCCGGCCGGCGAGTGGCTGGCAACAACCGGTGTCACCGCCTATCTGCCGACCGTTATCACCGGGTCCGATCCCGGACCCGCTATAGATACGATGCTCGCTGGCCCGCCCTCCGGTTTCCGCGGTGCCCTCCCGCTCGGGCTCCACTTAGAAGGACCGTTCCTCGCCGCCGAAGCGCGCGGCACCCACTCCGATGCCTTCCTCCGCCCTCCGTCCTTGGAAGAAGCCCAAAGTTGGGCGCACTCCGGTGTGGTGACGATGGTGACCCTGGCACCCGAGTTGCCGGGGGCCACCGAGGTGATAAGGGTGCTGCGCGCCGCCGGAGTGGTGGCTGCAGCTGGCCACTCGCTCGCGACCTACGACGAGGCAGCAAGCGCCGCCGCCGTCGGGGTCACCCACGGGACCCACCTCTTCAACGCCATGCCCCCGCTCCACCATCGGGCGCCCGGTCTCGCCGGGTTCCTGCTCACCGAGCCGGGGCTGACCGCCGGTGTGATCGCAGATGGTGTCCATCTCCATCCGGCGATGGTGACCCTTGCTTGGAGGGCTTTGGGACCCGACCGGCTGGTGTTGGTCACTGACGCGGTCGCGGCGGCGGGTCTGGGTGATGGCGATCATCCTCTCGGACCCATGGCGGTGACCGTCGAGGGAGGAGTGACGGTGGGCCCCGACGGACAACTTGCCGGGTCTGTGCTCACCCTCGACCAGGCGGTCCGCAACCTCGTCCGATTCACCGGGTGCCGGCTCGACCAGGCGATCGTCGCCGCCTCGACGGTGCCCGCCCGGGTGATCGGTGACACCACCCGGGGCCGGGTGGCGGTTGGTGCCCGCGGCGACCTGACCATCTTCGACCCC
>DATADW010000042.1:0-5423 GCA_036258335.1 Acidimicrobiia bacterium
GGTCTCAACGGGGCTGTCAGGCCCGACGGACGGGTCCTCGATCGCATCCCACATCCCGTTGTTGAGCTGGACCCCGAACCAACGGTGGAGGTCGCGCTGTTCGATCATCCGCTCCCCCACCTCGGCGCTCAGCTGGTTCCAACCGTCGAACCCGTACTCGCGCGCCAAGACGAACTGAGCGTCCCTGAGAGCCAACCCGTTCCACTCGCTCTCGGCAGGGTCTCGATCCCAACGAGCGACTCGGCGCCGCGCCTCACGGTCTCCTGAGCGTGCCGCCCGTCGCAGTTCCTTGGCCTGCTTCTTGAGCTGGGTGATCGTCGCAGCCGGCGGTAGCTCCAGCACTGTTTCTGCGGCCATATCGACCTTCCTTCCTCACCGGTGTCCGCTGATCCCGGGCGGAAGAAAGATCGCCTGGTGAGATGGTCGATCGGGTGAGCTCAGCTCTTGCCGCGGACCAGAGGCGCCCCGACGCGCACTGTCGGCGACTCTAGTCAGGCGGTGGTGCACTCCCAGACGCCGATGCTCCACAGCATCCGGCTGCCCCGTTGGGTGACGTGGACCATCCCCTGGCGAACCAGCTTGGCGAGGACCTCGCTGTCGGCGAGTGCTTGCGGCAACGGGACAACCCGCTCCGCCAGCCGCCGCATCGAACCGAACAAGGCACGTGCCGCCGAGATCAGCGTCGACTCGTCCTGTATCGATCCGGCGGGGAGGAGCAGCCTCCCCGAGGTCTGCAGTCGCTCGATGGCCCCCCTGAGCATCCGGATGGGAAGTTCGATGCCGCTGGGTCCGCCGCCGCTTCCGCTCGGGAACCAACCGCTCTCCCGCGCCAAGGCGTCGGGTATGCCCGACACGTCGCCGACGATCAGGTCGGCGCGTACGTCGGCCGGTATCGGGTCGAAGAGGTCGCCTTGGAGGAACTCGATGTTGTCGGCAACTCCGTGCCTCGCCGCGTTGCGCGACCCGATCTCGACCACGTCAGGAGCGGTGTCGGTGGCGTACACCCTGCGCGATCCGAGTTTGGCGGCGAGGATGGCCAGCACTCCGGAACCTGTTCCCACGTCGATGACGGTGTCATTGGGGGACACCGTCATGTTGTCGGCCAGCATGCGAGTGACCGTGCTGGGTCGGAAGGTGGTTTCGGAAACCTCGAGTGTGAGCGGTCCGACCTGTGTGTTGAATGTGAGTTCGTCCACCATTGGCTCCTTGTCGGGTTTAGGTGGGATACACAACGATACGCCATCCAAGGCGCTGGGTGCGGCGCCGGCGGCGCGGGACGGCAGGCGGAACCGCTGCCAGCCATTGAATGCCCGGATCATCTTACCGTTAGATGTCGCCGTTGAGGTACTTGAGACCCGAGTCGGGTTGGACGGTCACCAAGAGGTGACCACGGCCCAGCCGGTTGGCAATGCGGAGAGCAGCGGCGAGGTTCGCCCCTCCCGATCGCCCGGTCCAGATGCCCTCATGGCGCGCCGCCCTTCTCGCCATCACCCCAGCGTCGGCGGTGGAGACGGTGATCACCTCGTCCCATCCGCCGTCCTCGAGGAGGGGTGGGATGAACCCGACACCGCCGCCCTCGATGTGGTGTGTTCCGGCCGGACGACCCGACATCACGGCCGACTCTTCCGGTTCCACCGTGACCCGCAGCATCTCTGGCCAGCGCTCCCGCAATGCTGTGGTCGCCCCGAGGAAGCACCCCCCGACGCCGACGTATGCGCAGAAAGCGTTGACCGGTCGGTCACCGAGTTGATCCACGATCTCCTCGCCGATCTCGCGGTAACCGTCGAGCGCATCCCTGTTGTGGAACTGGTCGGTGGGGAATCCGCCGGTCTCGGCGACTATCTCGGCGGCCCTCGCCATCATCCGCGGGATCAGGTCGGGTGTGATGCCGTCGGGACTGTCGATGATGTCGAGCTGGGCCCCGAAAACCGCCATCGTCCGCAGCTTCTCTTCGGAGAAAGCCGTAGAGCTGACGATCCGCAGCGGGTACCCCTTCACCGAGCAGACGAAAGCCAGCGAACTGCCTGTCGAGCCGCCGGTGTACTCCACCACCGTCTGTCCGGGCTGCAGCCTGCCCGCCCGCTCGGCGCCCTCGATCATGGCGAGCGCCATGCGGTCCTTGTAGCTGCCGGTCGGGTTGGCCGCCTCGAGCTTGACCCAGACTTCGGCGTCGTCGGGACCGGTGAGCGCCGACAACCGAACGATTGGCGTGTGCCCAATCCCGGCCAGGGCGCCGATGCGCTCGGTGACTGCCATCGACCGATTGTGCCACGGCACTCAACCTCCCCTCACCGAGCTGACGATCCATAGGTAGCGTGGCCGAGCTCCGCCGGATCTGCCTCGAGTTGCCGGAAGTGACCGAGCGGCTCAGTCACGGCGAGTCGACGTGGTTCGTCAACGAGAAGACGACCGTGGCGACGCTCGATGACCACCACCAAGGTGCCGACCACCTGGGGTTCTGGTGCCCCGTCGCTCCCGGGGCGCAACAGCACCTGATCGGGCGCGACCCGAAACAGTTCTTCCGCCCTCCGTACTTCAGAGTGCGCGGCTGGATCGGGGTACGCATCGAGACCCCGACTGGGGAGAGATCGCCGCAATCGTCGAAGACGCCTACCGGCTGGTCGCCCCGAGACGCTTGGTCGCGCTCCTCGACGGGTGATCGGCGCCGATCCGCTTGGCGTATTCTCTCGGCATGGCGTACAACCAGGGTCTCGCCGACGACCTACGGGCCAGATTGGGAGAGCATCGCGGGCTCTCCGAGCGCGAGATGTTCGGAGGCATCGGCTTCATGATCAACGGGAACATGGCCGTGGGTGTGAGTGGCGAGGATCTCATGGTCAGGGTGGGCAAGGACGCCCACGATGAAGCGCTCTCCAAGCCGGGCGCCCGGGACTTCGACATGAGCGGGAGGGCGATGCGGGGCTGGATCCTCGTCTCCCCCGAGGGACTTGCCACCGAGCAGGACCTGGGACGCTGGATCGACCAGGGTGTCGCCTTCGCCGAGGGTCTCCCACCCAAATAGCGCCGCCGGCGTCGGCGACCACCGCCATGACCGGGGCAAGCTGCCCTGGGATCCCACCCATTGCTCGATGCGGTCGACGGTGCTCTCATACCCGAGGCGCGCCATCGAGGCGACATCCTCGAAGTCGAGCATCCCCCGGCCGAATGCCTTGAAGTCGAGGTAGGGGTCGGTGACACCATCGCGCACCATGCGGTCCCGGTCACGGAAGGCACCCACCGAGCTCGACCGCAAGAGAATTGCGGTGATTCGCGGCAGATCGCGGCTCCGTCGTATGCGGCGTCAGATGGCAGTCCAACCAGAGACCGACAGCCCGCAGTCGAACCTCACCCGCGGACCGCTCAACGGAGCGACGTCGGCTGCGATCACTATCCCGCTCGGATTGGACACCCTCATTTCGTCTACGGGCAGATTGTTCAGCGCGCCGCCGTCGACAAGTAGGTCGTCACCGTAAGGGACCGGAGGAAGCACCCCGGAGATGGCCACGCCGGCGCGCATTCCGGTCATCCCCGGCTACTCAACCACCTCCGCGGAGGCTGCGAGGGAACAGCGACGAGCCGGTCAGCCCGGTCTGGGCAGGTGGTCGAGTTCCACCTGTACCTCGACGGTGTCACCGACCTCGACGCCGGCGGCCTTCATGATCTGCTTACTGACGCTCATGGCGAGGACTCCGCCGCCGGCCGGCATCGTGTTGGAGGCGAACTCGTGGCCGTTGAGCGTCCCCCGCACCCGAAGCTGCTTGAGCCCACCGAGGGCGTCAGCGCGATCGGCGGGTAAATCGATGACAGCAAGACCGCTCGTGGCACCCGGCTTCCAGCGCCGGATGACGGCCGAGAAGGAATCCATGTCGGCCATAACCACCGAGTGTACGACCCGCTATTCCTCGCTGATGAGCCCGGTCCTGATCGCCCTTGCCCGATCGCGCCAGATGGCCATGGCGGTGTTCATCTTGAAGAACCCGAGCTTGGAGTAGAAGCCCTGGGTACCCGGGTTGGCGTAGAGGAGCACCTTCTTGTGGCCGGCGGCCAGTTCAACCAGCTGGCTGATGATGGCGCTGCCAAGACCCTTTCTTTGGCGGTCCGGGTGGACCGCCACGTCGGCGATGTAGGCGGTGTCCAGACCATCGGCTAGAACCCGACCAGCGCCGACAAGGCGGCCATCCACATAGACGAAGCACTTGAACATGCTGTTGCTGAAGACCGTCCTCAGGCTCTCCGGCGGTTTGTCCCCCAGAGGCGCCACCCGGTACAGCGCCGACAGCTCCTCCCAGTCCACGGCGCCGTCGTCCATTACCCACTCATATCTGTCGGCGCTCGCCACCGTTGGCTCTCCTGCGATCAGGTTCTCCTCAGTCTCAACGCCCCGAGAAACCCGGGAGCGGATACGAGCATGCTACGGGCGAGGCGCCCAGGCGCCCAAGGCTGTGGTTTGGCCCGCAATCTTGAATCTGTTTGATATATCTATCAGATATCAGGGAGGGCTGTGAGGACCAGTCAGACAGACACCGCCTTCCTAGGCGCGTTGAGTGTCACGCCGATGACGGGCTACGCCGTGAGGGAGTCGATCAGGGACGTGCTCGGTCACTTCTGGAACGAGAGCTTTGGTCAGATATACCCGGCCCTTGCTCGGCTCGAGAAGGCCAAACTCATCAGGCGGGAGGGGGGCAAGCGGACCGCTTCTTCGGTATTTGCCATAACACCAGCCGGGACAGAGCGGTTGCGGCAGTTGCTCTCCGAACCCGTTCAGGTGGTGCCTCCTCGCAATGGGCTCATGCTCAGGCTGTTCTTTGGACGTCAGATCGGACCCGATGCCTGCCGGGCTCTGTTGGCCCAGGCCAGAGCCGATGCCGAACAACGACTCGCCGGGTACCAAGCGATCCGACGCGAGATCGACACCGACGACGAACTTGCCCCCGATCGCCCATATTGGCTGCTCACCATCTCCGCAGGCGAGCACAACACCAGAGCGGCCCTCGCCTGGGTTGACGAATCTCTCGCCGCCGTCGACAACCTCGCAGCCGGACCGGATACCCAATGAGCGTCGAGCGCGATCTACAACTAGCAATCGACCGGGTTGGCGAGGAGCCCGATATCGCCGGACTGGTGGTGCGGGTCGAGACCGAGGACAAGACCCTTGTCTGGGAGGGATCCATGGGCGAACTGGATCCCGAGCGACCGTTCTTCGTCGCAAGCACGACCAAGCTCTACACGACAGCGATCGTCCTTCGGTTGAGCGAGCGAGGGTGTTTCAACCTCGACGACAGGCTGGTCGACCTGGTCGATCCCGACCTCGTCATCGGGCTCCACGTATCTCGGGGGATCGACCGTACCGACCAGATCACGGTGCGCCACCTGATGGCACAGACCTCCGGCCTTGCCGATTACTTCGGCGGGCGACGGCGCGG
>DATADW010000043.1:0-2451 GCA_036258335.1 Acidimicrobiia bacterium
ACCGTCGGCGCCGGCCGAGTCACCAAGATCCTGAAATGACCATTAGACGGAAGACGGAAGACGGAAGACGGAAGACCGAACCCGACCACTTCCCACTTCCGACTTCCGACTTCCGACTGCGAACGAGCGAAGCGAGTAAGCCCTATGCCTTCTGACAAGAGACCGCCGTTGACGTTGGCTTGCGACGTGTGCAAGCGTCGCAACTACGTCACCACCAAGAACAAGACCAACACCAGGGACCGACTCGGGCTGCGCAAATACTGCCGTTGGTGCCGCACCCACACGCTGCACCGAGAAACCCGTTGATCCCAGGGGCGGGTCGGCGGTGCCGGTGGTAGCTTGCCGAGCCGACCCTGCGGGCGGAGTGAGCAGGTCTGCATCGGGACGGGGCAGCGCCGACAACCGGCGGGACCCCGTCCCGATCGCGTCGGGTCGCCGTGGTCGCTGACGTCGGCCGGTCCTTGGACCGCCTCGAAGGTTGGCGGATCGGCCCGGTCTCCCTCACCGTCAGCGCCGACCGGGTGTCGGACGTGGTGGCGGCCACGGGGGACGACCCCAATCGATGGACGGCGGCGGCCCCGCCTTCCTTCGCCGCGGTGACCCTGTTCACGGTGGCCAAAAGCCTGCTCGCCGCACCCGAGCTCGCCGGGCGAGGTGTGATCCACGCCGAGCAGACCTTCGACTGGCAACGCCCTTACAACATCGGGAGCGAGGTCGAGGTGGAGGCTGTCGTCGGCCGGGTCCGCTCACGAGGCGCGACAACGTTCGTCGGTCTCGAGGTGACCGCCGGCGACGGATCCGGGCAGATCCAGACTTCGGCCTCGAGCTTTGTCGCGGTCGAGACGGGCGGAGCAGAGTCAGAAGACCTCGGATCCGAGCCCGGCCCCGAGGAGCGCGGGATCAACGAGATCCCGGTCGAGCAGCCGCTGCCCGCCGTCGGGTCACCGCTACCGCTGCTGGCCAAGTCGGCCAGCCGTGGTGATCTGCTCCGATATGCCGCCGCCACCGGGGACTGGAACCCGATCCACTGGGA
This sequence comes from Acidimicrobiia bacterium, assembly GCA_036258335.1. Taxonomy (GTDB): domain Bacteria; phylum Actinomycetota; class Acidimicrobiia; order Spongiisociales; family DATADW01; genus DATADW01. Next base: position 1,034 of record DATADW010000043.1, read on the forward strand.
CCACGGAGCCGCAGTGTCCGCCGGTCTCCCCGGGATCGTGGCGCACGGTTTGCTGATGGCGGCGTGGGTGGTCCAGGCCGCCGCCCGTCATGCCCCCGGCGACATGCCGCTCCGTCAGGCGCGGCTCCGTTTCAGATCTCCGTTGCGCCCGGCGGAGCCTGCCGTCGTAGTTGGCGAGGTGCTGGAGGAAGGCTCGCTCCGTCTGCGGGTCGATTCGGGCGGCGAGGAGCGGGTCACCGCTACGGTTGTGCTAGCCGAATTGCCGTCGGATGGTGGGTAACCCCATGCAAGAGCTGAGGGTCGAATCGAGCGTCGATCTTCTGGTGGATCGAGCCCGGGAGGGGGATCGAAACGCCTTTGGCGACCTGGTCCGGCTCCACCAGCACGAGGTGTTCACCTTGGCGGTGAGATTGGTTGCCGACCGGACCGTGGCGGCGGATGTGGCGCAGGACGCCTTTATCCGCGCCTGGCGAGCTCTGCCCAAGTTCCGGGGTGATGCCGCGTTCCCAACCTGGCTGCACCGCATCACCGTAAACGCCGCTTGGAGCCAGAGACGCCGGGCGGCGGCTCGTCCCGTGTCGCAACTCGATGAGGCACTTGCGGTCCCTGACACGGACCCGCTCGGCCAGCCGGAGCGGGTCGGCGAGGTGGCCGATCTGCGCCGGGCCCTGGGTGAGGCGATCGGTGCTCTGCCCATCGGGATGCGGGCGGTGGTCGTGCTCAAAGACGTCTACGGGTGGAGTCACGACGACGTGGCCCGGGCCCTCGGGATCTCGGAGACCGCGGCCAAGGTGAGGCTCCATCGGGCCCACCTCCGGCTGCGAGAGATGCTCGACGGAAGGCGCCCATGACCGGGCGGACCCATATCACCCGGCGGACGTTGGCGGCGACGAACCTCCCCGGCGCCGCCGCGGCCAAGGAGCACGTGGAGGGCTGTCTCGCCTGTCAGGCGTCCGCCGCCCAGGACCGGCGGTTGCAGCGCCGCCTGACGGCCCTCCGCCACGAGCTGATCCCGGCCCCGGCCGGGCTAGTCACTTTGGTGCTGGCGCGGATGGAAGTCGCCCCGGGTGGTTCGTGGATCCGTGGGCCGATCATCGCCGGGGCCTCGGTGCTGACGGCGGCGGCGGCCACCGCGGTCATGGTCGTGGCTCGTCGGCGCGGCATCGCGACCTCTGGATGAGGCGGCGGGGCTGGGGTGTACACTGCTGTCGGCCCACCGGTAGACTTCGCCCAGGCGGGCTCGCCGCCCTTTCCCCGCGTGATCGAGCCGAGGGGATCCGGAGGGGTGTAGCTCGAATTGGCAGAGCGCCGGTCTCCAAAACCGGAGGTTGCGGGTTCGAGTCCCGCCGCCCCTGCTCCGCAAGGAAGCGATACATCAGATGAACCGAGAGATGAGGCGCCTCGTCGAGCGCGAGGAG
>DATADW010000044.1:0-2875 GCA_036258335.1 Acidimicrobiia bacterium
CCGCTGAGGCCACCCCCCCCGCCGCCGCCCACGACCACGGTGGTGGCACCGATGAGCACGGCGATCTGGACCACGTTCATGAGCACCGGAGCGACGTAGGACAAGAAGAAGCGACGGTGGCTGTTGAGGATCCCCAGACACCAGGCCGACAGCACCAGGAAGCCCACCCCGGGCGCGATGATCTGCAACAGAACGACCGTCAGGTCGAAGGTCTCGGGCGCCAACCCGGGAGCGAGCACCGCGACGACAGACCGAGCAAAGACGACAACCAGCACTACCGTGGCGCCCACGACGGCGGCCAACAGCCCGACGAGAGCGCCGGCGACCCGGCCAGCATCCTCCTCCCGGCCATCGGCCAACATCCGGCTGTACATCGGCACGATCGACGCGGACAGCACGCCCTCGCCCAACAGGCTCTGCAACACGTTCGGGATGCGGTACGCGGCACTGAACGCATCGGCGGCGTGGCCGATGCCGAAGAAATGGCCCACCACCCGCTCCCGCACGAGTCCCGCAGCCCGCGACAGAAAAATTCCCGCTCCGACCAGGACGGATCCCCGTCTCTTCGGCGAGCGCACGAGGTCGTGACGGCCAGACTCCGCCCGACCGGACGCCGTCGGGGCTTCATCTCTGCGCGCCGGGGCCGCCGTGGTCCCTCTTGTCTGGTTCTGTGCAACGGCATTCACACCGAAATAACCCGCATGTGAGGAGGTCTCCGGGAATGTGCGGAAGATCGCATGTGACGCGCCCTCGGCACAGGCGGAAGGTTGACCGAGGTCCCGCTGAGTCGCGTGTATGACCAGCGCACTTCAAACGTGTTGGCGTGTTGTACCTGACGCCTTCAAGGCCGTGGGGGATGGTGCGTCACGCTGGGATGTCCGTCGCGAAGCGAGCGGCACGAGGTCACCGACACTCGCTGCCACCGGGGCAACAAAGGCGACACCAAGCACGTCCCAGCATCAACCACCCGGCAGTGGCGCCTTTGTAACGTCCACGGGGATGGCCCGCCGAAGCATCGAGATCTCGAGCAACTTGCAAGAGTGGGAAATGCGATGACCGAACCCCATCTGGTCACACCCGACGATCCCGCGTGGTCGCGCATCGTCGACAACCTCGATCGGCGGATCACCTGTGGTATGAACTGTGGCCACCGCTTGGGCTGCCATTGGACCGAAGCCTGGGTTTGGGGTACCGACCCCCCGTGGGGAGTCCAGTACGGCGTCGGTGTCTTCGACAGGCCCGACGTGTTGTCAGAGTGGGACCTCAGGCAACTGCACTTCGCGCCGTCGATGCTGCGGGGCGGTCGCCTCCCCGCGGTCTGGCCAATGTGGCGCGAGCGCTACGGCGACTTCGGCGTTGACCGACCGAGCGAGCCCATCATGGGTTTCCTCGGAGCCAGGGGTTACGCGCCACGCGACTCCCCCCTCGAGGTCATCCACCGCGGTCCACGGCCCAGCGTGCTGGAGATCGACTTGGGCTACTGGGCACCTGTCGGGTAGATCCAGCGCCGCCGCGATCACGTCGCTGGCCCGCGAGAGCTCCCCGCGGCTGCGGTGCGCCCGCGCCGGCGCCTGCCCAATTCGAGATAGAGGGACGGTACGACGAACAGGTTCAGGAGCGTCGAGAACACCAAGCCACCCACGATGACGATCGCCATCGGGTACTCGATCTCCTGACCGGGGATGTCGCCGGCGATGAGTAGCGGCACGAGCGCCAGCCCGGTGGTGAGGGCGGTCATGAGGATCGGGGCGAGCCGCTCCCGAGCACCCCGCAAGACCAGCGTGGGCCCGAACGCTTCTCCCTCTCGTTCCTCGAGGTGCTGGAAGTGGCTGATCTGCATGATGCCATTGCGGGCGACGATGCCGAGGATCGTGAAGAACCCGACGAGTGATCCCAGCGAAATGGTGTTGTTGCCGAAGAAGTGCGCCCCGAGCACGCCGCCCACGAGCGCCATCGGGAGCGTGACGAACGACAGCAACGCCAGCCGGGCGCTGCGGAACGACGCAACGAGCAGGAAGAAGATGCCGATCGCAGCGACGACGCCCCAGAGGGTCAATCGGCGGTCCGACTCCTGCCGCTCCTCGTACTCGCCCTCCACCTTGGTGTGATAGCCGAAGGGGAGCTCCATCTGGTCGAGCCCATCCTGGATGTCGCCCGCGACAGACCCCAGATCGCGCCCTTCGACGTTGGCGCCGACCTCGATGATCCGCGACTGGTCCTCGCGGTGGATGTTGTTGGGAACAGGCTTGATCGCCACCTCCGCCACATCCTCGAGGCTGACCACGTCGCCCGCCGGCGTGTCCATGGGAAGACGCTTGATCGCCTCCAAGCTGTTTCGGGTCTCGGGCGTGCTCCACACGTGGACGTCGTAGGCCTTCCCGTCGCGAAAGATGTCGCCGACCTCCTCACCGGTGACGAACGTGGCGGCGGCCCGGCGGACATCACCCGGCTTGAGTCCATAACGTTCGGCGGCGCGCAGGTCGACCGTGACCGTTACCTGAGGAACGTCATCTTGGAGCTCGATGTTCTCCTCGATGACTCCAGAGACGCCGGCCATCATGTCCCTGACGTCGTCGGCGGACTCGCGCAGCGTCGTGAGGTCATCCCCGAAGATCTTCACCGTGATCGTCTCACTCGATCCGGTGAGGACCTCACGGATCCGTTCCTTGAGATAGGTCTGGACGTCGCGGCGGATGCCGGGAAAGCCGTCCACAACCCTCTGGACCTCCTCGACCGTCTTGTCGTAGTCGGCGTCCTCGTCGAGGCTGATCCAGTTCTCCCCGAAGTGGATGCCGTAGGGCTCGTCGGCGAGGAAGGCTTGCCCGATGTGTGAGCCGAAGTTGCGGACGCCGGGGATCTCCAACAGCTCGTCGGC
>DATADW010000045.1:0-11069 GCA_036258335.1 Acidimicrobiia bacterium
AGCCACCAACTCCAGCATCGACTCGTCAAAGAAGCTGACCGCGCCGTCGGGCATCACCACTGCCCGGTCCGGCAAGAGCGCTTCGACGAAATCGGTGTCGTGGCTCACCAGGACGACGGTGCCGGTGTACTGACGGAGTGCTCCGAGCAGCGCCTCCTTCGCCTGCGGGTCCAGGTTGTTGGTGGGCTCGTCGAGCAAGAGAACGTTGGGACGGCCCATCACAAGCATCGCCAGCGCCAGCTTGGTCTTCTCCCCACCCGAGAGCGTCTCGGCACCCTGATCGATCTTGTCGGCGAGGAGGAAGTGGCCGAGCATGGTGCGTAGCACCCTCGGCGGCTGGTCCGACACCCCTCTCATGTGGTCGAGCACGGTGACACCGCGCTCGACCTGCTCGTGCTCCTGGGCGTAATAGCCCACCACGGCGTTGTGGCCGAGCTCGACCGTCCCGCTGTCGGAGCTCTCGACGCCGGCGAGGATGCGCAACAGCGTGGTCTTGCCAGCCCCGTTGAGCCCGATGATCAACAAGCGCTCTCCGCGCTCCAAGGCGAGCCCGATCCCGTCGAATACCGGCTGGTCGCCAAAGCTCTTGGCCAGGCCCTCGGCCCGGAGCGGAGTGCGTCCCGAGGGCTCGGGCTGGGGGAACCGCACCGCTACCCCTTTTCCGACGCGGGCGACTTCGACCAGGTCACGCTTCAGCCGGTCGGCTCTGGTCTGCATCGTGTGCGCTTTGCGCGCCATCGTCTGGGTGGTTCCACGGAACCTGCGGATGGTCTCCTCTAGCTGGGCGATCTTCTCCTCTTGGTGACGCCGCTCGCGGAGACGCTGGGCGCGACGCTTGTCCCGTTCGGTCAGGTACTCCGAATAGGTCCCGCGATATGTCTCGAGCGAGCCGTCATCCACGGCGAGCACCGAGGTGATCGCCTCGTCGAGCAGCGGCAGATCGTGGCTGACCATCAACAGCCCGCCCCGATAGGCGGCGAGGAACTGGACCAGCCACGCCTTTGCGTCGAGGTCGAGGTGGTTGGTCGGCTCGTCGAGCAGGAGGATGTCGGTCTCGGCGAACAGGATCCGGGCCAACTCGACCCGCCGCCGCTGCCCACCCGACATGGTCCTCACCGGCTGGGTCAGCTCGGCGGTCCCGATCCCGAGCGAGGCGGCCACCTGTTTTGCCTCGGCCTCGGCAGGGAACCCACCACGCGCCTCGAATTCGTCTTGGAGCCGTGCAAACCGGCCAATGGCCCGGTCGCGCGCCGTGCCATCGAGCCGCTCGATCTTCCGCCTCGTCTCCTCGAGACGGCGCTGCAGCGAACCGATGTCGCGTGCGGTGAGGATTCGTTCCAGAGCCGTGGCGTCCGGGTGGTCGAGGTCAGGGAGCGCCGCCTCCTGCGAGAAGTAGCCAAGATCACCAGTGCGGAGCACGGTGCCCGCCGACGGCGGTTGGTAACCGACGAGAGTCCGCAACAGCGTCGTCTTGCCGGCTCCGTTCCGGCCAACGAGCCCGATCTTGTCGCCGCTGTGGACGGTGAACGACGCCCCTTCGAGCAAAACCCGAGGGCCGACTTCAAGACGCAGGTCGCGGATGATCAGAGACATGGGGGTGCGATGAGTGGTAGGTGGACCGGTCGAGGTTATCGGTCCACCATGCGGGCAGGAGACCGATTAGTTGGAGTTACCCACTTCCGTCTTCCGTCTTCCGCCTTCCGTCTGGTGCGTCAGCACTCCGGTAGCGCGATCCGCCGGTCAACGCCGATTTCAGGGAGCTCGCTGACCTCGCCACCGGGGAGGGTCAGCCTCACGTCGACCCGGTCGAGATCACCCAGCCCCACGTGGACGAAGGGCTCGCGCCCGGCGGCGTAACCCTCGCCGATCGTTACCTGACGGTGAGCCAGTAGCGCCTCGGGGTTGCCCATCGACCCGGGCTCGTAAACCTCGACCAACGAACCGACAGCCCCACCGGGCCGGGACACAGAAACCTGGAGCCAGTGACCAGAGGCGGTCTCGTTGTGCAAGGTGATGCTGGGGAGCGCAGGCTCCCACTCGACTAGGAAGAGGTCGAGCCGGCCATCCCTGTCGAGGTCCGTCGTGGGCCCGGCCACCCAGTACTGATCGGAGCCGAGCCCTTCGGGAGCCTCGAAGCGCGGTATCCCGTCCTCGACGCCAGACCCGTGGAATACAGCGGGGGCCGCGCCATCGCCGGCTGATGCGGTCGTGATGATGTCGAGCCACCCATCGTTGTCGAGGTCCTCGAGTTGGACGTGCGGCGCCTTGGTGGGCAAGCCGATCAGCCCGGCCTGGTCGGTCACGTCCTCGAAGACGACCTGCCCCCCCTCCGCCCCGCCGTTCAGGTACAGACGGACCGGAACCTCGGTACCCCGGTCAACGGTGCTGTTGTAGTGCTGGCCGACGACCAGATCGGTGAGACCATCGCGGTTGACATCGGCGGCGGCGGACCCGGCTACGTCGTCCTCCTCGCCGAACGCCTCCCACGGGGCAACGGCCCTCGGCGCTTCGGTGAAACCGGCATCGCCGACCAGGAAAAGCCTGTTCGACCCGGAGACGAATAGGTCGGTGGACCCGTTGCCGTCGAAGTCGGCGGTGGCGACACCCAAGCCCTCGATGCCCGTGGGGAGCCCGACGGCGGCGGTGACGTCCTCGAATTGGAGGTCGCCGAGGTTGCGCAGCAGCACGCTGGAACCGCCATCGAAGTAGCGGTCCTCCACGATGAAGAGGTCGAGCATCCCGTCGGCGTCGTAGTCGAGCACCCCGATAGAGCGCCCCTTGAACCACGGTTCGAGCGGCAGGTCGAGCGCGCTCCATGAACCGCCGTCGTTGCGCATCACCTGTGAACCCAGCTCCGAACCGGGCCGGTCCTGGGAGTTGCGCGACAGCACGACGTCCTGGTCGCCGTCGGCATCAAGGTCCGCCGCCACAGCCGCTGCCGTCCGTCCGAGGCCCCCAGGGAACCCGTCCTCCGGTACAAATATGTCGCCTCCCCTTAAGAGGCGGTCGGGTGAGGGCCCGGTGGCCCCCCTCACCTGGTAGGCGTCTGGCGGCCGGTTAGCGAAGGTCCCGACCACCAGGTCACTCACCCCGTCGTTGTCGGTGTCGCCAAAGGCCGCGGCGTGCCCGTGCATCCCGGTGAGGGGCTCCACCAATCCGAGGGCGGCGCTCTGGTCGGTGAAGGTGATCGCCTCCGATCCGGCAGCTGGAGCAGACGACCAACAGGTGGTGGCCTCCACTTGTGCCGACGCAGCTGTCGACGATGGGGAGTCGCCGGTCGCCGGGGTGGTTGTCTGGGGGGCGGACTCGGTGCTGGAGGTGGGATCGGAGCCCTGCGTCACCGGCGGAGCGGTGCCACCGTTGCAGGCCGCCACCAGCGCCACCAGCGCAAGGGTGGTGGCAATCCTCACGGCTCGACCAGGACCGCCACCACTTGCCCGAAGGCCTCCCTCTCACCCGGTGGCGCCGCGTTCAGCCCGATGAAGATCCCACCGCTTTGAGGATCGACCGCCACGTCGTAGGTCCCACCTGCAGTCAACCCGAACGCCTGCTCGGTGAGCGGGTTGAGCTCGATCATCGTGCGCTGCTCGCCGCTGGCAGTGTCCACCGCCACCAGTGGGGTGCCCTGCTCCCAGCTGTTGCCGTGTGCCCCCGGTACGTAGTAGATCGTTCCTCCGTCGGGTGACAGCCCGAGAGAGGCCGTGTAATCGGCAGCCGATCCGATCGAGCGGACGGTGCCGTCGGGCGAGATGGCGAACAGCTCGGCAGGCTCGTCGGTTACGCCATAAACGGTCCCGTCGGGAGCGGGCGGAGTAGCCGCCCTGATGCTCGGCCCGGGGATGGTGGACTGGCTCTCGGTCACCGAGCCGGTCGCAGGGTCGTAGATGGCGAGCCGGCCGCTGCCGGTTGAGTAATAGGCGCGCCCCGTGGCATCGACCGCGATGCTGCGGAAACCCTCGTGGTTATCGTCCTCGTGGGTCATCTCCACCTCACCGCTGCCCATGGCGGCGACCACGAACGGGCCGGAGTTCCGTTCCGAGGTGAAGGGGTCGGCCGCCTCCAGGTATAGCTGTCCGCTCGCCGTCGAGCCTGCCATGGATGGGAGGCCGTGTCCCGGTGCCGGCACCCCGAGCGACTCGGTGGTCCGGCCCGCCGGGTCGAGTCTGAGCAGCACGTCACCGGTGTACGTGTCGCCGTAGGTGAGATCTCGCCGGCTCCCCCAGTAGGTGGCGGCGTACACCTCGCCGCATGGCCCGGTCACCATCTGGGCGTGAACCTTGCCGTATCCCCCTTCACCATCGGGGAGAGGGGCCGCGGAAAGCACGTCCCCTACCTGGGTGAGCCGACCGCTCGCCGGGTCGAGTTCGTAGAAAAACGAGTTGCCCCCGGTGCCGTCATGATCGCCAACCGCGGAGAGGATGCGGCCGTCCTCGAGGACCACACCCTGGCCCCACTGCGACCAGAGCCGTCCCTCGTAGTCGGGCAGTGGGTAGACAGCCATCCGGATCCCCGGGGCCACCTCGGTCAGGTCGGCGGTTGCCGCCTCGCTCCAAGCGACCCCGTTACCTGCGGGGCAGGGGTTCTCCCCCGAAGCAGCAGCCTGAGTCCCGGTCGTAGCAGGCCCAGTCGTACCGGGCCCAGTCGTACCGGGCTGCACAGCGACTGTGGTCGCCGGAGGTGCCGCCTCGGTGGCGGGGGTCGATGTCGATGCTCCGGAACCTGTCGACGTCGCAACCGGGCTCGCCGAACAGGCGCTCAACAGGACGAGCGCCAACAGGAACTGGGCGCGTCTCATCACCATTGTCCGCTCCCCTGTCACCCGGCCACGGTATAGGGCGCGCACCGCTATGCGTGGCTGACCGGGGTCAGCCAGTGGCCCACCATATGGTGACCAGGTCGCGATCCTCGCCATTCGGGACCAGCCGACCGTCCTTCTCGACAAGCCGCTCACCGAGCAGGGCCGTCAGCTCCGGCCATCGCTCCCCAGGGAGCACGAGCCGGCGGCCGTAGTACGCCGTGGCCTCGTCCCAGCTCTCGAACCAGAGATCGCCGGGACGGCGCCATCGCTCCACCGAGGTCGCCACCCCGGTGACCTCCTCGACCACGGCGATCAAGTCTTCGGCCGTGGGGCCGTCGGGGCGATCCAGCCCGTGGAGCTCACGGTAGAGCGGGCCCAGCCCGACCCAGGGGTGGCGGTCGGTGACTTCGAGGACCACCGTCGATCCGTGCTCGGTGAGCGCACGGAGAAAGGGGCCGATGTCGACCACGTCGTAGGCCACGTGCGATGCCAGCGACACGGTGAAATGGCCCACCGGGACGTCGGGCCAAGAACCCTCGACAACGTCGATCGATTTCCCAGTCGCCTCGCTCCGCAGCGCCTCGAGCATCCCTGGGTCACGCTCCACCGCGGTGACCGTCCACCCCGCAGCGGCAATCGGCAAGGCGACGCGGCCGGTACCGGCGCCGACGTCGAGCAGGGCGGCCGGATCGCTGCCTTCGGCGAGCAGCCTGATTACCAGTTCGAGGGTGAAACCGCTCTGCCGGTTGCGCGCCGAAGCGGTGCGCCGCCTCCAAAGATTGGCCGGCCAGCCGTAGGGGGAATCGGGCACGGCGTCGAGCAGCTCTTGAGGGATGACCCAGGACTCCAGGTCGCGGCGCCACTTGGCCGCGGCGCTCACCTCAGCCCGGCGAAGAGGTCCTCTTCGTGATCGGGGGCGTCGACTCGGCTGAAGACCCTTACAAAGGTCTCCGTGCCCAGGATCTCTGGCCGCCACTCCTCGGGAACATTGAGCAGGAACCAGTCATCCGGGATCTGGCTGCGATGCGCTCGCAGCGCCTGCTCCTTGCGCTCCCAGACGTGACGGTTGTCGAGCCAGGCGGTCACGTGCTCGTCAGGTGTTCCCATCTCTCTCATCCGGACCGCGTCCTCTTCGCTGATTAACCCGGCGTGGAGCCGGGACTCTGCGAAGGTCTCCATCCGGCGCCGGGGGATGGCCGTCCAGTAGAGCTTGGAGACGGTCCACGGCGACTCGCCGTCCTCGGCCGGGAAACGGCCAAGGTCGGCCGCGCTGACGAAAGCAGCCAGACCGACGCGGTGAACCTGGATGTGGTCGGGATGGCCGTACCCGCCGAATGGGTCGTAGATCACCATCACCTCAGGTTGGTGGCGGCGGATCAACCGGACCAACCGAGCGGTGGCCGCGAACAGATCTGCCTGCCAGAACGACTCGGGGTGTCCATTGGCATCGGTGCCCATCATCCCCGAGTCGCGGTACCCGAGGAACTCGTGCAGCTTTACCCCGAGGACTTCGAGGGCGGCGGCGATCTCCTCGGCGCGCACCTCGGCGAGACGGGGCCGGATGGCGTCGATGTCGTCGTAGTTGTGGATCTCCCCCTCGACACCGTCGGTGGCTGTCACCACCACCACCTGCTCACCCAGGTCGGCATACCGAGCCAGCGTGCTGCCGGTGGAGGAGACCTCGTCGTCGGGATGGGCGTGAAATGCGAGCAATCCGGACATGAGCGAGCCACCTTAGGTCATCGCAGAGATCACTTTGGCGGGCCCCCCGGATAGGTGAATCCCGCATTGCGAGTGACGGTCCGGAAGCCCATCGCCACGTAGCTCCGGTGCGCCGCCGAGATGAGTTGCTCGTCGGTCATCGCCTCCCGCATGTCAGCCCGCCCGCCCTCCAGTCCGCCAGTACACGCCATCTGCCCTGGTGAGGTAGCCCTCGTCGACCAGATAGCGGCGCAGGGTGGCGTGGTCGGGATGGAAGAGCTGCAGGATGAAGTCCACCTGGCGCTCGGGGTATCGCAAACCCGGCTCGAACTCCTGGGAGAGCCTCTCCAGCACCAAGAGACGTTTCGACCGCTGCGCCGGGATCTGGGTGAGCCGCGATCCCTGGAAGAACCGGGCGATCACCGATACTTCTTCAGCGGACCAGGAACCATCGGTCAGTTCGGCCGATGCGGTCTCCACCGCCGGCAGCGCACGGGCCGTGTCGCGTAGTGCTTCCCGGTCGAGGCGAAGCTCCGGGGTGAGCAGCCCGGCGTCGCGCAACCGCCCGATGGCTTGAAGGATGCGCCGCCGCGGGACATCGAGCATCTTGGCGAGCAGTGCGACGTCCACCGGCCCGACGGCGGCGTGGCCGAGCACGGCGAGACGCTCGGGGTCGAGCGCCAATCGGAGGAACTCGGTAGGGGGGGTCACTGCTTGCAGAATATCCGGGGGCCGCAGGTCAGGGATCTGGTCGCTGACACATGGTTAGCCTCGTCCGGTGCCCGAGCGCTCCTTTACCCATACCGTCAAGGCAATGGCCGGGATCGAGACCGCATGGCGGGCGCTCCAAGACGAGAAGACATGGGGAGCGGTCGGGGGCGTCGACCGGGTGTGGGATGCGGTCCACAACACGGCCGGCGAGCTCCGCGGCTACCAGTTCACCGCGACGGCCGGACGACAGTACGAGGGAAGTGCCGAGGTGGTCCAGTCGGTCCGGGGTGAGCGGATGGCGGTTGCCATAACCACATCGGAGGTCGAGGGCCAGATCGCGGTGGCGCTCCGACCGACCGACCAAGGTCACACCGAGGTCGCGGTAACCCTCGACTTGCGGTCGAAGGGCTGGCTGTCAACCGCCCTGTTCCCGGTGGTGGCGGCTGCCGTCGGGTCGGGTTTGCCGGCCAATGTGGAGAGCTTCGCCCGGCGCATCGAGGCGACGGTTGGTTGAGCTGCTAGGTCCGCCCCTCGGCCTGCCCTTCTTCAGTCTGCTCTTCCTCGATCCGGCTCAACTCGGCGGCGAGTTCGGCGGCACCCTCGCGCCCACCGCTTGCGACCTCGGCACGATCGGTCAACAGGGTGACCTGGTTGCGCAGCACCTGGAGGAACCCGCCGTGTACCCCAACCGTGGTGCGGTCGTTCCCCGACTCGATGATCACCGCCCCGGTGGCCAGGGCCGCCATCACCGGCTCGTGGTCGGTGAGGATCCCGATCTCCCCCTCGGTGGTCCGCGCCACGAGGAAGTCCGCCTCCCCCGACCAAACCACAGCCTCGGGCGAGACCACATCCACCTGGAAGGGCATCACTGGCCCGCTTTCTCCAGCTCGCGTCCCTTGGCTTGGGCTTCCTCAATGCCGCCCACCATGTAGAACGCCTGCTCGGGAAGTGAGTCGACCTCGCCGTCGACGATCATCTTGAAGTCCCGTACCGAGTCCTCGAGGGAGACGAAGCTCCCCGGGATGCCGGTGAACTGCTCGGCGACGAAGAAAGGCTGGGAGAGGAAACGCTCGATCCGGCGCGCCCTGGCGACCACCAGCTTGTCCTCTTCGGATAGCTCGTCGATGCCGAGGATGGCGATGATGTCCTGCAGGTCCTTGTAGCGCTGCAGGATCTGTTGCACCTGACGGGCGACGTCGTAGTGCTCCTGTCCTATGTATTGAGGGTCGAGGATCCGGCTGGCCGAGTCGAGCGGGTCGATCGCCGGGTAGATACCCAGCTCGACCAGACGGCGGGTCAGCACCGTCGTTGCATCGAGGTGGGCGAAAGTGGTGTGCGGCGCCGGGTCGGTGATGTCGTCGGCGGGGACGTAGATCGCCTGAAGCGAGGTGATCGACCGGCCCTTGAGCGACGTGATCCGTTCCTGGAGTATCCCCATCTCATCCGCCAGCGTCGGCTGGTAACCGACCGCCGACGGCATCCGGCCCAGCAGCGTCGACACCTCGGATCCTGCCTGGGTGAATCGGAAGATGTTGTCGATGAAGAGCAGCACGTCCTGGCGCTCCACGTCCCTGAAGTACTCGGCCATGGTCAGCGCAGAAAGCCCAACCCGGAGCCGCACCCCGGGGGGCTCGTCCATCTGACCGAAGACGAGCGCCGCCTGGTTGATGACCCCCGACTCGGTCATCTCGAGGAAGAGGTCGTTTCCTTCGCGGGTCCGCTCCCCCACCCCGGCGAACACCGAGACGCCGTGGTATTCCTGAGCCACCCGGCGGATCATCTCTTGGATGATCACCGTCTTACCGGTCCCGGCGCCACCGAACATCCCGATCTTGCCGCCCTTGACGTACGGCTCGAGCAGGTCGATCACCTTGATCCCGGTGATGAAGATTTCCTTCTGCGCCTCGACCTCGTCGAACGGGGGCGGCTGGCGGTGGATCGGCCAACGCTCCTCGACCTGGATCGAGTCGGCGGGTACGTCGAGCGGCTCGCCCCAGACGTTGAAGATGTGTCCCAGGGTCACCTTTCCCACCGGGACAGAGATCGGTTGACCGGTATCGCGCACCTCGGCACCCCGCACCAGCCCGTCGGTGCCCTTCATGGCGACGGCCCGGACCCGGTTGTTCCCCAGGTGTTGCGCCACCTCGCAGACGATGGTCTGGCGGTCGCCGAGCAGCTCCAAGTCCACCTCGATCGCGTTGAGGATCTCGGGGAGCTGCTCGGGGGGGAACTCGACGTCGACCACCGGCCCGGTCACCTTGACGATTCGGCCGATGGCTCTGGTCTCAGTGGTGGTCATGTCGTCCGCTCACTCCTTCATCCCTTGGTCAATGCTTCGGCGCCGCCGACGATCTCGCTGATCTCGGTAGTGATCTCGGCCTGCCTGGCCTGGTTGGCCTGCCTGGTGTACAGCTTGACCAGGTCGCGGGCGTTATCGGTGGCGGCCTTCATGGCCCGCTGCCTGGCAGCGTGCTCGCCGGCCGACGCCTCGAGCAGCATCCCGAAAACCCCGGCCTCGATGTAGCGGGGGAGGATCCGGTCGAGGATCTCCTCGGGCGACGGCTCGAACTCGTAGCTGACCGGTGCTTCCTCCGTCTCGCGGTCCTCGGGTGGCCGCACCGGAAGCATCTCGACCCGCTCCGTCACCTGGTTGAGTGCTGACTGGAACCTGTTGTAGACCACGTCGAGCTGGTCGATCTCGCCGCTGGCGTACTCGTCGAGGATGTGGTTGGCGACGGCCCTGGCGTCCCCGTACCCGGGGCGGTCGGTCACCCCGAGAAAGGCGCGGCGCACGTGGTAGCCGCGGAATCGGAAGTACCCCTGCGCCTTCTTCCCCACCACGTAGAGACGGTGTTCGATCCCCTCGCGCCGCAGCTCGAGCAGCCGGCTTTCGGCGGCGCGCAGCACGTTGGTGTTGTACGCCCCGGCGAGCCCACGGTCGGAGGTGATTGGAAGCACTCCGACCGTTCGGACCTCGCGCTGTTCGAGGAGAATGTGGCTGGAGCTGCCGCCGGCTGCGCCGACGTTGCGAATCACCTCGGTGAGCTTGTGGATGTAGGGCAGCGATTCTCGGACCCGCTGCTGGGCGCGCACGATGCGCGACGCTGCGATCAACTCGAAAGCCCGGGTGATCTTCATCGTCGCCTGGACGCTCTTGATCCGGCGCCGGATCTGGCGGACCTCAGCGCTGGCCATGTATCATTCGGTCGGCTCGAACATCTCGAGGAACTCCTTGATCGCCGCCTCCAGCTCGGAGGTGTCGGATTCCCCTTCGGCGTCCTTGGGGAAGTCGCCCGTCTCCGCCATGGAGTCGATCAGACCCCGGTGCCGGGTCCTCACGTACTCCCTCATCTCGGTCTCGAAGCGGCGGATGTCCCTCACGGGCACCGAGTCCATCAACCCGTTGGTGACGGCGAAGATGGCGAGCACCTGCTCCTCGACCGGCACCGGCCGGAATTGGGGCTGCTTGAGCACCTCGACCACCCGGCGGCCCCGCTCCAACTGCGCCTGGCTGGTGGCGTCGAGCTCAGAGCCGAACTGGGCGAATGCCTCGAGCTCGCGGAACTGGGCGAGATTGATCCGAAGGGTGCCGGCAACCCTCCGCATCGCCCGGATCTGCGCCGAACCTCCCACCCGAGACACCGAGGTGCCTGCGTTGATGGCGGGACGGACCCCGGAGTAGAAGAGGTCGGTCTCGAGGAAGATCTGACCGTCGGTAATCGAGATGACGTTGGTGGGGATGTAGGCCGAGATGTCGTTGGCCTTGGTCTCCACGATTGGCAGCCCGGTGAGCGAGCCGCCTCCGTTCTGGTCCGACAGCTTGGCGCAACGCTCGAGAAGCCGGCTGTGGAGATAGAAC
>DATADW010000046.1:0-9130 GCA_036258335.1 Acidimicrobiia bacterium
TCCACACCCAAGCCTCATACGGGATCGGTCACGAGATCACGGCGCGCTTCTGGCACGACCTCGGCCCGGACGACCTCCATTGGACCGTTTCCGACACCGGCTGGGCGAAGGCGGCATGGGGCAAGCTCTTCGGGCAATGGCGGGTCGGGGCGGCCGTGCTGCTCTGGGACATCAGGGGCAAGCCCGACCTTGATCGGATGCTGCGGATAATCGGCGAGCAGGGAGTCACCGGCTTCTGTGCCCCGCCGACTCTCTACCGAGGTTTCGTGCAACTGGACCTCGGGGTGTACGACTGGTCGAGCCTGCGACACTGCACCTCGGCCGGCGAGCCGCTCAACCCCGAGGTGATCGCGGTGTGGAAGGAGGCGACCGGGCTCACCATCTACGACGGCTATGGGCAGACCGAGACGGTCAACATCGTGGCCAACTACCCGGCGCTGCCGGTCAAGCCCGGGTCGATGGGGCGACCTGCGCCGGGGTTCGACGTCAGCACCGTCGATGACGACGGGATCGAGTTGCCTCCCGGTGAAGAGGGTCACATAGCCGTTCGGGTGGCGCCGGAGCGGCCGGTTGGGCTGTTCAAGGAGTACTGGCGAGACCCCGAACGGACCGCCGAAGTATTCCGCAACGGCTGGTATCTGACCGGCGACAGGGGGACGGTCGACGACGACGGTTACATCTGGTTCATCGGGCGGACCGATGACGTCATCATCTCGGCGGCCTATCGCATCGGGCCCTTCGAGGTCGAGTCGGCGCTGATCGAGCACCCGGCGGTGATGGAAGCGGCGGTCGTCGGCAAGCCAGACCTGGAGCGGGGCCAGATCGTCAAGGCATACCTGATCCTGGCTCCCGGCTGGGAGGAGAGTGACGAGCTCGTCGAGGAGCTCAAGGCTCATTGTCGCCGCGTCACCGCCCCCTACAAGTACCCGAGGGAGATCGAGTTCGTTTCCGATCTTCCCAAGACCGTCTCGGGGAAGATCAGACGGGTGGAGCTGCGCCAGCGGGATTGAGGACGGGTTTCTCGCCCGGCACGACGGGGCATGAACAAGCAACACAGGAGGATGCGAATGACCGCCGAGCCCAGCTACCTCGTACCTGGGATGACGAGAGAGGAGTCGGTCACGGCGTTGGAGGTTCTCGAGGACCGGATGATCGCCTTGGTCGATCTCGGTCTCACCTGAAAGCACATCCACTGGAACGTCGTGGGACCCCACTTCGTCGCGGTCCACGAGATGCTTGATCCCAGCACTCCGCGGTGCAGGACATGGTCGACAAAGTGGCTGAGCGGATCGCCACTCTCGGCGGGGAGCCACGGAGGACACCCGACTCCGTCTCGTCACACCGCAGTTGGGATGACTACGCATTGGGGAGGGCACCCACCACCGAGCACCTCGCCGCTCTCAATGTCGTCTACGACGGGGTGATCGCCAGCCACCGCCATGCCCAGGAGACGCTCTCCGAGCAAGATGCCGTCTCTGAGGACCTGATCATCGAACAACTCCGCCAGCTCGAGCTCTTCCAGTGGTTTGTCCGAGCTCACCTGGAGAGTCGCCCGGTGAATTGATCTCCGCTGGCGCCAAGACAGAGAAAGAGGCCGCTGAGCAAGCGGCTGCCCTGGAGTAGCTACGTCACTGCTCGACGGCGCGCCTGAGTCCATCGAGCGACTTGGCCAGCAGCCGAGAGACGTGCATCTGCGAGATGCCCACCAGGTCGGCGATCTCTGACTGGGTGAGACCGCGGTAGAACCTCAGGTACAGGATGCGCCGCTCCCGCTCGGGGAGCGCCTGCAATGCCGGCGCGACCACCTGCCACCGCTCGGCCAGGGCGAGACGCTGGTCCTCGCCTCCGAGCAGATCCAATAATCTCGGGTGCTCCTCGTCGGACCCGGTAGGGGCGTCGAGCGACACGGCGCCAAATGCCTCACCTGCCTGGAGCGCCTCGATCACATCCTCCTCGCTCATATCGGTGGCCTTGGCGAGATCGGCCAAGTTTGGGGTCCTTCCTAGTTGCTGGCCCAGTTCGCTGCTGGCGCGGCTCACCTCCAGTGAGGCCTCTTTCAACCCTCGGGGGACACGGACCGACCAGACCCTGTCGCGCAGATGCCTCTTCAGCTCTCCGAGGATCGTCGCCGAGGCGAACGTGGAGAAGGTGGCGCCGTGGTCCGTGTCAAAGCGCTCCATCGCCTTTATCAAGCCAATCGATGCCACCTGCTCCAGATCCTCTAAACCTTCGCCCCGCCCGACGAAACGACGAGCCAGGTGACGGGCGATCCCCGAATAGCGTTCGAAAAGCACATCGCGCGCTGCCCGATCGGGGAGCGCGGCGAACAGCCCCGCCTCATCGAGGTCCCCCACTTCGGCAACGGTCGCGGTGTCGACTTCGAACCAGACCCTGCCCCCGGGTGGGCTTCCGATTCCCCACCGGTCGGATAGCAACTCCACCAACCGGAGACCCCAACCCGTCGAGAACTCCGACACGCCGGGTTCGATCCCCGGTCCCAGATCTGATACCTCAACCCGCACCCGGCCCGGCTGGCTGGTAACTGTCACCTCGATGTTCGCTGCCTCAGGCGGATGACCGTGGATCACGCTGTTGCTCACCAACTCCGAGACGAGGAGCAACACGTCGGTGCGGCGGGCGGGCGGGACACCGTCGATCAGGTGTGACACGGCCGCCCTTGCTTGGGCGGGGACCGCTACCGACGATTCGAACGAGACCACCATCGGATCACCGGACAGGATCCCGCCTTCCCGCACTCTCCAGCACGGTCAGGATCACCTCGCCGTTGGCCACCGAACACCCATCCACCAAGGCCCTGGCAATTTCCACCGGATCGAACAACTGATCGGGGCGAGGGGCCGCGGAAGGAAGCCGCACCACCAGCCCATCGCCGTCGAGGTCGGCGGTCACCTCGATGACCTCAGATCCAGCCTCGACAACCGCCGTCGCCAGCTCGGACACGGCCAGTTTCAGGTCGGCGACACCCTCGTCGTCACAGCCTGCTTGCCGAGCGAGACCCCCCACGAACAACCGGAGGGTCGCCACGTATCGGGGAGCACCCGGGACCGAGATACGTATTGGCCCCATGTTCGGTCCCCTCAGCTGACAGTGGCCTCTTCGACGGTGGCGAATACGGGGAAGGCCCCGTCCAGCCCAGTGATCTCTAGCAATCGGGTAACAGGACCATCCTGGGCGACGAGCGCCAAGTCGCCGTCCTCGGAGAGTCGCTGACGAGTGCTGATCACGAGACGAAGCCCCGTCGAGTCGATGAAGCTCACTCCGCTCAGGTCGAGGACCACCCGTGAACCTTGCTTCAAGCAATCGTCGATCCGCTCCTCGAGCAAGCCGACGGTCGAGATGTCGACCTCGCCCTGGAGAGCCAGGATCGACCACGTGTGGTCGGACCGGGCCTCGATATCGAGAGTGGCACTCATCGCTGGATCCCGCACTAGGGGAGCCTCATCGTAGTATTGGTCGGGTGAGTGAAAAGGCGCCGGTAGTGCGGGTAGAAGTACCCGCTCAGGCATCGATGGTGCACCTGCTCCGTACCACCGCCGTGTCACTGGCGCCTCCCGCCACCGACGTCGACCGTCTTTCCGATTTGGCACTGGCGGTGAGCGAGGCGGCGGTCGAATTGCTCAGGCTGGACGGTGTCAACCGGGTCAACATGCGAATCGATGAACGACCCCATGAGATGAAGACGGCACTCACGGTCGCCGCCTCGGTTCCAGAGAGTTGGGTACACAGTTGGCATCGGTCGATCTCGGCCTTGGTTTTGAACTCGGTTGTCGAGGAGGTTCGTGCCGAGACAGACGGCGAACGAGCCGAGATCCGATTCCTCTTCCGCCCGCAACTCGCCGATGCGGCTCAGTGATCGATCTCGAACCAGACGACCATGCCCTCAGACTGGATGATCCCCCAACGGTCGGCGATTGCGTCGACGATGGCCAACCCGCGTCCAGCGGCAACGTCGGGTTCAGGTAGCCCCGTGGGCGCGACGAACACCGGCCAGGGGTAAGAAACCTCGAGACGGATCCTGCCGGCGTGAGCCGCAGTCGTGACAACCACTTGGCTCTCCTCCGGAATGCCACCGTGCCGGACCGCATTCGTAACCAACTCGCTGATCCCGAGCAACAGATCGGGCAGCATGGGATGATCGGCGCAAACTTCCGCAACGAACGCCCTCGCCTCGGAAGGCGCAGCCAGTACAGGAAGCATCGCCAGTCGCGAGGTGACAACGCTCTCGCCGTTCGACCCGCGCACCTCGACGGTCGGCGACGGCACCTGTCCCGGGGGTCCCCGGGTGGGCCTATCTGTCATTCAGATCTCGTACCCGGATCTCCACAGCTTCACACACACCACAGCGGTCATCGTGGATAGAGCGGTGGTTTTTCCTATCGACCGTGCGGGTACACATGCGAGCGATGACGAATATGCGCGACCCATCTCCCGCCGTCGCGGAGTTGCTCGTCGCCTTGGACGGCGCGCCCTCGTACGAGATTCTCGACGAGACCCGGCGTGTCGTGGGCCGTCATCACCGGTTGAAGCGACTGTCTGTCTACCTCCAGGATCACGGAGGGCAGACGCTTCGCCAGCTCGAAGGTGGCGAGGAGATCCCGATCGAGTACACCGCAGCGGGAGCGGCGATGGATCGCACCGAGGTGGTGGCCGAGGACGATACGGTGTGGGTGCCTTTGGCTCACAGGGCGGAGCCGCTCGGCGTCCTCGAGTTGACCAACCCTGACCCGGGACTGCGGCAGTCGGCGCGTGCCCTGGGACTTGCCCTCGGCTCGGCCCTGGTCAGCAGCACCCGTCAGAGCGACATGGTCGAGACAACGAGGGGTGGGGGGCGCCTGCAACTCGCCGCCACACTGCAACGGGCGGTCCTGCCGAGCCCGTGCTACGTGGACAAACGCCTCGAGCTGTCCGGGCAGATCGAGCCCGCATACGACATCGCCGGGGACTCCTTCGACTATGCCGTTGATCACATAGCCCAGGTCGCCGTCTTCGACGCCGTCGGCCACGGATTGCGGGCGGCCATCCTTTCCGCGCTCGCCACTGCCGCATACCGGTACTCCCGGCGGCGGGAGGAACCGCCAGAGCAGGCCTACAAGCAGATCGACGAGGCCGTGGCCATCGAGGGGCTGCCCCACGAATTCGTGACTGGACTGCTATGCCGGATCGACCCAGACGAGATGGAGGCGACGGTAGTAAATGCAGGCCACCCGCCGCCCCTTCTTTGGCGGCAGGGGAACGTTGAAGCCCTGGATTGGGTCAGGCCGACGCTGCCACTGGGACTGGGCGGCTCACCCGCAGAAGTGGTGGTCGAGCTCGAGCCGGGAGACGCGCTTCTGCTGTACACCGATGGGATCATCGATGCTGCGCCCCTCGATGGGAGCGCATGGGGGCTGGAACGGCTGGTCGAACGGCTCACCAGTCATCATGAAGCCGGCTCGCTGAGTCGGTTTTGCCGGAGCCTGATCGAGGAACTCAAGGCATACGTGGGAGCGGAACTGCGAGACGACGCCACGCTGCTGGCGGTAAGGGTCGCCGGCTGAGGGCGAAGACCCGGCGAGTCGTATACGCTCCGTTCTTGGTGACCCACCCCCAGATCGAGATCCAAAGCAACGAGCAGTCAGGGAGCGCCGTCCTCACCGTGAGCGGTGAGGTGGACCTGGCCACCGCCCCGGCGCTTCAGACAGCGCTGCTCGCCATGGTGGAGCGTGGATCAGACAAAGTGATCTTGGACATGGCCGAGGTTACGTTCATGGATTCGTCTGGGCTTAGCGCACTCCTCGCCGCCCGCGATGCGGGCGGCGAGGACTTCGAGATGGTGCTCGTTGTTGGTCCGGGGATGGTGCGCCGTCTGCTGGAAACTACGGCCATCGGATCTCTGTTCACAGTGTTCGAGACCCTCGACGGCGCCCTCACGTGACCTCGGGTCAGATGGTGTTGCTGTCGTCGTCGGAGAGCATCTCGCTGAGCCGGCTCTCGATGTCAGCCTGGGTTTCGCCGGTGCGCTCCTTGATCGTGCCGACCAACTGGTCCCACTGACCCTGGGAGCGATCGAGATCGTCGTCGGTCAGCGTGCCCCATGCCTCCTTGACCTTTCCCTTGACCTGGTCCCACTTGCCCTCTAGCTGCAAGCGCTGCGCGTCCATGGTGCCTCCTTCTGGCTTTCGGTCTCGCCGGTGATTCCCGAAGCGCGCCGGGCCCAAACATCACGGTCATCTGGTTTGGCCCGCCACCGGGGCGGGTATGCGCCCTCGGACCGGAAGGAGAGGACTGACATGTACTTCGGATTGGGCGCTCTCATTCTCATCCTGATCATTCTTCTGCTCATCTTTTGATCCGCCGATTCCACAGCAAGAAGCCCGGCATCCCGCCGGGCTTCTTCTGTGTACCGTTGATATGGACTACTTCGGGCGGTTGCGCCCTCGCATCCTGGGGAACCGAGGCGAGGCGTGGACATAGCAGAGGCTGCCCGGGTTGTACCTGGCCAGCAACGTGTTGCACCCACGACTGGCGCACACCCGCCCGGCTCCGTGGTCTAGGGGGGCACTGCCGTTGGGGAGTGTGGTGCGCCCCCGTTCGATTGACTTGATCAGTTCCATGCCGCCTCCCTGAGCAGTTCGAACGATCCTTCCCGGCGATCGCCCAACCGAAACTCCCGGTTTGTCGTTGTGATGTGGCGGGTAGTCATCGTGGGCAATTTCGTCGAGGAGGAAACGGACCATGACAACAGCCACCGTCACGACAAGCCGGTGGGAGGAATTGCGCGAGCGATTCGGAGGAGTCGATACTCCAGCTGCGATCGCAGGGATGTTCACCGCCATGGGCGTGTTCCTGTTCCTGGCCGGTCTCGGCGCCGCCGGCGCCGGGGGTCTGGCCTTCCAGGTGGATACGGTCGACGTCGAGGGCGCCGTGGAAGAGATCACACTGGTTGGGGGCATCCTCGCCCTCGTAGGTCTCTTCGTGGCGTTCCTCGTAGGAGGTTGGGCCGCGGGACGGATGGCGCGTTACGACGGCGGGCTAAACGGGGCGATGACAGCATTCTGGATGGTGCTGCTGATCGTCATATTCGCCGCGCTCGGCGCATGGATTGGCCAGGAGTACAACGTGTTCGCTCAGATGAACCTGCCCGACTGGGTGGCCGTTTGGAGCGGTGACGAGGCCACCGCCGCCGCTGTCATCGGTGGGATAGTGGGCATAGTCGTTATGTTCCTCGGCGGGTACCTCGGCGGGAGATGGGGGGAGGCCTACCACCGCAAGGCGGACGCCGCCCTCGCCGATGCAGCCCGCAACGAACCGCCCCCGGTCGTCTGATCGCACCGATAGGGCGGTCGGTTGGCACAACCTGGCATACAATCCGGCCATCATGACAATCAGCGCCTCTTCTGCCGCGCCCCCGTTTGGTTCCGTGTTCGCGGCCCAGATGGCGCTGACCAGCTTCGTGGGGGACCGCTTCGAGTCGGCATCGATGCGCCGGACCGGGCCCATAGAGCTCCACCCCGGTGCCCACGTCCTCCACTACGCCAGCTCGTGCTTCGAAGGGCTCAAGGCCTATCGGGGTGCTGACGGGACGGCTCGGATCTTTCGTCTCGACGCCCACATCGCTCGCATGGAGGAGAGCGCCCGCCTCCTCTGCCTGCCCGTCCCATCGGCAGAGCTGCTCCGGGACATGGTGATCGACACGGTGACCGCCAACCGAGATGAGATACCGGAGGCGCCCGGTTCGCTCTACCTCAGGCCCACCCTGATTGGCACCACGGCGAATGTCGGGGCGGCGGCGTCGCCCCCCACCGAGGGTCTCCTTTACGTCCTCGCCTGCCCGGTAGGCGACTACTTCGCCGGTGGCACCCGGCCGCTTCGCTTGGTGATCGAGACCGAGGCGATGCGGGCAACCCCGGGTTTCGGCAGGGCGAAGGCAGGGGCCAACTACGCGGCGGCGCTCCGCACCGTGGTTGCGGCGCGCCAGGAGCACCAAGCCGACCAGGTGCTGTTCGCCCCAGGCGGCGACGTCCAAGAGACGGGTGCCTCCAACTTCCTGCTGCTCGACGACCGAAGGGTGATCACCAAGCCGCTCGACTCCTCTTTCCTCCACGGCGTGACCCGGTCATCGATACTGACCATCGCCGCCGACCTCGGCTACGTGGTGGAGGAACGCCAACTCGTCGTCGCCGAGGTCCTCGACTGGGCCCGCCGGCGCGAGGCGGCCCTGTCGGGCACGGCGGCGGTGCTTTCCGGGGTTGGAATCCTGGTCCTCGACGGCGAGGAGCACCCCGTGGGGGACGGGGAGGTCGGCGCCAACACCCTCCGGCTCAGATCGGCGCTGACCGACATCCAGTTCGGTGCGGTCGAGGACACCCACGGTTGGGTCACTCTGGTCTGAGGGTCAACCGGGCGCATCGAAGACGGCCACCAGCTCGGGGAGCCGACGGCGCAAGCTCCGCTCGGACAACGCCAAGCCAAAGCGCCAGATCATCGCCCCGTACACAGTGGCGACGATTGCCCCTACCACACCGAAGGCGGGACCTCCCCTGATGATTGCAAACGCCACGGCCGCCAGGGCCGGGATGAGCAACAGCCCGGCAACTATCAGCCCAATCAGCCCCAGGATGGCCTGTCGGCCGTTGTAGGTCCTCTTCCCAAAGGCGGCGCCCTCCGGAAGCGGGTACCCGGCATAGATCGAGAGCACGTTACCGACGCCAAGCCAGAGCAGGAACCCTGCCAGCGAGGCAAACACCCCACCTGGCAGCGTCTCCCACGAGTCCCCCATGGCGGCACCGACGACCGACCCGATGAGGGCGGCGGGGAGCACCACGAGCGCCAGCGCCAGGTTCTTGCCGCGCAACACCGAGCCCATGGAGAGCGGTGCCACCGCGTAGCCCCAGAGCGTCTTCCCATCGGGACCGAATTGGTTGGTTGCCATGGTGATCATGGCCGACAGGGTGACAACGGCGCCGAGGTAGCCGCCGAAGCCAGAGGAGAGTATCTCCGAGGCCGAGCCAAAGACGAGCACCACCACGACGGTGGCGGCGCCGAGTAGCTGTTGGCGGATCCGGCCGTCGCGGGCGAGATACCGCAGCTCCTTGGCCGCAACCCCGCCCGCCGGTCCCGCCGGGAGCAA
>DATADW010000047.1:0-3394 GCA_036258335.1 Acidimicrobiia bacterium
CAGACAGGAGCTGGTGTCAACGAACAGATTCTCGTTGTTGAAGAGACCTTGGTCGAGTGCCTCAAGCCAGATCTCCATCTCGCTGCGGTCGGCATCGTTGGTGCAGTGGGCCAACACCAGGCGAACCTCGCGATGGGTGGCAATGACCGATCCCAGGTTCGCCAACGCATCGGAATCGAGTGGCAGGCCAATCGGGGAGCCAGAATGCATCATTATGGGCAGGTCTCGGTCGCGCGCGCGATCGAAAACCGCTGACACTGCGGCAACATGTTCGGGAAGCTTCAGGTCTACGCCGGAGCCAGGCACGTGGATCTTGATGCCGCGCATACCAAGGTCATCGGCACAGCGATCGATCTCGTCGACGGCTGAAGCACGAAGAGGGTTGACACCGCAGAACCCGATGAGGCGGTCCGGGTACTTGCCCACCTCGGCTGCGGCGTAATCGTTCTCAGCTTGAACGGCTGCGTCATCGGGCAAGACCTGCATGTAGGCCAGCGAGAGCACCACGGCTTGTCTGACGTGAGCCTCATCGAGCCGATCGATGAGATCGTCGGCGGTCGAAGGCGGCGTACCTGGGCCCGCCATGAGCGACGCGAGTTCAGGGCTCATGACGTGTGTGTGCACGTCCATGGCAGCGCCGACGCTTCGTCGCAGATCCCAGGCTGATTCTTGAAGCTCGACTCGACTCTGCACGTCTAGTCCGCCGGGAGACCCCGTCGTGCCCAGCGACGTTTGCTGGCCACCACTGGTGCTGGCGACGACCATGAGAGAAACCACAATTAGTCCCCGGAAAAGCGCAACCCTGTTCACGATGTCCTCACCACGTCCTTCCCACGCCCCGAACGCGGCGCGTTAGAGAGTCGATCGTCTCGGTGCGGTCTCACACGATCCTAGAGTCCACTTCTCTCAGCGTGCTGGCCGCCTTTCGTGCGCCAGCAGTAAGGGACCACCCGAGCGCCAATGGCATGGGACCGGTGGGAACAGGCGGTGCAAGAGCAGGCCCGTCGGAACGACGGCAAGACCGGCAACGAGGTCCCCTATTTGGTCTTCTACCACGATGTGCCTCGCGCTCTCGCCGAGGAGGCAATGAGCAGGGAGCGCCCTCAGTCGGCCACTCCGGGGCTCAGCCCCCCGGCCGCTGCGGGCGTGGCCGAAGGTGCCGACGAGGTTCGTGCCGTGCACGGAGGATCGTTTCTTCCCACGACAATTCATGCTCCAAGTCGTCGCCGAGCGTCTCGCCGTCACCCCCGACGAGGTTGCAGCCGGTCACTGCGTGGCCCTTAGCCGCCCTACGGCGCTGGCCGAGTTGCTCGTCAACTACGCCATCCGCCAGCCGCTGCCGTAGGAGGCGCCATCTCTGACACAACCGAATCGTTGCGTCTCGAGGTCGACGAGGGATTCGTCGTCGCAACCGGCATCGAGTGCTCGGCGCCGATGATCGCGTGTGGCGTCCGGCAGGATGAATTGCGCAAGACCGGCCACTGGGAGCGCTTCGACGAGGACCTGGCTGCGGTCGCCTCGTTCGGGATCCGATATCTGCGTTACGGGGTGCCGTTTCACGTCGTGGCCAAACATGACGACTCACGCCGCTTCGATTGGCAGTGGATCGACCGTTCCATGGGCGCGCTGCAGGCCCACGGGATCGAGCCCATCCTCGACCTCCTCCACTTCGGTCTGCCCGACGACATCCGGGCCGTCGGAGATCCGCGGCTCCCGGGGCGTTATGAGGCCTACGCGGCGGCGGTGGCCGAGCGCTACCCCTGGGTTCGCTACTACACCCCGGTCAACGAGCCGTTCATCACTGCCTGGCTCTCTGCAATGAGAGGCCTCTGGAACGAACGGCGCCGCGACGATGTTGCCTTCGTCGCCGCCCTCGACAACGTTGTCACCTGCGTCATACTCGGCATGAGACGCATCAGCGAGCGACGGCCCGATGCGATCTTTGTCCAGAGCGACGCCTGCGAGAGCTACCGGGCGCTCGACCCGGGCGCGGAGGAGCAAGCGAGCTTCCTGACTGAGCGCGGCTACGTCGCCTACGACCTGACCTATGGACGCCGCCCAAGCCAGTTGATTCTGCACTGGCTGCATGACAATGGAATGTCTGACGAGCGCCTCGCATGGTTCGCCGAGCACGGCACCAGCGAGCGCTGCATCATCGGCCACGACTACTACCGCGGCAACGAGCGGCTCATCGACGACCGGGGACGCTTTCGTCGCGCCGGTCCTCAACGACGCGGCTTCCAAGCCCTGGCCCTCGACTTCCACGCCCGTTACGACCTGCCCTTCATGCTCTGTGAAACCAATATCGCCGGTACGCACGCCCCGGGCTGGTTGGCGGAGGTATGGAACGACGCGCTCGATCTGAAGGACCGGGGACTGCCCATCCGCGGGTTCTGTTGGTACGGCTTCGTCGATCACGTCGACTGGGATACCCTCCTCACCCGCAACCGCGGCAAGGTCAACACCTGTGGCCTCGTCGGCCAGGACCGTCGTCCCCACGCCGTGGGCCAGTTGTACCGACAGTTGGCAACAGCGGCCCTGGACGGCCGATACCCCCGCTTGGGGCGCAGGAGTCCATCGGGAGCCGTATCGCTCGTCCAATGAGGGCCGAGGGCGCGGACCACGGCCGAGTGCACTGAGAGCTCAGAAAAAAAACACGAGCTCCTCGGCCTCGCCGCCCTCGAAGACGTACCGCTTAGGGTCCGGCCGGCGGCCCGATAGCAGCCGCACCAACGACTCGAGGTCGGTGTCGAGCCGCGGCCCACCGGGCGGGTCGATGGACCCGATGGTGAAGGTCTGCTCGGGGAGGTGGACCGCGACCGGCGGGTTGGCTATGTAGATGAGCTTGGCCCTGTCGCTACGCCGGGCCGCCGAAGAGACCTCGATCTCGACGAGCCTGCCATGGCGCGGCAGGGTGCGTAATCCGACCGGCGACGACCGAGAGACCCACCTCGGCACTCTCAGTGGAGCTGTGGTGGACCGCCGGCGACTCGGATCCTGGCGACATCATGCGGCGGGGTCGAGCGGTGGGTGCTCGAGGACGCGGGGCCGGTACTCGACCAGTTGGATTCGGCCGTCAAAGGTACGGTTGTCGATCATCTCGAGGGCGACGTCCGGATAGCCGTCGTAGATGCGTTCTGCTCCCGTGGCGCCAGTGATCACCGGGAACATCACGACCCGGAAGCGATCGACGAGGCCCGCTCGCAGCAGCGATCGGCTCAGGCTGATACTGCCGATCGTGCTCAGGAGGCCGGAGCCGCCCTGCTTCATCGCCCCGACTGCTTCGACCGCGTCGTCTCGCACCAGCGTGGAGTTGGCCCACGTGAGCGGCTCCTCGAGAGAGGCGGAGAACACCACCTTCGACGCTCGCGTGAGTCCGTCGACGGACGCCTCC